>JBBCHN010000014.1:0-46396 GCA_037200105.1 Candidatus Saccharimonadota bacterium | reverse complement strand
TCTGTCTGTTTCTTCAGGCGTAGTAAGAGGATCGCTCCGCTCAAGAGCGGCTACTACTGAGGCTAGGTGATCTGGTTCCCATTCAGGCCGTTGCGCAACATAAGTTCTTTTGATAAATCCAAAACAAGTACTTCCTACCTTTTATAAACATATTGTCACATCTTAAGCACATTTACGCAACTTCGACATAGTTATGAGCTACCATTTCGTCTATGTTACCGGTTTAGATAAAGTTGGGGTGGTAATCATAAAAGTGGTACCGTCGTGTACCTTAGAAACCACCCTAATTGTACCGTCGTGTAAATCTAGAATCTTCTTTGCCCAATATAGCCCTAACCCCGTACCTCCAACTGAAACTGATAGAACATTATCAAGTCTAGAGAAATTTCTTGAAAAGCTTTGGCATATCTACCTTGCGAATCCCGACTCCGTTATCTTTTATTGTAATGACAGTATTTATATCGTCTTGATAAACATGAATGGTGACTTTTTTACCATTCTCGGAATATTTCCCAGCATTATCTAATATGTTCTCTAAAACCATGAGCATTAGTTTTGGGTCTACGCTAGCTATCATTTTAGCTTTTGGCTTAATGAATACGATAGTTTGGTTGCGACTCTTAAACAAGATCGACTGCCCTTTAATGGCTTTGTTAATTTGTACTACAAGGTCGCAGGAAGTTTTATCTAAATAGACCTTACCAGCGTCAACTTTTGCCACCCTAAGTAAGTCTTCAATAATCTCTAACTGCCTCTCATTATTCTTATATGCAATGCCCAACATTTTCATTTGCTCTTTAGTTAGATGACCAGCGTACCCCAACCTAAGCATACCTACATATTGTTTGACTGCGGTTGCAGGTGTACGAAGCTGATGAGATGCAAGAGAAATAAATTCGTCTTTTGCATCATTAAGGCCTTGAAGTTTATCTCGTTGTTCTGTAAGATTTTTTGTCATCTCATCTGAGTCGCTCTTAATTGCCACTGAGCAGTCACATCTTCCATGGCAAGTAGAATGAGCTGCTTCCCGTCGACTTGTCTGGCATTAAGTAGAATTGTCTTAGGGCCAAGATAAGGAAAAGTATGTCTAACCGCATAGTTTACTAGTACACGGTGGGCAGGAAGAATATTCTCTAGCAGTACACGCAGCTCTGGTGAATTCCACTGGCTATTGCCTAGATCATAGATACGTTTGCCCTCAGTATCTACCTTTTAACTTTAAACTTCTGATAAAAGGATATGTTCGCTGTGACTACTTTAAGCTCATTGTCTAGGATAATAAATGGCTCACGGATAGTTTCAGTAATCTCCTTGTAATAAGTTAACTGTTTTCTTAGGGCAGCTATACGAGTGCCTTGGTTAATTAACTTTTTGTTAACATTAATCTTGTGTTTAGTTGTGTTCATAAAATCCGTCCTGATAGTGCCAAAATCGTTAAATAGTCCGGCTATTTACGAGCATTGGATTTCAATAAACACCGTCGTTCCCTTAGTGTGTTCTTATATTTATAAAGTAGATGTAAGAATTTCGTTTATACATCGTTAACCTCTAATTTGAGGTGGTTACAATTCGTTCTTAGTATGTCTAAATTTATGGCCTACAGTATTGCCGTGATACTCTTGTCAGCAGATGACAAGCAATAAACCTCCTAAAACTTTTCATATCTTTTATGCGTGGGCTGAAGGTCCATGGTTTGGTAAAAAAACTTCTGCAGAATTAAAAAAAGCAGGATTTTTAGAAGCACCTATTAATGAGGCGACAGTACTTATTGCTCACTCTGTAGGCACATACCTTGTTAGACCTAGGAAAAGTAACAAGGTGACAATACTAATTGGTCCACCTTACTACCCAGGTAAATCTGTAAGAGTTAGTATCAGCCAAAAGAGAAAACATGACCGTAAAAACCTTCCCTTTCTAGAATACATACATAAGCTACTATGGAACATCTTCTATATTATTAGTAAGCCACTAGTGACTCTTAGGGCGGGTAGAGTTATATATTCAGAAGATCCTCTTTCAAAGGCTGGATCTAATTCAATAGTTATACAAAATGATGATGACGCTTTTTGTGCACCAAATTTAAATAAACTTATTAAGCAAAGGGTTGTAAAACTTCCAGGTCAACATGATGACTGCTGGTTCAACCCAGTGCCATACGTAAAATAATTGAATCTGAATACAAGGATTTAGATAACATTAATAGAAAATAGCCTCCTAGCATGTTTACCCAACAATTTATTGTATTTATATGCCTAGAGGCATATGCTTAAAATCATAAAGGTAATTCATAATGTCGTTAGATCAGGGACCAAAGAAAGAACCGAGAAAACATTCCAAAAAATTGAAGATTATATGCTCAATAGCGTTGCCGCTAATTGTGTTACTAATCTTTGGTTATGTGCTTCTTCATCAAAACAACAAGGTAAAATCTTTAAATAGTAAAGTCACTGCTTTAAATACTAAGGTGTCTAAACTTAACTCCCAAAACAGCAAGCTAAATACTCAGAACAGTAATTTATCTAAATCTGTAGCAGCACTTAAGAAAGTTCAAACAGCTACTAAAGTTACCGTTACCGCCCAGCCCAGTAACTCAACTACTCAGACTCAGGCAAGTGCATCGTTAGTTATCAATAGCGTAAAACTGGTGCCACCATCGTATTTAGGTAGCACCTATACAGCCGATACTAGCAATAGTGTAGAAGCAGTATCAGTTACTATGAAAAACCTGTCTTCTTCAACGCAGACTTATACTTTAGATCAGTTTAGTGCCATAAATAACACTGGGGAAATAATTAATCCGATACACTTTGCTAACGATGGTCAAGCCTGGTACACTTCTAGCCTCATAGCCGGGGGTAGTACAACTGAGTACATACCTTTTGAAGTTAGCGATAATATAGTGACACTAGCATGGACTCCTACCGGATCTCAGACGATTAACTTAGCTATTCCATCGCCTAGCCAGTAAGTTAATCTAGTCTCTTATACAAGGTGCCTGTAAATAACAATATGGCTACCCCAACAATAACGGCAATGATGGGATTGTTAGCTAGTAGCGGTACTTTATTAATAAGGTGCTGCAAACCATAGTAGGTAATGGTTACGCCTAGGGTACCTAGTAGAGTAAAGACTAATGGAAACTTGGCAAAGACGCTATCTCTTTGCTTGGTTAGTTTTTTAAGTGCCTTTTGTTGGTCGTCATCTAGCATTGTATCGCTATAGCTTCTTTAGAAGTTTGTCTTACTTCAGATAGATTGCTATCTGAGCTAGCTACTAACTCAAAAGCTAGTTGAGTTTGTGATTTCATGATCCGTTCCTTTTTTTGTTTTTTGTTTTGATCTTTTTGATCTCAAGCCACATCATAGGGCTTATGCTAACATTTGACAAGTACTTTTTTTAGATATTTTTAGAGGACTGTTTAGCAGATATGGATATGTATATACACATTACTACAGCGACTACTATTAAAACAGCGACGACAGCTACCCCACCAACTGGTACATGGTGATCAGTTTTAGCAGGTTCTAGAGGCAATACTGCTGCGGTTCTTAGGTCGGCTGGCTGAAGCTGAATTGGAGTTGCACTTGATTGGTTGTTTATGGAGCCAGAACTTGCAGCCGTCTGTAGAGTTTGAGTAGGGCCAGTTAGTGAGCTATTGGCGGCACCAGATTGTGGGTTTGAGGTATTAACGCCTGTACCGCTACCACCTGATAAATTAACACCAATGTTATTTTCCATCTATGGATATTGTAGGGCAAACGTGTAGCTTTTTATATATCAAAAGACATTTAAGTTAATCAAAGGCCCATTCAACAGCATCTTGCCCAATTGCTAAAATTTGAAGTAGCTCAAGTTCTTTAGCTGCAGTCTCAACAGGATTAATGAAGTCGCCTGACAGTAAAGCCGTATCTTTGGTAGATATATCAACCCAAGATAATATTTGTTCGTTTTCATGATTTTGACCAGTGTATCTACCTACACCCATAAAATGTCCTCTTAGGGATGGAATGATAAAGCCATAGACCGGTTTTTCTGCCTTATCCTCAACTATTTCACCTGGAATTGCTAGAACTCTATGATCACTAGCCGCAAATGTCTCAACGTAACCTGGAGTGTGACTCACCTCTACGTAGACAATGGTTTTAGCGTAGCTTAAGAATGTTCCTACCCTACTTAGAACGCTTCCGTCGGCAACATATCGTTCAGCATCTGATCCTGGTGGAACGAGGCGTGTAGCTTGAGCCTCATTGTCCAATAAGGCTAGTGGTCTTGAAATAACTCTTGGTACATCAATCATAGTTAACCTCTAAATATTGATATTTAAGTATATTATGAACTGAGTTATATTGTATGCAAGCATAAACAACACATAAACTAATAGGTAGCTCATGCTCTCACGTAAGATACTCAGACTCAGCTGGATCAGCTTACTGTCTGGAATACTGTACAACAGTTGGCCACTTGGATATTGGCTAAATAATAGAGTAGCTAGGGTAAGTCTAGCCAGTGGACTGGAAGCTGTACATCAACCATATAACTGGCTTTTTATCACGACGGATATAATAAGTAGTGTTCTGATCGTTATAGTCTGTGGTTTTTTATGGAAGCTATACAAAGATAGTAAGTCATCTACTCATATTCTTATGGTCTTAGTATGTGTAGTACTATTCGCTATTGGCACTGTTGTTGATGCCCTAATGCCAGAGCACTGTGTACCAAATCTAATGAAGTGTGCCAGTTTTACGCAGGACCATATACTTCTTGTTCATGGCTTATTTAGTATCCTTGCATCTGTATTCTTATTTATCGCCCTACTTATACTCTGCTGGTTTAGGCGTAAGAACATGCTGCTACATATACTCCTAGCTGGTTATATTGTCTTTGGACTTATAAGTCTTGCAGAGGCAGTTGCCCCAGGTTATGGTGGCAATTGGTCGCAATACTACTACATTACGCTCTGTAGTGTATTCTTGGTATGTTTGCCATATGGCGTAAGTTTAATGGCTGTCACTAAAAAACGTCTCACTACTTAGTAATAGTAGACCTTATATACTTTCTGGGTCTGGTATTTTAAAGCGAGTTCGTAGAGCATAAGCCTTTTATCAAACGCACTTACCAAACCAAAACCTAGTTGATGAGCCTGTGTTGTTGCTGCATATACTAGCAATCTTGAGGCACTCCGCATATCACCATAGGTACGCCCTAGTGCCACTTCACGATCTTTTTTGTGATCAGAGTCATGAAGATTTTTAGCTAAAATCCCCATAGCACCTATATAGGGCGCTAAGCCAAATGGTAAGCTCTCCATCCGAGAATATATACTGTCTACCACAGCATCCTCTTTTTCTGTAAGTTCCGTCATATCTGACGTCCTAACCCCAGACCATCTACCTAATCTTAAAGCATACTGAACTGCGTCTGGCGCAATTTCAGTCTCTACAAGTTCTGGGTCTGAGAAATCTTTTAAGGCAACGTCTTTAGCTAGATGTGTAAGTACATGACGTGTATTGGCTTCAAAGCCATTTCCTTCTTGCTCCAAGCTCCCTGTACTACATCATATACACGAAGTTTTTCAGATAGTGACTCTAGATTACCTGGACTTATCATTAAACTCAACATAATTGATAACATTCTTATGTGCAAGCTTAAGAAATAAAGAAGTCCCTCCATTAAAAGAGGTCAGGATGTTTATAGTTGCCCTTGTACGTTCGAATCGGAACAAACTCCTCTCAGAGTTAGATAGATAGAAGCGGACATATAGAGGTAGTCACAGGTCTGCTACTCTACCTAGAAATATAGAGTCCTCACGACCATCTTTTCTTATAGCCTTTTGGTAGATACTCTGAGTAAAAAGCTTCAAGAAGAAAATAGTGAGCTTCACCTATTGTTTCGGGGCTCTTCTCGATTAGATGCTTTAGTTCATTTGGACTAAATCTAACAATTTCCACTGATTCATCACCAAGCTTGATCGGGTCAGTTGTTTCAATCTCGTAAAGTGTAAATAGATGATTTTCGTCTCTACCAATTACTTGTCTGTGGAAGACTTTATTGCCTATATGCTTGTACTTAATATTACGAGTCCCTATTTCTTCCTCTGATTCTCGTAGTAATGCATCTATATCCGACTCTCCTGCCTTAACGTGCCCACCGACAGGAGCCACCAATTGTCCAGCGTCTTGTTTATGCGATGCCTGTCTTACTAGGAAACAATCATTACCACTTTTTAAGTAACCAATGACAGTTTTATGTTTCCAGCCATGTTGTGAGCTTCTGTCTTAAGTTCTTGTCTTAAAACATTATTCTTCTTATCCAGAACATCTACCATCTCTTCATCCATAAGCAAATGATAGCAAATACCATGAAGGACTGGAACCAGTTAACTTCTTAGGGTATTTAGGGTAAACAAAAACCTCTGTTATAACAACAGAGGTGATAATGCTTATGGTTGAGTACGTGCAATCGAATTGGAACCTGATTGCAGGTGAGATTTACAGATGGCACAAGCTATTGAGGATGGTCTAAAGTTTTATTTGGACAGACCATGTAGGACTCGAACCTAAAAAGTAAGCCATTCTTCAGATTGCTGAGCGCCACGATTCTGAATACGAATGCCGGGCTCATCCATAACTTCGCCGATCGCCTTTGCCTGCAAACCACTACGCTCAGCTTCAGCCAACACTTTTTCTGGTTCTGGAGTAGCAATTACCATACCTGGGCCCATGTGCCACTTACCGTAGGCTTTCTCATCAGAAAATTCACGCAGCTTTTGGACTTCCAGCATAATTCTTGGGGGATCAATTGGCTCGGAAATAGTTACACCCAATCCAGATGGTTCAAGCATTCGTCCTAACTTGCTCGGCTGACCACCACCAGTTATATGAGCTACGCCAGTAACTTTTGCTTTCGGCTCTTTTTCTGTGTCGTAACCGCCAGTCAGCTCAGAGACAAAGCGAGAATAAATAATTGACGGCTTCTGCACTAGCCTACCGAGAGATAAGTTGCCAAGTTCGCTCACTACCACGTTCTGCCAATCAGGACCGTAATGTTCAAGCATAGCCCTGCGAACATCAGTAATGCCATTTGAGCGAAAGCCATGTTCTGCGAGTCCGACTAATGTATCACCTGGTTGAATTTGATGTCCTGTTAAAATTCGTTCCTTGTGGGCAAACCACAATACTGTTGCGCCCCAGTTGTAATTAAAATCGCCATAACCGCCGACACGGTCACCAAGTTCAGCGACTTCGCCATTTACCACTACAACACCAGCAGCACTAGCCGCTTCAACATAACCCCTTGCCAGCTGCCAACTGCTGTTCTGGTGTGGTCATCATCATTTAAGTGTCGTACGTCAAGGATTGAGCCGATGGCAACTGGTTCTGCCCCACGCACGACTGCATCATCACAAACCATGGCGAATAAATCGTGGGCAACCACGCTATGGTCATCCAATCGCTCGGCGACTTCTACCTTTGTTCCAACGCCATCAAATGCCAAGTTGATGTACATATTGCCCAAATCTTTAAGAACGCTTGCAGGTATAGCCCGAAAACCGAGAAGGACTCGTGAAACTCAACTAGTAAGCCCGGTCTGTTTTCGTGTGTTAGTTTCGATGCTTCGTACAGCATTTTCGAAACATCATCACCGAGTTCAATATTTACATCTTGAATTGCTTCACGGTCTGCCATGCATTCATTCTATGGTTAGCAATTGAATTTACCAAGCATAAGCAGAGAAAATCTACACAATATATGACTTTGGAACCTCTTAAAAATAAGCGTCTATTGATCTCGTTTAAACAAAAAGTCCTCCGAAGAGGACAGTAGTATCACTTGGTTGCGGGGGCAGGACTCGAACCTGCGACCTGTTGGTTATGAGCCAACCGAGCTGCCGCTGCTCCACCCCGCGATATCTATTTGTTAAGGAGTTATTCTATCATAATTTCTAACCTAAGCCAAATGTATAACAGATACTAACGGGTAGAATTTCTGTGCAGGAAGAGTTTATCCAAGTCTCGTAATTAAGCTGTTTACCGTTTGATGTTGCGGTACTGCTTGAGTTATCTAAATATGGAACATCCTCTGTGTAGCCTAAGGCTACACTTTGTGGAACGATTAGCTCTTTTTCATTGGGTGAAGCTAGTCCAAAGTTTTGCCTGGCAGATAGTTCAAGATATTGGTTGGAGTTATAGTATTCGTTTTGTAATGAGATTGTAGAGTTTTGAAGTTGTGATAGCTGATTTTGTTGCTTAAGCTCAGCTACTTGCTGCTGCAAATTATAGTTAGATTGGATAGCTCTTACCCCACTCCAGGAAATTAGAAGTACTATAACTGCAAATATAATCTGGCCGGTAAATCTAATGTCACCAAAGCGTGTTAGCTGGATGGTGATTACTTTTTTATATTGCGTTAGTTTTTGATTCATTTTACTTAACAGTTTTATTATATAACTTCACGCCTGTTCTGCTATACTCTATATCTGTTAGCTACCTAACTTACGGGGGCGTAGCTCATCGGTTAGAGCAGGCGGCTCATAACCACTTGGTAGTAGGTTCGATTCCTACCGCCCCCACATGCTGGAATGAAGCAAATTCAACTAATGACGCAACTGGCTCTTTTAAGATGTAACGCGTCATTTTTTTGTTGGTTAAAAATATAGTTTCAAAAACAAATTGCTAACAATAATGTCTTTTTGAAACACATCGGCCACTTTAAGCTTTGCTGCCATTTCTTTAAGAATGGTCTTAAACTGGTCCTTATCTATAGCCGGTAGGGTGCTACGATCAAGGCTTCGCTTATTCTGCTGAATAATCTGCTCTTGCAGCTGTAAGAGTTGTGAAGTCTCAGCAATTTGTTCGTTAATAGCCTGCTTAGCCCGCTCATCAGTTATCACTGCTAGGCTTGATGACAAGTCTATAATTCTTTTTTCGTAACCCGCTTTCATTACCTTAGCTCGGCTCAACTCGCTGCGTAGTTTTATTTTTGCTTTGTCACTATGTGATTTAACTTCTTTAAGATAGTTGTCATAAGCACTATCCGGTAAGTTTACTAGCTTTTCCTTTATCACTTTATCAATCTCGTCAAATACTAGCTTGCCGCGAATACTCCTGAAGCCCTTTTCTCTTGGGCATTCTTTGTTAAGGCAGCGATAGTTTAGGCGCGACACCTTATCTCTGCCGGTAGAGTGACCGACTTGCATGGGTTTAGAAAAATCGCAAACATCACAAAATACCAAGTAACGTAGCGGCAGGAATGGCTTGCGGCTTTGCTTACTTGTACGCCGCCTACTTCGGCTCAAATCTTGAACTTGGAAAAACATCTCGCGATCAATCATTGGCTCAAATGCGTGCCCTCTATTAAATCAACTGTCCGGCCTCCGGCCGGCTTGAACTAGCTCACCAAAATAAAAGGTATCCTTAAATATATTGCTTAGGGTACTATCATTCATCGTGACGGTAATATGGCCACCTTGTTTTGCTATAAACTTCTGATAACCTTGTGAATTTATATAGTCACAAATATCTTGCTGATTTTTACCCTCAACTCGCATTTGCCACGCTCTTTGTATGATAGTGAAGTTATCGCCGTCTTTGCGATAAACACCCTTCTCATCACGTATATAGCCATGCTTAGGCGTGCCGCCAGACTTATAGTCACGTAAGTTTCCTCTCACGCCACGTGTAACCTTGTCAGAAAGATCATCTGAATAATGCTTACTAAATACAAACAACATGCCTAAAAGCATTTTGCCGTTGGCGTCATTTGAGAACTGGTGGGATACAAAGCGTATATCTTTGATAACATTGGTATCAAGCATGTGAATGATCTTGCCCGCTTCCACCATATTTCTGGCAAGCCGGTCGGGATGCCAAGCGATAATCGCGTCAAACTCTTTAGCTCTTATGCGTTTGAGCATACTGCTAAATTCAGTACGCTTACCAGGAACTTTTGCCGACTTTTTCTCTCTAATAACATCAACAATGTTAATACCTAGCCGTTTTGCTAAATCCCTACAGTCTCGTTCTTGATCGGGTATTGATCTAATTTGCCTACCTTCGTCCTCGGTAGATTTTCGCAAATACATTACATATTTGAGCGTTTTTAGATCAAGCTCCTGCTCATCATACATATAGCAATTTTAGCATTTGCTATAAGATGATTCGGCCACCATTATTGTCATCTATTGAATCTTCATTGATTTTTGCGTCAGGCGCTGACGTATCTATTTCTTGTAAAACCTCTATAAGCTTTACAAAAACTACCCTCTGTATTTTGTTGTTCTTGAGAAACGGCACTCACTGCTAAACTCCCAAGCCATAGACGTAAAGTCTAATGACCTCGTTAGTCCGCTAATAAGTCCGTTTTATACCGAGTCCGTGTCTCGTTTTACTTACTTCATGTAGTTTTGATGTGCCGTTTTTTTGAGCGGTTCGTCCCGCTGACTACATGAAATACGGTTAAATTGTTAATACAATTATATTAACTAAACAAAAGTATAATCGTCAACAAGTACGGTACAGACTTACTGGTATTTCTTAATTCAATAGCGCTATTGCTTGTTACTAAGCAGCAAACCTGTTTATATATCTATCTGGTAGCAGCATAGTTGTTATGTAGAACATTAGCACTATGCAATAATGATAATAGGGGCATACGCATGACAAAGGAAGTTGTTAGTGAAAAAACAAAACAACTGATTGATTATCTAGTTTCTAAGCATCACTTATCTACTGTTACAAGTTTGGTTAAATTGTGCTACCTTTGTGACCTGGTTAGCGTTGGCGCGGGTAATGATCAAATAACCAACTTTAACTACTACCGATGGCATTTTGGCCCGTATGATAGAAAAATTGAAGATGCACTTTTTCAGCTCGTGGAGCGAGGTGATATTACCTCAGACACGACTTACACTGACTACGGTACGGAGTACGTTAAGTATAACGTTAGCGATGATAGTGAACCTACTATAGATAAACTTACCAAGACTGATCTAGGGCATGTTAATGCCGTCCTTGATAGTTTAAAAGGCTACGGTCCAAAAGCCCTTACGCAAGTCGCTTACAAGACTAAACCTATGCTCGCACTAGGAGCCACTCTAGGCGGTACCGAAAATATGGGTAAGCCACTAGACTTAACTATTAAATAGGTAACGCATGCAAATACCTAAGGCTTTGTTCATTCAAACTATTGAGCCGCGTAATGTGCATTTGGATGTGCACTCGAAAGAAAAGCATACAGGTGTCATAAAAGCAAAATACAAGCTTGCTGGTAATCATCTTCCAACCGGTGGTACTCTTTTCTGGATTTATACAAGTCAAGATGAAACTTACCCTCAAGATAAAAACGATTACGCTTTCATACCCCAATGATTATGAATTTTGTAGCAGCAATGCTCTAAAAAGGAAGCCTAGTTATATCTGTATAGACAGAACAGATTATATTACGGATGATGAAGCTTACACTAAATATACTAATGCGGCCAATCAGTTTAAAAAGGTTGCCAAAATAAATGACGCAGCCTTTAAACAACTATCTGAAATACGCACAAAATTACGACTAAATTCTAACCCAAACTCTAAAAAAGCTATTGAGGATATCGCACGAGCAACTGCTGGTAGTGATGAAAATATAGATGATGTACTGAAGTCTATGGGGCTCTAATCCTATAAGTCAGCCATCAACTTAGTTTTACTCTTGTCCCATTGATAGTTAAGCTATCTAGTGTCATAGACTTATCTGTGCCACTAACTTGGCAAACAAAATTCAACTTTATCTTCTGTAGTCTTGTTTTTACCATCCCATTGTAGAACCCATATCTCATTGCTATTTGCGTCTTCGCTACCGCTATCAGTGTAGTAGTCTTGAGGGAACGACAGAGATACAACAGATATTTCTTTTGTATCAACCTTGAGAATAGCGTTATTATCACAAAAAGTTTCAGCAGCCGACTTTGACGGCTGATTCGTTGTGGTGATTGGGACAGCAGGCTTATTAGCCGTAGGGAGGCTAGTCGTTGAAGCGTTACTAGCAATAGTAGCTTGTTTATCATTCTTACTACCTGTACTAACGGCAGCAATTATAATGATCAGTATAATTACACCAGTTATTATTTTATGTCTTTTAGCCCAGTTGATGAATTTCTTAATCATAAAGGTTAACTATCTTTCTCGTACAACACTACAGCTTGCGCATAAGTCTTACCTGTCATTAAGAATCCACCAGTTACCGAAACACTACCTTGAACTTCCCAACCTTTATTTAGGTGTTTCTGAACCTTGCGGGCAAGTTTGCTTTGGCTACCTTGTAAAACTTTATACTTCTTGATTTTGCGCTGTTCCTCAGGCATGACGGTTTTCCTTATTTTACTTAGATATAAGCCGGTGCCTAAATACAAAAATGGACACCGTGCGGTGTCTTAAGCCATTGCAGCGGGGATTAACCCAATCTGTTTGCACGGTGCCCAATTTAAGGGTCAATCGTGCTTCAGAAAGCAAAAAACCGCTGCTTATTTAACTTAAGACAAGACTAATTATATAAGATTTTGTCAGAGTTGTACTAACTTTGGCTTTTAAGCTGATTATTGCTCATTCTACAGCTTAATTTACTGATAGTTTTTGCTCGAAAAAAACACGTTGGCAATGTTGTCCCCAAAAATTTGGTGATTATACCGTAGAGTCTAAATTTCAGATAAAAAGGGAGCATAGCCACCCCTGTTAATTTAGCAAATTTGTAATTATGTTAAATTATTATTTATGTATAAAAATAAGTTAAAAATTCTTACAATTAACTCGTGAGATATGGATTTTTACTGCCATATATAATCTTCAAAATTATATAGGTCATCTTGTGTATAAGACTCAAAAAATAATGCCGTAGCATCATGAAAATATCTTGGCAATCCGGCAGTAGGGTTATCAAACGCAAATGTGTTACTTTGACGCTGCCGATGTAGAAATGTAGGTGATGGACTATAGACTGTGTTGCTGTTAATAGCCATTTGGGTAATTAGGGTAATATTTTTGCAAGGTATTCAGATTCAAATTCTCTTGTTTTCTCTGCTACATGTCTTTGTAGGTTCTGTCTTCTGAGCTTTCGTGCAGCTGCGCCAATAAGTTTAGCTCTGTTTACAGCACGCAATATTTCGTGAATACTCACTTTACTATTAGCGTCTGTGAGCATTTTATGCAGATAGTCATATATCGAGTCAAATATACGTGTAGCTACATCTATTTGATTAGCTTGGATAGCTATAATAGCCGACTGGACTAGTTTATCCATAAAATTATTAGCGTCATTCAAGCTTTCTGTTTTATCCGGTTCCGGAAATGAATTAGGTAAACTAGCTAAACTGTTTAATATTCGCTGGATCTCCGCGGTTTGTTGCGGGGTTGCGGGGTTATCGTTCAAAATTTTGATGAGCGTATTAGCCATAATTATTATTGAACGATTTATAGATTGCGTCTGGTATCTTCTACCATTAGCGATTTTTGCAAGTGCTTCTAGCAGGGAAATGGTAAAACTTGAAGTCTGTATTATCTTATCAATTTGAGCCTGAGTAGGTGGTTCGTCCATGTTATGCGTTGCCATCGCAAATATATTGTCACCAAAATTGGCTATAGCAATATCTGTCAGACTCATGTCCTTTATGCCTAAAATACTGAAGGATATACATAACGGCACAACCTCTTGCATCTTACGTAAGCGATAATCTCCTATTTCTTCTTGGGTAAGTATTCTGTTGCATATAGTGAGCATGTTTTTAATGACGTTATGATTCACGACACTCATCTCGTCTGAAGCAAGTGTCGCAACACACATAGCCTGGAGGTCGTCCAATATAGACTCAAGCGGGTCAGCCTGGAGTGTCTTAGTGACCGCAACTTCACTTATCTGATCTAGCACGGATGCAATCTCAAACAACGCATCTACACTCTTAGCTTTGGTACTGTCTTTTATTAGCTGCCTGAAGTTATAGTATGCAGTGAAAAACGCTGGGTTTTCGTAAGAGTTATTTAGATGATCCACCAGCAAACTAACCCGCACTATTCCCTGAACTTCTCGCAAGTATTTCCTAATAATATATACGTCATTGTTTGCGAGCGCCTTATCCCAAATTATTTTTAGCTTTTCAAAGCTGGTCTGTAGGAATGCAGATAAGTTACTCTCTGGAGCCAAACCAGCCTCTGGGTTCATTCTTAGCAGTGTGTTTTTCTGTCGCGATAACAGATAAGCCATAATGAGTCCGGAGGATACATAAATATAATTTTGGGCTGCATAATCATCCCCCCTATTTTTGTAGGTAAAGTAAAGCTCAATAATACCGTCCAAGCCGTCATTAAGTGCTTTTATCTGTTTCTGCAAGGATTCATACGCATTAGCTTCAATTATTAGCCTGTCTTTTGCCGATAGATTTTTTATGTCCTCTTTGTGTTGCCCTTGCCATACGTTTGGCAATGTAGCTAATTTCGTCAACCTGCCTTTTATGATATTTTGCCAACCATGCAACTTGATACTCATGGCTTAAAAGTTTAATCATCCTTGTGTATGAAAAATACAGTAGGGTAACAGTTAATAAAATTAGCCATACACCAAGCCGAATCATAAAAGTGTTAACACTGTCGTCTTTATTTAACGACACTATACCTAACACAAACTCCAGCACCGTAATTAAGCCAAGCACCATATAGTACAAATCCAGCCTTGTATCTTTTGCAAAGAGCTTAAAATAGCGCGTTGGCAGCGCCTCAGATGCTCTAGAAACTAACTGTGAACTAAAGGCAAAGACTATTGCCAACATTGCTCCAGTAACCGTACCGGCGCCAAAGAAAAGCTCAGCGGAAGTTTTCGGTATAGACGGAGTACCGAACCATTTACGATGAGCTACAAAAATAAGAACAGACAATATTGTAAATACCGTAAGGATCGTCCATGAAGAAGAAAGTTTACCAAAGATACGATATTTAATCTTATTACGTAGAGATAGGAGCTTAATATCTGCCCACGAAGCTAACGTTGCAATTCTGGATCGTCTGTTTCTTTGCTCTTCCATATTAAGCAATTATATTTGTTGTTAACAATATAAGCTACCCCTGTAAACATAAGAGTTTTATCTAGTTTGTATATAGCTGTTTCAAGTGCTTTCGCCTTAGAGACTTTATAGCCTATAGTATGTAGCTTACTTCTTTAGGTACGCTAGCTCTGACTTCACTAATGGTGTGCTGCGTGTTAGTCCAGCCCTCGGCTATTTTCCGCCAAAACATCCTCTGTGGGTCGCGTTTCAAACAAGCTTAGCCAATCTCCACCATACTGATTGGCTTTATGGTTGATATAGAATCCTGCTGATTGTACCTGCTGCCATCTCATAGAACATCTGCTACGATTTAATAATGATATTTGTATTACTAGGTATAGCTAGTGCTGTTTTATTCACAGTTGGAGATATACCGTATTTTCTGGACACGCTTAAGGGGAGGACAAAACCACATAGAGTAACTTGGGGTATGGTTGTCCTTCTGAATGCAATCGGATTCGCAAATCAATATGCCAGTGGAGCAACAAACTCTCTTTGGCTTTTTGGTGCCGGAGTCATAGTTACAGGAGCAATATTTTTAGCTTCTTTAAAGAACGGAGTTGGTGGAGAATCTAAAATGGATATTGCTTGTCTAGTAATAAGCATTATTGGAGTAATCCTGTGGGCAACCCTAAAATCGCCTGCTTATAGCATTATTGCAAGTGCAATTACAGATCTAGTAATACTTGTTCCGACCTACAGGAAAACAATTAAGCATCCGGAAACAGAAACAAAAATATCCTGGCTTATTGGCACGATTAGTGTTGGCATGGCAACAGTATCCGTTGGTAGATTAGATTGGCGTCTTTTGATTCTTCCGTTGTGGTCGTTTATATTGCAGCTTTACATGATCTATCTACTATATTTAAGACCAAAAGCAGTTACGGCTAAGTCGTAGCTGTTTTGAAGGATTTATCAGCCTCTGCCTAGAAGCTTGATTGCACTTCTGACAGTTGATCGATCAACAATATCCAAAAGCCGATTTTCTCGAGCAAACTTTATACCTTCTTCTATTAGATCAGGCTGTCGTCTATCTGCGCTCGCTTCCATAAAAGCTCCGCCTATTGCCGATCTAGCTCTTTCAGCTTTCTGGGCTTTAAGGGGCAGGCCTTTTGCCTTGGGGTGTAGTGGCTCCACTGCTTTGTATGCTCCAAAAATGGCAATAGTAGCTTCTGTATCTATAACTGGATCAACGCTTTCATGTAAACCTAAAGACAACCTAAAGGGTAAGTGGAACAATCTCCCTACCCTGACCACTTCACCATTACTTACATCCTGGTATGTACTCAACTGGAAATCAATACTATCAGCTGCGCCCATTTGATCTTGCAGTTCGTCCAGACGACCTTGTTTAACTAGCCAAGGGTTATCTATAACTTGAGCAAAATACTCTGCAGTTCTAGAAGCGTGTAAAACGTTGGTCATAGCAGTTAGTTATACCACTGATCAAATACATTGCAAGCATGACCATTTTTAATAACAATAGTGCTTATACTTGCAGTGTTGTCACTCATCACAGATATTATTAAGTATGGTTTTAGAAAATCGTCCAGTTGAATCAAACCCCGAGGATGAGTTAGCTCGTTTGTATCGTATTGAGGAAGTTTCGACTAAGTTATTTATTGCAGTTTGGAGAGGCACGATTCAGGGATGGATTCCTGACCGTGGACCAGTACCTGATGCAGCATTAGAATTGCGGGATGCACTAAACCCAGACTGGCCAAATGACGATCAGTGGCTACCAGAACCACTAGCTAGTGAGCGTGAAGCTGGCTACCCAGACATAAAATAGATATAGCTCTATAAGCCACCTATACGCTAATTGTTTTCGAGATTTTCTAGAAGCTCTTCAATTGTTTTAGAGTTCATTAGTTTTTCTCTTAGTTCCCTAGCACCAATCAAAGTTGTTTATATAAATCTTACAAAACTTGTTTAGTATTTTAGTTGGCTTAGTATCGGCCCAAGTTTTTTGGAACAATCTAATATGTTTCTCGAAGAGTTCTATACGCTGCGCTTTAGATAATGTCTGCCAGGGACTTTGCTTTGCAAAAACATACGGGTCACTAAAGACTCCTCGCCCGATCATAATACCGTCTAGTTTGTATTTAGCCGCTAGTTCCTCCCCTTGTTGCCTGCTCATAACATCACCATTGCCAACTATCAGAGTGTTTGGCGCTAGATTATCTCTTAGTTTTCTAATCTCACCAATTAAGTCCCAATGAGCTGGGACCTTACTCATCTCTTTTTTGGTTCTCTGCCATGTATGGTTAACATAGCCAGATCTTGCTTTAGTAAAAACTCATGCCAACTTAGATCTACATCATTAAAGCCCAGTCTAGTTTTTACACTAACCGGCAAATCACCTGCACCCTTTTTAGTAGCTACGATTATTTCCTTAGCAAGATCGTGGTTGTTAATTAAAGCCACGCAACAACCATTCTTAACGACCTGTTTATCTGGACAACCCATATTGATATCAATACCAGCAAAACCCATAGCCGCTAGTTCTTTAGCTGTTTTGTAATAATTCTCGGGGTTTAGTCCCCAGATTTGAGCAAACGATTGGCTTTTCTTTAGGCGTAAACTGAAATCTCTTTATTAGCTCACTCTTGCCAGGACTTTGAAAACCGTCGGCATTAACAAACTCTGTAAAGAATAGGTCGGGAGCTGCACAATCTGCTACGATCTGTCTAAAGACAGTATCCGTTACGTCATATAGCGGTGCCAGTACAAAGAATGGCTTGGCGTTGAGTTTATAGTTATGCATAACTGGTCTATTTTAATCTACGCTGCTAGACCTAGAGCCGTCATAGCTGCGTTTTTAGCTTTTAGAAGCTTTATCTTTTCTGCTTGATACATATGTGCGTCACTTGGGTAAGTAGCGATCTCAGTTAAACATAGTTTTAGGAATCTCAATCTATTAGATTGGTCAATAATAGATATGTCAATATTGTCTTGAGCTTCACCAACATTTTGATTGTTTAAAAAGTTGTTCTACATACCTTTGCTTGGTCTTATATTTAGAGTTACCCGTATAGAAGTCTTCGACTGCTTTATGGGGATCATCGCCAGTGGGGCTCTTTTCCCATCGGTCTACACTGGTATAAAGAGGGTCCCCGATCTGCGGTTTTTCGCCTGTCTTCATATACTTTGATAGGTCTATATATCTAATGAGTGCTCTGAAGCCTGTATTGGTTAGGTCTAACCACTCAGCTTCATCACCCAGTGTAGCTGAACGGTTTGGTAATTCCTTAATAGACGGCCTGACTGCAACTAAGGCGTTCAAGCTATCCTGGGGCATTTTTGAAGTAGTCTATAAGCTCAAATGTAATACTAAGTGGTCCACGAAAAGGATCTATCTCGCTATTTTCTTCGGTTAGTTTTCGCAACTTACCAAAAACTTCCAGTAGTTGATCCCGCACGCTCAGTGGATAGTCTGGATTGTCTAAATAATCCAGAAAGGTTAAAACAGTTGTTTTCTCTCTGTTTTGTGTGGGTAGATACTCTGTCCTTGGATCACCACTGATGACTCTTAGCTTAGTAGGATCGTCTAAATAGGCATGCGATCCATCCGTTCCATTCTTTTGATTCTCAGCCTTATTCTCTAGAGATACTTCTATAAGCTGTCTTAGATCACTCGAGGTTTGCATATACTCGATATCGTCTCTTAGTCTAGCTATCTCATCCTTCCTCGAGTTATACCGACTAGCCTGTCCATACTTCCGCATAAACTTACCGTTAAACTCTTTCTTGTTTTCAAGCCTGAGTTGCTTTTCGTCCCAGTGGCCTGCTGCTACAACAGCTAAATTCCCAGTGGATTCTATAAACTCTACTTCAGCCAGGTCTCTGTATCTTTTCATCTCCTGCTGACGTCTTTCTCTCACGGACTGCGGAGCATGAGTACTACCACTTTTAGCTAAGTCGAAGTCGTCACGAGTGATAAAGTGTCTAGCAGTATGCATCTCTTCCAGATAGTAGAGTGCATTCTGCCTGTGAATACTGCTTGCAGTAAGATCTACTGCTAACTCGGGTAGGTTAGGATCAATAACGTGTATTTGTCCTGTGGCCTCAGAAATTACAAGACCTGCTAGCATCTCAGACTGCTGATTCATTATGCTCAAACCTTAGTTGCTAGGTTCTGGTCTAGGTGGTCGGTTTATTAACTCGGTAACAGCTTCAAACTCTCTAGCCGCATAGCCATGTTCTGTTTCAAAAACAATTACATGCTCACCGTCTGGTCTAGTAATCTGTTTGCCAACAATTCTGTGACGGCCGTCTCTAACTGACTGTTCTGTAAAACCGGCAGTTATAGAGTCATCTGACAGTTCAACAGATGCACTAGTGGCAACTACGGGCCTTAATGTCTCATCTAAGTATGCACGTATCCGAGCGGTTGTTTCTGGGTTGGCCGGTCCGTACCCTATGGCTTCCCAAGGGTCTTCGTCTGGAGGTAAGATTGGATCGTTTTCTCGATTTCTCATACATTTCTACTATACCATACTTATGCTTAAAAGTCTACTCCCAACGGAAGACACGGAAAGCTATAGCATAAATCACTATCATCCACAGCGCTACTAGACCAATTTGAGGACCTATCTGCCAGAGATTCTTACCTTCTGTAGTCAGCATTCTAAGTCCATCAATTACAGGGGTTAGAGGTAAATAATTAGTAACAGATTGTAGCCACTGAGGCATGTCATACCTCGGGAAGAAAGTACCAGATAGGAATATCATCGGGAATACAATAATGTTAGCTAGCGGAGCTGCCTGGCGCTCGTTCTTAGCCCAACCACCTATAGCTAGACCGATGCCTAGGATCATGAAGATACAGAGGAATAGGTATGCCAGTATCTCTATATAGTTACCGTCAACTTTAAGATGGAAAACAGATATAGCCACTGCGAACTGGACTATTACAGATAGTGAGCCGGTAATAGCTTGTCCAAACATTGTCGCTAGGAAGTATTGCCAGACTCTAATTGGAGTAGTGTGCAGTCGTCTTAGAATGCCCTGCTTCTTTAGTTCTGGGAAGACGTTAACCGGACCGAAGATACCGACACCAATAATAGTAAAGCCAAGTAAACCAGCAAAGGTGTAATCGAACGCAGTAAGGCTCTTAGTAGTAAGCTGATCACCAACTACAGTAAACGGTTGATTAACATCTACAAAATGAGCATTTGCTGGCCGTAGTGTAGTTTGCAGTATGGCTGTCAGTGTTTGACCAGCAGATTGATCGTTTTCAGTATAGACAACTTTAAGCGCACCAGCTGGTCTTCCGTTTATAGGTTGGCCAAAGTTTGATGGTAATACTAAGGCCCCATCTAGTTGGTTTTTGTTCATTTTAGCTTCTGCTTGAGACAGATTGGTTACAGACGGATCGACTTTATATACGCTGTCAGCTTTAATCTCTTTAATTACTTCTCTGGCATAAACAGAGTGAGACTGGTTAATTATTCCGACTTTAAATGACACCTTGTTATTAGAGTTAGTTAAAGCACCGAATACAAACAGGAAGATAAGCGGGAATAAAACTGTAAAGAATATAGCTAGACGATCTCTAAAGAAACGTTTAGTACTTAGTTTGGTAAATACTCCAACAGTGTAGAGTTGCTGTTTCCAGCCGGTAAGTTTCTTCTTGGGTTTGCTAGATTCAACTGAAGTCTTTTGTCTGTTTTTCATAAATAATATTGCAAGCCTAACAACTAAAGCTATGACAATAATGGCAATTAAGTACTTCATGTCAGTCTCGTAATGCCTTTCCGGTCATATCTATAAAGACATCCTCTAGGTCAGCCTGCTCAACCCGCTGAGATTTCGTAAAACCACGGTCCAGTAGCTGCTTAATTAGCTTCTTTGGGGTATCAAGAGCAATGATCTTACCGTTATCCATAATAGCTACCCGATCACACAGTAGCTCGGCCTCATCCATATAGTGAGTGGTAATAATGACTGTTACCGACGCCGTTGTCTCTAACCATTTGTACTAGCTCCCATAGATTACGTCTGGCTTGAGGGTCCAAGCCGGTAGTAGGCTCATCTAGGAAAAAGACCTTGGGATTGTGTACGAGAGCAGCAGCAATGCTTAACCTTTGACGTTGGCCACCACTAAGCTGTTCAGCATAGCTATTAGCCTTCTCGCCAAGTTGAACCTCATCTAGAAACGATTTAACGCTAACTCGCTCACCATAAGCAGCTGAAAACATCTCAATGATCTCACTAAGTTTCTGTTTGTCTTGAAAGGCTGGAGTTTGAGGTTGTACCCCTATTATCTTCTTAATGTCGTTCGGTCTGGTCGCTACGTCTATACCAGCGACGGTTATCTTACCACCATCAATTGGCCTTAGAGTCTCAATCATTTCAAGAGTAGTAGTCTTACCGGCACCATTAGGTCCTAGGATACCGAATATCTCACCTTTTTTAACTTCAAAGGATATACCATCAACTACCGACTTATTATCGTAGCGCTTAGTTAAATTGCGTACTTTTAAGATTACATCTGCCATATTTCTGTACTCCATAATAACAGGCTTAATAAAAAAGAGCCTAGAATCTAGGCTCTTTTACTATTCTTCTTGGTCTAATAGTTTAGGCGCTGCGCTTAACTGTTAGAAAACCGTTTCGTGGGTTTTCGTTGACCTCGTAACCTGATGGCAAGTCTGTTGCCTCTGGTCGCTCGTCCTTAGAAAAATAATAGATTGTTTGTCTCTTGCCACCACGTAGAGTAACATCCTTGGAATTCAAGTGGTATGTTACACCTTTAGAGTTAGTGTGCTTGTAAGCCATGTACGTTCTCCCCTTATATTAACTGGTATCCCTAACATACTCTTGGGAGATTTTGTTTGTCAACCCTTTTTAGAATTAGCCTAAGGTGTTAAGGGTAAGCAATATTGAGCTTGCAAGGAGTATCGAGGTATAATAAACTACTTGTTATAACCATAAAAATTATAAAGGTGGAAGGATAGAAACTATAATGGACTTACTAATCGCGGGTCACTAGGCGCTAACCCAACTCAGCATGACTCTAATGTAAACAGGCCTGTAAATACAGGTTCACACAAATCAAATAAAGGTGACTGGTCAAAAAGCAAAGGCTACCGAATCGTTCAATCTGTTCTTGCACTCTGCGTAGTTGTAGTAGTTGTAGGCGTATTGGCCTTCCTAGCTGTTAGCGATTGGTCTAACAATGGTGAGAGTAGCTATGTACAAGACACCAAGCTACAGGCAGTATTCCTAAATACTGGCCAGGTGTACTTTGGTAACATCAAGGCTCTTAATACTAATTACTTAGTCCTAACTAACATTTTCTACCTACAAACTTCTGGTGGCAGCTCGTCTACCTCTGCAGCAGCCTCTAGCTCGAGTGCTAACACATCAGTAACGCTAGTTAAGCTAGGCTGTGAAATTCATGCACCACTAGATCAGATGGTCATAAATAGAACATCAGTTACTTTCTGGGAGAACTTGTCACCAAATGGTCAAGTATCTAAGGCTGTAGCTACATGGGAGAAACAAAACCCAGATGGTCAGAAGTGTAGCGATCAAAGTACTGCTGGTACTTCCGGTCAGGCAACTCCACAAAACGCTACCAACAATACATCAGGTAGCTCTACTACAAAGCCATAACTTCTATAGGTAAATAGGCAGATCATAGAAATGGCTAAAACTAAGGCGAAATGGTGCGTTGGAGGGAGATTATTGGTGAAGATTATCGAACTCGCTACGAAATCCACTGGCCAATCTCTCGGCAGATAACTTGAGTAGGGGTCTAGCTAAAGCTCTACGTTCCTCTTCAGTAAGACTCTCGATTGGAGGGACAGAAGTAACTGAACCGTCAGTATTATGAACTGATATTAGTAATGTGGGCGTAGCTTCAGTAGGAGTGGCCTGTCGATGTTCCTCAGTTTCTACAAAAGGTACTGCACATGCTAAGCTTCCGTCAGTCTGACGAAACGTTACGATAAGTCTTTCGTTATTCATAAAAATATACTGCTACTTTTATCTTAAAATAGCAACGATAAGCGACTTGGGGGGCCGTGTGTAATGCTGTTGCAACTAAATTACATCAAACTAAACCTGCAATTATCGACTTGAAAGTTTAGGCACCAAAATACGGCCGTGCTTGCGCACATGGCATTATACTAATATCATGGCTGATACGCTGAAAACTGCTGTATCCGGTAGTTTCAAATTTAAACCTGAGATTGACCCAGTTACATGACGAGTTTGCTGACCATGGAGTCATGGTGCTTGAACCAAGCAAGGGTTGGCTATGGACACCTAACCGAGTTTACGAACCTGGAGATACTCGTCCACTACCTACAGAGGTGGGCCTAAATGCACGAGAAATTGAGGGTCGTTTTTTGAGAGCTATTGATAAATCGAACTTTTTATACTTGAATAATCTGGAGGGCTATATAGGGTTAATGGCTGCATTTGAAATAGGGTTACGCCCTGCATGCTGAAAAGCCGATATATGCTAGAGAGCCACTTGATTATTTGGAGCTTGCAGATGGGAACCTAGAAGAAAAAAGCATTTTTGGAAGATAGAATTGTCGTAGCCAGTATAGCCGATATTGTAAGTATTGAAGGGATCTAGACTTGAGCATTAGATAATCGTTAATTAAAGATTCATTATGCTAATGCCTGGAAGGCCATGTGTAACACTGTTGCAACTATCCTAAATGCACGTAGTTACGCACAAAAGGAAAATACTCCATTCCTTTTGGTTGATCTGGTTGACCCCGAAGCTTCCATAGCCCGTCCATAGATGCCGGTTTTTATCTATATGATTAATGTGAACCATGCTTGCAAATGCAGAATAACCTTTTCGATAAGTACATCCACCCCTGATAATAATTAGACCGCCAATCATTGTCGGATTAGGTAAATGGTATTTGATATTTTTGCTTATAATTTTATCTAGGTACATTGCCATCACTAATCCTGAGTTCTGGGCATTCGCCTTCTGGAGCAGTTTTTTCAAACGTTAACTCTAGCGATAGCTCGTCTTCTAAATCTAGGCCTTCGGCAAGTTCCAATAACACTTTTTTGACCAATCAACAGACTATCAAGATCAAGCGAATTTTCTATGCCCTGTACTATATCAGGGTCGACATTTTGGTGATAGGCCATGTAAGAATTAAATACTTGCTATCTGAGGAACGCAAGCATAAGCGTATTGGAGGGCCACAGTAGACGTAATAGCAACCAAATTGAAAGCTAATCCGACTATTTATATTTCAACTAGTTGATTGTCTGACATGAGTATATGATACCAGCAAAAAAGAGCTTTACTACACCGTAACTGTCTTGTTGCTACCAGTTATTAAAGTTTCGTAATATTTTAAGTTGGTCTTTATTGATAATGATCAGCCCTATAGTCAGGCTAATAATACTTGTGGCTAGTATGTAGTCGGTGACCCCACTGTTACTTACAGGAGTTCCATAACCCGTGTTTGGTGCCCCGAGCGTCGTGCCGATATCAAAAGTAAGTGTTGCTTGACTGCAGATAGTACCAATCTGACTGGAACAAACCTGATAGACTAGAGAGTCTGTGCCAGCGTAACCAGAAATCGGCGTATAGGTGATGCTGCCCGGAGGATCAGTTGCGCTACCGTGGCCAGGACCAGAGACTATCGAAAGAGTCGAATCATCTGGGTCTCCACTTACACCATCCAGTACATTAATAGTTACACTTCCGTTTACATTTACGGGGCACAGTTTGATTACTTATACCTGGTTGGGGTATAAGGGAAGTCCATATGTCTCCACCATAGGTTGAAACCCCTAGTCTAGTTCCGTCAGCAGATAGGGTAGCTCCCCACCAAGAAGCCGAGCCTGGAGTGGTTTGTTCGGTCCAGATGGCTCCATAATCACTAGAGGTGTAGATTCCACCCTCCTTCAGAGGTTGCCACTAGATACGTGGCCGGAAGAAGATGAAGCTTCCGAAGTCCAACCTGATGATCCGGCGGATGTTCGGTCCGTCCAATTAGCTCCGTAATCGCTCGAAGTCCATATATCTCCTCCAGACGATGCGGTTACTAAATACTGGCCGGAAGAAGATGAAGCGGCGCCATACCAGCTTTGTGTACCTGCAACAGTTTGCTCAGTCCAATTTGATCCGCTATCGCTCGAAGTCCAAATTTCACCCCTCCACTCCCTCCGTCTAGACTTGTGGCTATCAAATACTGACCATCAGATGATGAGGCCATACCATTCCAATACTGGTTTCCCGGAGCAGTTACGGCCGTCCAGTTAACGCCATAATTACTAGAAGTATAGAGATCACCACCATATACACCAGCTACCAGGTACTGACCCGTTGAATCTGATGTAACAGCACCCAGTTATGAGAACCTGAGCCAGGACTGCGAGGCCCAGCTTACTCCATAATTAATTTGAGGTTACTATATTTCCCCCATATGGTACTGCCACCTGATATTGTCCTGATGAAGAAACCGCAGTATAAGTCCCATTGATACGATCCAGCTGATGATTCAGCCGTCCAGTTAACGCCATAGTTACTAGAAGTATAGAGATCACCACCATATACACCGGCCTACCAGGTACTGACCATTGCTAGATGACGAAATAGTATCCCAGTAATGTGAACCTGCAGATGATTGATTAGTCCATGTATAAATTGCACCTGCCGAAACTGAAGATGTAGTTATAAAACCTATAAATAATAGAGCTGCTAACGCAAAATAGAAATTGGCTATATGTTTTTTTATATATTTCACAGTTATCTCTGCCACTTACCGAACTGCTTATGTATGTATTATAACAGTAATAAACAAAAGGATTCCAGCGACAGTATAGAATTTATATTTTTATATACAAGGGGCCTTTTTGAATTAAAAAAAACAACTCCGTTAAGGAGCTATTTAGAAGCATAAGCGTATTGGAGGTGCACCCCAGCAATAATTTACACTTCTTGATTGATGAAATGCAGCGTTGTAGGAGTATTATTGGTCAAGATTATATAAGCCTAGATTAGTTTTAAACACTCTGCAATTGTAATTATCTTTATACTTTTATACGCACCTAGCTTAAGAAGTAATTTATCACCAGTGACTAGATACACTGCTTCTCCTTTCACTGCAGTCTCAATTATACGGTTATCAGGCCCATCACTTACTATATCTAGAAAGGGCTCAAAGTATACGATATCGCTCTCATTTAATATGCTTTGTAGGTTTATTAAATTTTTAGTACTAACATTAAATCTAGTCTCCAAGATGCGGGTGGTCTCAAATATTATATAGGGTGATAAAACCAATTGATGTGGTCCACCCAAAACGCTAAGCATTAGTTTCTCTGGTCGTCCCCCAAACATCAGGGCAGAAATAATAACATTCGTATCTAAAACCAAACGCATGATTTTAGCCTCGTTGCTTACTTACAAGCTCAGCCACTTCGTCTTCGCTCAAAAACCTTACCATTATATTCGCTTCTAACGGAGCTAGTTAGGTTATCCCCATTGCTCCATACTTGCCAGTTGCTTTCTAACAGCTTGACGAACAAAGTCGCTACGACTATAGCCTTGTTTTTTAGTTTGATCGTCAATTCGTTGAACTAATTTAACAGGCATAGATATATTGAAAGTTTGTGACTTCATACAATCATTGGTATAGGATAATCTAACAAAATGCAAGTGCTTTTGGAGGTACAGCGCAAAGATAATTTACACTTCTTGGTTGATGAAATGGTGCGTTGGAGGGGTATCATTGATGACTATTATAAGAGCTATAAACTGAGTTTAAAGGCTATAGTCATTAGTGTATCTACTAAACCTGCTTTTGCGCTCTAATCATTCTATGTAGGGTATTTACTACTAAAAGGCCCCGAAGATTCGTGAATATCTCCAACATCTAGACTAAACATTTTAATTTCCACCCACTGTAAAAGACTACGTTCAACCTTACTATTACCGTTACTTTCTATGTACCAGCTACTATTATTCTCATATGCTACTACCCCCGCTATCAGTATCGAACTCTAAGCCACCACCTTCTAACAACGGCAATAACTCGCCAGCAAATCTTTCTGCAAATTCATGCTCTAATTTTGCGTATCCAGCACCTGCTGGGTCAGGACTAGCCAAAAAGCTAGGTGCGGCTACATCTACTAAAGCGCCCAGTTCACCTTTTATTGTCATAGAGAAAGTATAGTTCTAAGTACAAAGAGTGCAAAGCATTAGCGTATTGGAGGGCCCAGTGGGACTCGAACCCACGACACCCTGCTTAAAAGGCAGGTGCTCTAACCGGCTGAGCTATGGGCCCTTGAAATAACAGCTTACAATATTTACGTATAAGATAAAAGTTAAGTTTTAGACTTTAGATTTAGAGTGCTTGCCTTTTTGGCTTGGGACTAAACTTAGAATGCTCAACTATTAGCATAATTGTCAGCTATTAGAACACTTAGCGCAACTAGTGCTCCCTGGTACTTAGTTACATTGGTCCAAAGAGGCTCATTCATGACCTTTACTGCTGTTGAAACAGGTAAAAGTGGTACGACCGTAATGACTGCTAGAATACCAACAGCAACAGCAGGTATGAGGTTAATTGAGTATTTGCCACCAGAGGCAGTTTTAATAGTAAATAGCAGCAATACTACTGCTGGTAGAAGCAGAAGAATAAGATGAGCATTGCTAGAACCACCAACATGCTGAACCCATTTAGATGATCCAGCAATTTTAGTTACTTCCTTATTGGTACCATCAAACTCACTTAGAACGTAACCTAAGCAGAGACCGAGGTAAACAATCAGCGCATTAACTCTAAGAGCTACTATTGCAACTATTGGTACAGCGAATATTAGGAGTAGCCATAAATCAGCCATGGTTACGCTTAATAATAGCTTAAGTTAGTTTAGGCGCCAACTTTGTCTTTTTTGCGCCTAGCCTTAGCGTTTTGTTCGATGTAGTCGATAATGCTAGTAGCAACATCACGACCAGTTATCTTTTCAATACCAAATCCGGGGCTAGAGTTAACTTCAAGGACGAGTGGACCTTGCTGGGATCTCATCATATCGACACCACAGATAGTTAGACCCATGGCCTTAGCGGCTCTATGGGCAGTCCTTCGCTCATCATCCGTTAATTTAACTTTGATACCATTACCACCCTGATGAAGATTAGACCTAAAGTCATCATCTAAGCTCTGTCGTAACATACTAGCTACAACCTTACCGTTAACCACAAAGGCTCTAATATCTACACCGGCACTCTCACCAATGTATTCCTGAACTAAGAAGCTTACACCTTCAACATAGAAGGCCTGCATCACAGCTAAGGCAGCTTTTTTAGTTTCAGCTAAAACTACGCCATTGCCATGAGTACCACGAGCAATTTTAATAACTACTGGTGCACACCTACCTGATCAAGCACGTCATCAAAGTCGGCTGTTTCCCCTAGCAAAGACGGTCTTAGGTATGCCAATATCGGCTTTGGATAGAATTTGCAAACTTCTTAGCTTGTCCCTTGATCTAACTATGGCAATTGAGCTAGTGGTACTAAAAACGTTCTGCAATTTCAAACTGACGAACTATAGACGAACCATACTTTGTTAGGTTGGCAGCAATTCTAGGGATAATGGCATCATTGTCCTTTATCTCCTCACCCGCCGTAGTTGACTACAGGTCGACCACTCTCAAGTGTTACGTAACATTTAGCATAGTTAATAACCTTAACTTTATGCCCACGCTTTCTAGCCTCCTCCACCAAACGTTTTGTGGAGTAGTTGCCCGGGCCTTCGATAAAATAGCTATATTCATGGTCTGCTCCTAGTCTTCTTTATGAATCAAATATTAATTGGCTTTGGATACATCAACAATAAAACGACGGTGTAGTAAACGCTTACCAATAAGCGCTAGGATACGACTTTACTTTACGATTGGCAAGTGAAAATCTTGCTCTTACTCTTCTACCCTTTAAATTGATACTTAGGGTTACTCTGTATCTTCGCTCACTAGCGCCAAAAGAGTTTTTTAACTATTACTCCAGTGTAGTCCTTAGTTGTAATGACTTTACCACTGTAGTGCTTTGAGGAAGGATCGAGTAGGCAGAACTGCAAGACACCATTTTTCTCCTTTGATATCTGATGCCCAGATAGATGAGCTATCTGCTCCAGTATCAACTTTAGCGGGTAGGTCAACGATACCACCAGCAGGAATGCTTATGGTCGTAGTGCTACCTATTACTTGAGTATCTTTTGCCATTTACTATCCTCAAACACCTATATTCTATCATATTTCAGGTATTTATGCAAGGTATAAGTGGGTCTGTCTACCCCTTATTTAGAGTTCCCAACACGGGTATATACAAGCCAAATAAGAACGCCAACAACATAATAACTGTTAAAAGCAGTGGGATGAAACCGGATTCGCTACGTTTAAGGTTAGCCATTTTAGTGTTAATTAACTCTTACGTGTAAATTTAGCACATTAACTCCATAAATGGAATTTACTGCCCTGGGGTTGTCTTCTGGAAATCTTTCAGCAGCTTTTCTTGCTCTTTATTTAGTTTTGTAGGAGTATCTACAACTAAAGTAACTATGTGAGCACCACGACTACTGCCTCTTAGATGTGGCACACCAAGCCCTGAGAGCTTAAAGTCAGTTCCAGATTGTGTCCCAGCTGGAACCTTCATAGTGATTGGACCATCAACTGTCTCAACATCCCTTTTCACTGCCTAGAGCTGCCTCAATCATAGAAATATGCTCTTCACTTAGTATTAGATCACCTTCTCTAGTGAACTTCTTGTGTGGTTTGACCCTAACGTTTACATAAAGATCACCCTTTGGCCCATTAGCTATGGCCTCACCACGCTCACGTAATCTAATTGTCGAACCATCTTCAATACCAGCAGGAATCTTTAGAGTAATCTTCTGTTCTTTAGGAACAGTACCTTTACCATGGCAGACTGTGCAGAAGGTTTTTCAGGTATCTTACCGCTACCTTTACAGGTTGGGCAGATACTGGCCTGCTGTATATTGCCAAAGATAGTTCTAGTGACATTAACTACTTGGCCCTTACCTTTACAGGTTGGGCAAACCTTAAAATCGTGTCCAGGTTCAGCAGTAGTACCTTTACAGTGCTCGCAGGTATCCTCAATTTTTAAACTAAGGGGGACTTCTGTGCCAAAAACAGCTTGCTCAAAAGATATATCTACCTTCGATTCAATATCCCTGCCTTTGTTTTGACGCTGGCCTTGAGTACCACCGCCGCCTCCAAAGAAACTACTAAAAATGTCCCCAAGACCTAGATCACCAAAATCAAAGTTAATGTTCTGGGAAGAGTAGCCGTCAAAGCCACCAAAACCGCCACCGCCTGCATTACCACCAACTCCTGCATGACCAAATTGATCGTACCTTTTGCGTTTTTCAGGATCTCCTAAAACCTCGTAGGCTTCACTGACTTCCTTAAATTTAGCCTCATCGCCACCACGGTCGGGGTGGATGTTCAACAGCTGCTCGTCTAAAAGCGGTCTTAATCTCATCAGCGCTCGCACTCTTGCTGATGCCTAAAGCTTCGTAATAGTCTTTCTTTGTTGTTGCCATATGCTATCTAAGTGAGCAGTCTGCTCTTATACGCCACCTTAATATTAACTTGAAAGATCTTACTTGTCGTCAGACTTTTCGTCGACTACTTCACCCTCAACAGAGTCGTCACTCTTATCTGAACTTTCCTCGCCACTCTCTTTGTCGGCATTTTCGTACATCTTAGAACCAATAGGCATGATCCTGTCGTTTAGTTCCTGAGCAGCTTTCTCAAGATCATCCTTAGATGCCTTATCATCAGCTACTTACCTTTTTAGCTTCTTCAATAGCCTTCTCTAAGGTTTTCTTGTCCTCGTCTGATAGTTTGTCAGCGTTATCCTTAGACATCTTCTCAGCTTGGTAAACTGCGCTATCCAGTAGGTTCTTAGATTCAACTAGTTTCTTTTCGTTTCTTGTCATCCTCGGCGTGAGATTCAGCTTCCTTAGCCATCTTCTCGACTTCATCCTTTTCTAGGTTGCCAGAACCAGAGATGGTAATACTCTGTTCTTTGCCACTACCTTTGTCCATGGCAGTAACATTTAAGATGCCGTTAGCATCAATGTTGAAAGTAACTTCAATCTGAGGGAATACCACGAGGTGCTGATGGGATTCCCATCTAAGATAAAGCGTCCTAGGGATTTGTTGCCATCAATCATTTCTCGCTCACCTTGAGCTACATGTATTTCAACTTGAGGTTGGTTATCTGCAGCTGTTGAGAAAAACTTCACTCTTTGAAGTTGGGATAGTAGTGTTTCGCTCAATTAGTCTAGTCATTACACCACCCATAGTTTCAATACCTAGAGATAATGGAGTAACGTCTAGTAATAGAACGTCCTTAACATCACCTTGCAGGACCCACCCTGAATGGCAGCACCGACGGCTACAACTTCATCTGGGTTAACACCCTTCATTGGGTCTTTAGAAAAGATCTTCTTAACTTTAGCTTGGACGGCTGGCATTCTAGTCATACCACCAACTAGAAACTACAGCGTCAATTTCGCTAGCTTTAAGCTTGGCATCTTTTAGAGCCTTCTCGCAAGGACCAGCGGTCTTCTCAATTAGATCATTAACAAGACTTTCTAGTTTGGCTCTAGTTAGCTTATGCTCAAAGTGTTTTGGACCATCTGAATCGGCAGTTAGGAAAGGTAGGTTAACATCAACTTCCTGAGCTGTAGATAGTTCGATCTTAGCTTTCTCAGCTTCGTCCCGAAGTCTCTGCATTGCTGCATTATCCTCAGTAATATCTATGCCATGCTCTTTCTTAAACTCAATCTGCAAAGTAGTTAACAACTACACGGTCAAAGTCAGCACCACCAAGGTGCGTGTCACCATTAGTAGACTTAACTTCAAAAGACACCATCACCAAGTTCTAGGATTGAAACATCAAAAGTGCCACCACCAAGGTCGTAGACAGCTATCTTCTCATCCTTTTTCTTAGCTTTATCTAGTCCATAAGCAAGTGCGGCTGCAGTTGGCTCGTTAATTATTCTCTTAACTTCAAGTCCAGCAATTTATACACCGGCATCTTTTGTAGCTTGCCTTTGGCTATCATCAAAGTAGGCAGGAACAGTAATAACAGCTTCGCTAACATCCTCACCCAAGAAGGCTTCAGCATCAGCTTTTTAGTTTACCTAGGATCATAGCACTGACTTCCTCAGGGCTGTATTCTTGTCTGCCATCTTAACTTTTACGCCATTACCGCTCTTAACGATTTCGTAACCCATTAGTTTCAGGTCACGTTGAACTTCTTTATCGTTCCAGTTACGGCCAATTAGACGTTTTAACTTCATAAATAGTGTTCTTAGGGTTTGTAACCTGTTGTCGTCTGGCTACCTGACCGATTAAACGTTCTTTATTCTTATTAACTGCCACTACACTAGGTGTAGTTCGGCTACCCCTCGCTATTAGCGATAATCTCTGGTTTGCCAGACTGCATAACAGCCATGGCGGAGTTTGTTGTACCAAGATCGATGCCAATTATCTTACCCATCTTTTCTCCCTTATATAGTAATTAATCTAAAAAATACGATTTAGCAGTCTATAGTTATGATTGCTAGTTACATTTAAGCATAGTAAATTAGCACTCACATGTCAAGAGTGCCAAATAACTATGCTACCCCCTCTTATTTCAGCTGGTAATTACTAGTAGATAAACATCAACTAACTACTTTACAATAAGCTTGACCACTTTGATATATTATGCTAGAATAGTAACCATGAATACAGAACAAACAAGACTAGATAACGCCACAGCACACGTATTTGCTAGACGTGATGCAGTTTTTAATCATGCAAAGTTTGGTACACCTCTACCAAAAGACTTTATATACCTACCCCAAGGTGTTTAATCCACCTATCAGACGTGTGTCAGCAAGACCTGGAGCTGATGTAGGTAGGGTTCCTGCTCAAGCTCGTCACAATAAATTTAATACGAGACGTCTATTATTTGCAGGTGCTGCCGTACTTGGAAGCATTGGTGCTGGAGCTATAGTTGCTAATAGGATTGGTAACCTTAATTCACAAGAGAGTGACTTAGCTACTGCTGGCGATGTAAATACTGATCCTACAGTGACTATACATGCTGGTGAGTCTGGTGCCCCAACCAGCATAGATGGAATGATAGCTAAAGTAGACCCAGGGTGTCAGTAAATAGTGCGACATATGAGGCTGTACATAGCGATGTAACTGCTCAGTTACCAGACCTACAATCCCCTGATAACCTTGCCCACGGACAAAAGTTCGAGATACCAGAGGTACCTGGAGCTAGCCAAAATCAAGCTAACAGATAGAGACTTTTCTACTTGATAGCTACTTTAAACCATGGCATGACGTAGTACTTCGTCGTCCATAACATAACCAGACATAAATTCTTCGATAACTACTTCTTTAGAACCTTCAACCACCTTCATCCATTTGAACAGCTTCATGATAACGAGGATCAAAGACTTCACCAACTGTCTTTATTCTCTTAAACGCCAAGGGTATCTAATGCTTGTTGCAATTGTTTGTTTACGCCTACTAGACCCTGAAGCCACTCGGCCTTGAGCCGTGTCTTCTGTTTTTGGAGCATGGAGATAGTGCCCCGCTCAAAATTATCTATAAAAGGTAGAAGATCCTTAACGGCTACAGCTTTAAAGTAGCTAGCCATCTTAAGGCGGTCTTCCTCAGCTCGTCTTCGAATATTAACAGCGTCTGCTCGTTCTCTTTGTAAGGCCTCAGTTAACTCATTAATCTTATCTTGTAGTATGGCTAATTGTTTGTCTTCTTTGGAGTTCTTTGGTGATGCCATTAGTTAGCTCTTCCTTCGAGTAGTAGCTCTTCAAGTTCCTGGCCTGTGCCGCTAACTAAATTCATAACTTCCTTATAGCTCTGACGAGTTGGGCCTAGAGTACCAATGTAACTGCGATCACTATACGGACTACGGAAGCGGCTAATCACTAGGGTACAGCCAGCAGTTCGACCTATTGGATTTTCTTGTCCGATGTAAACACTGAGTGGTTTATTGGGTGCAGCTTCTCTTAGCCATGGCTCTAGATTATCTAGTAACCTGGCTACCCTGTTGAACTTGGATGCTATTAATAAACTCTGGTTGTCCAAAAAGGTTACCTAGACCACTCATGTATAGCTGGTTTACCAATAGTGGCTATCCCAAGATTATGGGTAAGCTCAACTAGAAGTATCGGACAGCGTTACGAATCATTTGTTCTGGTGGACCAGCGTGTTGTACCCGTGAGCTTATAGCCCTATTGGCTCTATTCTCTATATTCTCGGCAGGCGTGTTCTCTACCAGGTTATTAACGTAAACACGGTAGCCTTTGTCCGTTGGAACTCGGCCAGCACTAGTATGAGGCTGAGTAATATAGCCGCCTCGCTCCAGTTCAGCCATCTCAGACCTGATAGTAGCTGAGGATACTTTAAAGATCTTTAGCAAGCAAACTAGAACCAACTGGACTAGCTACTTCAGCATATTGTTCGACTATTGCATTTAAGATAGTTCTTTGACGATCAGTCATTATAATTTGCACCTAAATATATGAGGCCATTATATCTCTATTAGCACTCCACCGTCAAGAGTGCCAGAAGATCAGTGCTTAGAAAGATAATCTTTAATTTCGTCAATAAGTTTCTGGGCGGACTCCTATAGCATCTGGGTTTGGTTCTAGCTTAAACCTTGCCAGCGACAATATCTAGTACCTTCTTGGTGGTCTTATCCATATCGTCATTAACAATCACATAGTAATAATCTGAGTTTAGAAATTCAGACAGTTCATCCAGTGCTGTACCAAAACGGATCTTAATATCGTCTTGGTTATTTGATTCCCCCCCCTACCCCCCCACGTACCTATAAAATTAGTCTCTGACTTAAAGCTTTAAAGTTTGGTGGCAGAATAAAAACAGCTATGACATTGTTTGATAATTCTCTATAGGATCTAACGCCTTTGATATCTATGTCGGCAACGGCTATCTTACCTTCTTTTGTCGATATAGCGAATTCTTCTAATGAGGTTCCGTAAAGGTGTTCGTGAGTAAAGGCTGCTTCAACAAACTTCTTACTATCAAGCATACTGAGTGCCTGTTTCTCAGAAATAAAGTGGTACTCCTGACCATCCTTCTCGGCTACACCATGATTAACTCTTGGCAGCCTAGTGGTATGAGTAACGATTGGTTTAAACTTACCGGTTTTTTAGAAGTTCGTTCTCTAAAGTGTTCTTGCCTGAGCCAGTTGGACCGACGAGTAGGAGTATCTGAGTATCGCTGAGTAGTTGCTTAGTTTCAGTATTTGGCTTATAGCCAAGTATCTTAGATTGAAGCTCGTCCATAGCTCATTCTAGAACAGCTAAAAATCTTTGGCAACTAGTCTCTTTGAATCATAACGCTAAAGGCTTCAGCTGGTATATCGACTTTTTCCGAAGCGTTTCATTCTGGATTTACCTTTTTCTGTTTAGCTAATACCTTTTTTCTTACGACTAACGTCACCACCGTACAGTCCGATAGTTACATCTTTACGGTAGGCACTTAAGTCTTCTCTAGCAATTATCCGGGCGCCGATAGCAGCCTGGATAGCTACTTGGAAGTTTTGACGTGGAATAATGTCTTTTAGTTTCTTGACTGTCTCTCTACCTAAGCTTTCAGCTTCTGACTTATGAACGATTATAGATAGTGAATCGACTTTCCTCGTTGGCTATTAGAAAGTCTACTCTAACTAAATCCTGAGCCTTATAGCCATCAAGCTCATAGTTATATGAACCAAAACCACTTGTAAGACTCTTAAGCTGATCATAAAAATCTGTAAGTAGATTAGCTAGTGGAGCACTAAAGCCAATTAAAAGCTCTCATTATCTACATAACTTATATCTGTCTGCAAACCACGCTTGCCAACAATTAGTTTAATAACACTGCCGGTATATTCATTGGTAGAACTATCTCACCTTTAACCCAAGGCTCTTTTATCTCCTCGATACTTGAAGCTTCTGGCAGTTCGCTAGCACTTTTAACATCCTTAACTTCACCATTGGTTAGCCTAATAATGTAGTCCGTTGATGGATTGGTTACGACAAGATCTAGGCCATACTCTCGCTCCAGGCGTTCTCTAACTATGTCCATATGAAGAAGACCTAGGAAACCTATGCGTATACCGAAGCCTAGAACTGGTGAGTTTTCATTAACGTACTGTAGTGATGAATCACTAAGTGATAGTTTTTCTATAGCTTCTTTTAATTCCTGGTATTGCTCGTTTGACGTTGGGAAAAAACCGGCATAAACAAATGGCTTAACATCTTGGTAACCAGGTAGTACTTCACTAGCTGGATTTTTAAATATAGTTACGGTGTCACCGACTTTAGCTTCGTGCGTAGACTTAAGATTAGTTACAATATAGCCAATTTCACCCGATGTTAGTTTCTCCTCTTGGCACATTATTTGGTCTTAATACTCCAACCTCTAAGGCTTGGGCTTCAGTGTCTGTAGCCATCATTAGAATGTTGTCGCCCTTAGCTATCTGGCCATCAAAGATACGAATATAGGTAATTACTCCACGGTAACTCGTCGTAGTAGGAGTCAAAGATAAGTCCTCTAGTTTGACCGGTATCGCTAGCTTTAGGAGCAGGTACACGATCAATAATCTCATCAAGTAGGTTATCGACACCTTCGCCGCTTTTAGCAGATATTAAGCAAATGTCTTCTCTTTTAACTCCCAGCAGTGAGATTATCTCATCAGCTGTCTTATCTACGTCAGCGGCTGGCAAGTCAATTTTGTTAATAACTGGGATAATCACAAGGTTAGCGTTAATAGCCAGATAGACATTAGCTAGAGTTTGAGCCTGAATACCTTGAGTAGCATCAACTACCAAGATAGCACCTTCAACTGCTTGCAGACTTCTAGATACTTCATAGCTAAAATCTACGTGACCTGGTGTATCTATTAGGTTTAGCTCATACCCCTTATAGTCCATGCGAACCGGAGCCAGTTTTTATGGTTATGCCCTTTTCTCGCTCAAGATCCATTTATCTAGTAGCTGTTCTTTCATGTCTCGTTTTTGAACAGTACCTGTTAGCTCCATTAATCTATCGGCTAGGGTAGACTTGCCGTGATCAATATGGGCAATGATTGAAAAGTTACGAATTAAGTCTTTATCCATGGGGGGTATTCTAAGCTTGCCACTTAACCCGGTTTGGAGATTAGACGCTTAAGTCGGGTATATACCGGGCGCACTTCCTCAAGATCAAATAGCGTGGAGACCGTAAAGTGTACGGCAAATATTACTATGGCAATTAGTGCTACAACGGCTACCAAGAACAAAGAAGCCCCTATAGTCAATTTCCAGAGGATAGATCGAGATCATAATAAAAACCGGCAACCACACTAAAGCCGGTAACAGAAGCAATTCTAATCACACCACTAATAAAGCGCCAGTCAAAGAGTTTACGATCCCTCTTTACCATAATGACGGTTAGGATAACTACTTCAGTTGCTGCAACTATCGATTGCGCTAAGGCTAGACCGGCAACGCCATAAGCCGATGGTCGGGATAGGGTGTAGGCCAAGATAATGTTAAGGCCAACAGTAAAGACCGATACAAATAGTGGTGTTCTAGTATCCTTATGGGCATAGAACCATCTAGAAATAATGGCGTACATAATGCCAAAGAAGATAGCACCAATCATATAGCCAAATATTAAGGCAATTTGAGAATTACCCTGAGTATATATAAGACGAGCCAGATAACCTCGGCAGAAATAGCCAATAACTACAATCGGTGCAGCTAGCCAAAATCATAGCTCGAAGAACTTTCAGGAAGTCTTTTCTAAATAGATCTGGCCTCCCTTGACTAAGCCGGTGATTAAGTCTTGGGAATGCTGCAGTAGATATAGCTGTGCCAAGTAGTAATATTGGAGCCGTGCTTAGAACATAGGCGTTATTAAAGTTGGTTATTGCACCAGAACCTAAGCCACTAGCAAGGTGAGTTTCAATAATATCCTCAACTTGGGTCCATTCCCTGGTCTAGTGATCTAGGGGGTAGATTCCGAAGAACAGTATGGAAGTCTTTACTCTTCCATATAATCTTGGGGCTCCACTTGAAATTGGAGTTAAGTGCGCCGATTCCAATAATAATCAGTTGGAGTATTGCACCAATTAATGCACCTAGCCCTAGCCCAACTAGACCAATATTGCCCTTAAATACAAATATGGAGATGATTATAGATAGGTTGTATGTCAGTGGAGCTATAGCGTAAAAAATGAATCTGCCAAATGTCTGTTGAACTGAAGCTAGAATTCCCGAGATTGTAAATATAAACGGATCAAAAGCTACAATTACGCATGATAGTTGTGGCCGTATGAGCTGCTGGTGGTGGTAAGCCTGGTGCCACTAGATGGTGAATAAGCCAACCTGCAAAGATCATCATTAATACGCCAATAAAGAACATAACCATGGCAAGGCAGGTTCATTAGCGAATTAGATAATTCCCAAACAGCTTTAGTACCTGACTTATGATATCTATCTGTTAGTACTGGTATTAGGGCTACACCTAGTGCACCAGCAGTTAGTGTGAAGTAGAAGAAATCTGGTACGTTAAAAGGCTGCGAAATAGGCATCAGTACTATGTGGTCCGGCAATTGGGAAGTTAGCGTTAACTAGTTGGTTCTAAGAAAACCAAGAATCTGACCAACTAAGGTCGTGGCCATCAAAAGAGCAGCAACGTTAGGGATGCTGACTCGAGTTGTTTTAACGTCCGGGTCTTTAGTTCTATTCATAAAAGCTACTGAACAGTATAAAGAGTTAAATCTATCTTTGGTAGGTACTATTTAACTAAATTTTAGTAAAGTGCTGCAGCTGAGGGCATCTTGGCGCCTTTTAGTACCTTGTCAGCTTCCTCAGCATCTACAGTTTCTTTATCTAGTAACAGGTCTTTAGCTTTTCTAGATAACTAAGGTTGGATTTAATAACCACTCTGGCCCTATTGGCAGCTTCGGTTATTAGGCTTTCAACTTCATCGTCAATGGTCTTTGCTGTCTCATCAGAGAATTCTCTCTCATGTACCAAACGGTCTAGCATCATGCCATCATCAAACTTAAAGACCTGATCTCGAAGTTTTGTACCCATGCCTTGGTTAACAATCATGTCCCTGGCTAGCTCGGCAGCACTCTGTAGGTCATTGCTGGCAACCAGTAGTAATCTTGTCCTTGCCTAAGATAATCTCCTCAGCTACTCGCCACCCATACCTCTAGCTAGCATGTCTTTAAACTGTACTAGAGATACGAAGACACGATCCTCAGGCGGATAAACCAGGTTACACCGCCAGTACCGCCACGAGGATAATGGTGACTTTATGTACTGGGTCACTGTCTGGCAGGACATGACCAACAAGAGCATGACCAGCTTCGTGGTAAGCAGTAGTCATCTTATCTATTTCAGTCATAACCTTACTTTTTCGCTCAGGACCTATAGCTACTCGCTCAAAAGCTTCAGTTACATCATTCTGGCTGATCTGTGAGTGGCTGTTTCGAGCTGCAATAATAGCCGATTCGTTGGCAATGTTAGCAAGATCGGCTCCTGATGAACCAGCGGTCTTAGCTGCTAGAGCATCTAGATCGACAACTTTAGCTAGTGGTTTCTTGGCAAAATGTACTTTAAGAATTGACTCTCGATCTTTACGGTCAGGAAGTCCGATATTAACTCTTCGGTCAAAACGACCTGGTCGAAGTAAGGCTGGGTCAAGTACATCAGCTCGGTTAGTAGCAGCAAGAACAATAACGTTCTGACCTTGTTCAAAACCATCCATTTCAACAAGTATTTGGTTTAGAGTTTGTTCACGCTCATCATGACCACCACCCATACCACTGCCACGTCTACGGCCAACAGCATCAATTTCGTCTATAAAGATAATGCAGGGAGAGTTCTTTTTAGCCTTAGCAAATAAGTCTCTAACACGACTAGCACCAACGCCGACAAACATTTCAACAAATTCCTGAACCGGAGATGCTAAAGAATGGTACGTTAGCTTCACCCGCAACAGCTCTAGCTAACTTGGTCTTACCAGTTCCTGGAGGACCAACCTAGCAGAACACCCTTTGGTATGCGTGCACCTAAGCTAGCGAACTTTTTTAGGAAATTTAAGGAACTCGACTACTTCCTCTAGATCTTGCTTGGCCTCATCTGAACCAGCAATATCTTTAAAGTTAATCTTATCCTTCTCGTTACCGTATAGCCTGGCACGGCTCTTACCGAAACTTAGTGCCTGGTTACCTTGGCCTTGGGCACTTTTCATCATGATGTATAGGATTACGCCGATAGCTACAACTGGTCCAACTGTTTCTAATATGCCTATCCAAGTTGATGAACTACTAGATTGAGCAGTGGGCTGTAACATTAACCTTTGAATAATTTAGACCTTCGGTCTTTTAAAGTGGCATTAGGTTCTTCAAATGTTTTAAATGTAGCCTTAGAGTCACCTTTAAGAGTGATCTGAATTTCATTGCCAGTAACTTGCATGTTCGAGTACTCACCGGCATTAGCTTGCTTAATTGCAGTAGTTATAGGGATAGTCTTTAGAGTACTAGGTTGATTAAAGGCTGAGTAGACAACTAAAAGTAATAGGATAATTAACGCTATGAACCCAGCGTTTCGCATCCCAGAGCGGTTGGGAGAATTGCTTCTGTCTGTTAGGCCTCAAGTTACCCTTGTCCATATTCATTCCAAATTATTATACAGCTTGTTATATTTTTTGCCTAGCGCTCTACATGCTTGAGTGCCAAGTTATCAGATGATGAGCTTACTTGCCAGTTATTTAATACATCAATTTTCTTATTTGGTCCAACAGTCTTTAGATCTGAAGCTAAGCGCTCAATTGTAGAGCGATCGAAATCTGCTAGGCCGTTCTGTCTCAGCCAAGTAGCTAGCACCTCTCTACTTAGTGAATTATCTAGGGACTATTTAACCAAAGCCTGGGGAGGCTATTGTCTTTCGCACTAGTCTTTAGAACATTAGTTAGTTCACTGTCTATTTCGTTGTTTAGCTCAGTTTGTCTTTTTATTAGCTCGACTAAATGTTTTCGACTTGGGCCATTGAGTCTAGGGACTATGTTATGCCGAATATAGTTCCTTAAGTATTTAATATCTGTATTAGTACTATCCTCTCTCCCAATTAAGCCCATGGGCTTTGGCATAATCTCTAATTTCAGATTTTGGATAGCTTAGTAGTGGCCTAGTAACTTTTGATGAATTTAGTGAACTCAGGCCCTTACGACCAGTACCACGAATAATATTTATAATAGCTTGTTTCAATTAGATCATCCTGATGATGAGCAGTTATTAATCCATCAGCATTTTCACTACTAACTACGCTATTTAAAAAGCCGTAGCGAGCTTCTCTAGCTTTTTGCTCACTGGTAGCAGCTCCAAGCTTACCCTGTTTGGAATAGAATTTATAACCATGCTTTTTCGCTAGATTCTCAACTAGCTCATTGTCTAGAGCTGAGTCAGTACGTATGCCATGATCAAAATGAGCAAACGACAATATCCAGATCACCTTTTTGGCTGGACAGTAAGTCAAGCAGAACTACTGAATCAACCCCTCCACTGACCGCTAGAACATACTTACCTTTCAGAGGGCTCACTTTCATGTCTTATAGTTTATAGGGTTTTAACTGTATACTTAAGCTTAAGAATTTAGTTAAACCAAAAATGATAGAGAAAGCTTTAGTTATTGTTGTTACCGGAGCCTTAGTAGGCATGGTTAACTCAATAGCTGGTGGTGGTATGTTAATAGGCTTCCCGGTATTTACTATTTTTTGGTCTATCGGCTCTAGTATCCAATGTCATTCTGGCTGGTCAGCTAACCTCTAGCTTTGGTTATAGGAAGCAACTAAAGAAAATACCAAAGAGCTACTTCTGGCTAATACTGCCTAGCATTTTTGGTAGCGTTATTGGGGCTTTCATCTTAAGGAGGACGCCAGACTCCAAGTTCTTAGTTATTGCCCCAATTTTAATAATGATCTCTGTAATACTGTTTGCTTTTCAGCCCTATATAAAACAACGGATATATAAGATACCTGAAATGGTCAGCCATAGTAGCGGGCCATCACCAGGCATTTACCTTCTAGTATTCCTGCTATCTATATATGGAGGCTACTTTGGGGCTGGCTATGGACTAGTTATGTTAGCGATTTTAAGTTTAACGAAACTTAGAAGTATTCACGAGATGAATGGTTTGAAGAATTTATGCGCTATTGTTATTGCCGTTTCGGCCATAGCTATCTTATCTAATTCGCACCTTATTAACTGGCAATATGGTATTACTATGGCTATAGGTACAGCTATAGGCGGATATGTAGGTGCAAGGTTAGCTCAACGAATACCGCTTGGTATCGTTAGATATATAGTCATAATTATAGGTACAGCTACTGCTATTTACTTGTATAGTCAGGCTCATTTAGCTTAGTAAAACAAACTAAAGTTTTAGAATAACCTGTTAGTTTAATATAATGTGATCTGTACGGCGGCGTAGCTCAGTTGGTCAGAGCACAGGACTCATAAGCCTGGGGTCAGTGGTTCAAGTCCACTCGCCGCTACCATTTCGCTATGCTTGCAAGTACAAAAAATTGCTACTAGGATTAGAATTGAAATAACCGGAGTAAGTGATGCCAGGAATACACAGCCCAGAACTATCTGATGCATTAGCAAATCGTTTTAGTGATGTAGGTGAATTACTTGAGTCAATGCAAGACAAAGATTCACTTGCTAAAACTGCTAACCTTGCCCAAGCTACGGCAGACAGAACTATGCGTACATTAACTGGCGAAGTTGCATTATTACGGATGAGTGCGAACGGGTTATTTGGTAAAAACGTATTACTACAAGCACGCAAAGCATACCAACTGGAAGGCAACCAGGATCGTAAGTACTTCGCTTTAAGTCCTAATTACGGAGCTGGTGGATTGCTAGTATCGAAATTAACTGGTTATCTGGGAGATGTTGACGTATTTGATCGTTTCAAAGTTGAAGAAGTTGAAGGGCTGACTGATGACATAGATGAAACTAGTAGATTTGCAGTTAGTCTAAAGCTTTATCCAAACGTCATAGATCATTTAGATTATGAAGTTCCTAACATTACTTATGTACCTGCTAGCAGCGTTACTTCTATTGAAGCGATTGAAATGCTCTAATACTAGGCAGCCACCTCTTCCCTAATTTGCTTCACTATCTTCCACATAGTTATAAGTTCTCGTTTGATTTGGCTCCAATTCGTTCCTAGTACAAATACCATTATTTTACTCCTTGACAGTGTATTTATATGTATATATAATGTAATTACAATGAATACGTCAATAATTACTATAGGCAACTCACAAGGAGTACGCATACCAAAACCACTTTTGAAGGAAAGCGGACTGTCTGGTGAGGTTGATATACAAGCAACCAGAGGTAAGATTAGTATTGTAGCTGCTCGATCAAAGCCAAAAATATCTGAAACAACTTTATTGTCCGAAAGAATTTTGGCAAGAGATTGGTTACGCCCCGAAGAGGACAAAGCATGGGCAAGCTTAAAGTAGGCCAGGTAGTTACAAGTAAGTTTCCTTTTTCAGATTTATCAAGTCAAAAAGTTAGGCCTGCTCTAGTGGTAGCAATAGTTGATTTTGGTGATATTATACTGTGCCAAATTACTTCCAAAGAATATTCAAGTTCTAATCCCATCAGTCTTCGAACAACTGACTTTAAGGAAGGTACATTACCTACAGATAGTTTTATTAGACCTGACAAGCTATTTACAACCGACCAGTCAATGATCAGCACAATATACGGGGAGTTAAGCAATACAAAAATTGATGAGATCTTAAAATCTATTAGGGCATTGTTTAAATCCTAACTGAGGTTTCTTGCCTAACCTTATTAACTATCTTCCATATTTCAATCAACTCTCTTTTGATTTGGTTCCAATTCGTTCCTAGCACGCCTACCATTTCGCTTATGGTTATTATTTAAGTTGAACTATGTCCTCTTTCCGATAACTCTTCTTCGTCAGCCATAGTAAGCATCTCTACAGCTTCTTCCTGTGTTAAAGGTTGTCTTATATCTCCAACTGGCAATTCTGATAAGGTCTCATCTGGACCAATAAACTCATACTTAAAATCAAAGTCTTCTGTGATTATGACAAAACCTTGGACTTCACCACTAGCTACGTTTAGCAGCATCTCGCCGAACGTGGGCGGTGTCTCTGGAGTTGGCCTAGCTTCTGTCATAAAGTAAGGATTGCATTTATATACGTTGGGGGCAAGCACTAGCTTATTCTCTGATTCGCCTGACAACCTGCCAAATCTCAATCAGTTCATGTTTAATCTGGTTCCAATTCACACCTAGCCGTATAGTTGACTGTGCGTACCTACAGCATCAAATATTGCTTCTTCCTGTTTTTGTAAGTACAGAGCTCTAACATCACCAGTAATATCAATACTACGATATTCTTTATACTTGCCTTTCAGAGAATGATTTCTAAGTATTGGGTCTAGCGGATTAACTGTAAAGACCACTATCCTCGCCTGTAGCCTCTTTCGTAGTTCAGGGCTTAGTTTCTTAGCCTGTTTTATAAAGGCTTTGGAATAAGCTATGGTCATTCTATTTAAGTTCGTTAGCCAAAAATTCTAATGATTTTTTGTTGGTATCAAATTTGTGATAATCACCGGCTTCAATCTTTTTCCTAGAAGTTGCTATCTGCTCAGCTGTTTCACTGTTGGGGACTTCTGCGGCTTCAAAAGCAACGCTCTGTTCTGCGGTGAAGCGTCTAAGTTCATTATTTAAGACTGCACTAATACTGATGCCTAGTTTGTCAGCAGTTTTAGCTGCTAGGGCTTTAGTTTAGGGTCTGTCTTAAGATTGATAACGGCATATTTACTCATACCAAAAGTATATACCTTTGGTATAGTATCTGTCAATACTCAGTTTCATGATCAATAACATGCACTTCTTAAACTACAGCTGTAGTTTCATTTCTGACTTGTTTCATTATTTTCCACATTTCAATAAGCTCACGTTTAATTTGGTTTTAATTCATTCCTAGCACGACTACCAATCATAGGCATTTTGTAAATTTTATTTCGTCATTTTTTCAAGCATCTCCGATATTAGAAATGCTAACTCTAGACTTTGAGAAGAATTAAGTCTTGGATCGCAATATGTTTTATAGTTAGCTCCTAAGTCAGTGACTGTTGTTGGTTCACTGCCACCTAGACATTCAGTGACATCTTCGCTGGTTACTTCTAGATGTATCCCTCCAGGCCAGGTACCTTCTGACTGATGAATCTCAAAGTAGTGTTCCACTTCTCGTCGAATATCACTGAACCTACGTGTCTTTTGCCCTGTGTCAGCAGTAAAGGTATTGCCATGCATCGGGTCACATTCCCATACGACAGAATGACCGCTTTCTCGTACAGATTCTATAAGCGGGGGCAGCTTTGCATCTATCTGATCTACGCCCATTCTACTGATCAAAGTAAGCCTGCCCGGTATTCGGTCTGGGTTGAGTCGTTCACAATATTCTAATACTTCACTGGCAGACACATTGGGCCCAAGCTTAACGCCTACTGGATTTGATATGGATTGTGCAAATGCTATATGTGCATCATCTATTCCTCTAGTCCTTTCGCCTACCCATAACATATGCGCAGAAGTATCATATAGCTTACCGTCGCTAGCTTGACGAGTTAAAGCTGCTTCGTAGTCTAAGATTAAAGCCTCATGTGATACGTAAGCCTCTGCTTCATGTAGAGTCGGTAGTGCGGCAGTGTCTATCCCGCTAGCTCTCATAAATCTCATCGCTAGGCTGATCTCGTCTGATACAGCTTTAAATCTTTTTCGATCTTCACCTGTTCCGCTGAAGTTTATATTCCATTCGTGCATTTGATCCAGATCGGCAAAACCTTCCCTGGCAAGTATCCCTATTTCTCTGATGGTTTCCTTCGAATGATTATATGCGTAAAGCAGTCTATCCGGGTTAGGTCTCCTGGCAGCCTCAGTAAAATCTGGGCTATTAACTATATCTCCTCGATAAGATGGTAATGATATACCATCTCTAACCTCAGTATCTGAGGACCTTGGTTTACCAAACTGACCTGCCGTCCTAGCAACTTTAACTATTGGTAGGCCTGCTCCGTAACCTAGGATAACTGTTGTTGGCAAGATTACTTGACCAAATAATTTTCTGGCAGCTTCAGGCGGATCATCAAATGATTCAGCACATGGTCCTTCATGAATCAGAAATGCTTCTCCCCTTTGGACTTCGCCTAACTGCGAGGTCAA
>JBBCHN010000013.1:0-48888 GCA_037200105.1 Candidatus Saccharimonadota bacterium | reverse complement strand
TTAATTAAGTTTTTATGCCCTCCAAGTGAATACGCTCATGCCATATTATATATCAAACAAAAGCTGCCAGAAAACAGAAATAGTTACTGTTATTCAGCATTAACTCAGTTGATGGTCTTATCTAGGCCTTATTTATGTATAATCTAGGGTATGACTTTATCAGAAGAATTAGTTTGGAGAGGACTCATAAAGGACAAAACCTTTACTGATGTTGAGTGGCTGGATACTCCTCAAAAGTTCTACTTAGGGATAGATCCTTCCGCTGACAGCCTAACAGTTGGCAACCTAGCTATTATTACCCTATGTCTGCGTCTAGCTAGAGCTGGCTGGGGCACATTCTTGGTTATAGGTGGCGGTACTTCACTAGTTGGTGACCCAGGTGGCAAGACTGAAGAGCGTCAATTAATGAGCCGTGAGACTATAGTGAGCAATACATCTAAGATAGATGGCCAGGTCTCCAGTCTATTCAGGGATGAGAAGTTCATACTTGTCGATAACTATGATTGGCTAGCTGACCTAAAGTATCTTGAGTTCCTTAGGGATGTCGGTAAGTATTTCTCAATGACGGAGCTTATGCAACGTGACTTTGTTACGGAGCGTATGGGCGCAGGTGGCAGTGGCATCAGTTACGCAGAATTCAGCTACTCCCTAGTTCAGGGCTATGATTTTTGGCACTTGTTTAAAGAGAATGATGTGGTCATGCAAATTGGTGGTTCGGATCAATGGGGTAACTTATTATCTGGCACATCCTTAATACGTAAGAATGAGAAAAAAGAAGCACAGGCCATGAGTATGCCTCTTATTATTAATAAGACTACTGGCCAGAAGTTCGGCAAGAGTGAGAGTGGTGCAGTGTGGCTCGATCCAACCAAGACTACACCAACTGCCTTTTATCAATTCTGGATTAACTCCTCAGACGATGGTGTAGAGGACTACCTAAAAATCTATACCTTCCTTACCAAGGAAGAAATCGACGAATTGATGTCTAGGCACAATAGTGATCCTAAGGCTAGACTAGCCCAGAAAACTCTAGCAAGTGAGGTAACTAAACTTGTTCATGGTGATGGTCTAGCTAAACTTGCTGAGGCAGTAACTAATTACCTAACTACCGAGAAAGATATAGCTGAGGCTACTAACGAGGAACTTGATACTATCCGAAAAGAGATTAGCTCAATTAAGTTTAGTCCCAATACTAACCTGATTAATATACTGGTTTCGACTGGCCTAGCTAAATCCAACAGCGAGGCTAAAAGCTTAATAGATGGCGGCGCTATCTACGTCAAGGGCCAAAGCTATAAATCTCAGGATCTAAATGAGGATAATTTCGTAAACGGACGCTTACTAATAAGACGTGGTAAAGCCTTTAGGGACTCAGCGTTAATTGAACTGTAGCTCGTATTATGAATAAAGCTAGCGATATACGCAGTATTAGCGGTGTTGGTGATAATTTAGCTACTAAACTAAACTATCTTGGTGTTAAGACAATTGATGATTTAATTAACTATTTCCCAAGACGCTATGACGATTTCTCAACTATATCTAAGGTAAGTTCACTAAGACCGGGTCAAGTTACTATTAACGCTAGAATTATGACCATTTCTGGTAATTATCTAAAAGGCGGGCGGCACATAACAAGAGCTCTTGCTAGTGATGGCACTAAGAGCATTAGTCTTGTCTGGTTTAATCAGAGTTATAGAGAAACTAGTCTAAGTAGTGATAAGGACTACTTTATAACAGGTAAGTATGAACTAAAATACGGCCGAATGGCCATATATAACCCAATTATTGAAGCTGTCTCCGACTTTCCAATTAATACGGCTAGAATTGTACCCCGGTATCACGAAACAAAAGGTCTAAGTTCAGCAGAAATCAGAAGAACGCTATCTAAAATTACTGACATTATTGCCCTAACTCCGGACACATTACCGACAGAAATAGTTAGGAAGTATAAGCTAATTAGTCTCGCTGCTGCCCTGTACTCTATCCATTTCCCGGATACAAATGAGGATATAGAAGCAGCTAGACGTCGTCTTGGCTTTGAGGAGCTCTTCATGATGATTCTAGCCAGCGAGCTCAATAAAAGAGCTTACGCTATGGCTAGTGCTGTTGAGATTAGCTTCGATGAGCACTTAGCTAAAAGATTTGTATCCGAACTACCTTTTAATCTGACAGATGATCAGCGTAAAGCCGTCTGGCAGGTATATAAGGATATGGCTAGAACTAGTCCTATGAATAGGCTGGTAGAGGGTGATGTTGGCTCTGGTAAGACGGCTGTTGCGGCTATGGCAGCTCTAATGGTTATAAACGAAGATAAGCAAGCAGTCTTTATGGCACCAACTGAGCTGCTAGCTCGTCAGCATGCTGAAACAGTTAATCTCATGTTTAAATCCATAGGCCTAGACGATAAAGTTGATCTTCTAATTGGAGCAATGACTGTAAAAGAAAAAGATAGAGTAAGAAAAGAAGTAAAAGATAAGAAGACCATGTTTGTTATTGGTACCCATGCCTTAATACAAGAAGAGGTAGAGACACCAGATTTGGCTCTAGTTATTATCGATGAACAACACCGTTTTGGGGTTAACCAAAGACAAGCCCTAAAACTAAAAGCCAATGTCCAACCGCATATGCTATCCCTAAGCGCTACTCCAATACCTAGAAGCCTTGCTCTAACTTTATTTGGTGAACTAGATATATCAAGACTAATAGAAAAGCCTAAAGCCCGTCAGCCAATTAAAACCTCTCTAATGTCTGAGTCGGTACTAGCTAGGAATCTAGATAGCATTAAAGAGGAGCTAAGCAGTGGCAGGCAGATGTTTATTGTTAGCTCCAGTATAGATAGCGATCCTAAATACTCAGTTAATGAGATATACAAATGGGCCGAGACTAAATTCAAGGGCTACAGAGTTGGTTTAATCCATGGACGTCTTAAGGCCGAGGATAAAAATAAAGTTATGAAAGACTTTATAGATAAAAGGACAGACATATTAGTATCAACAACCGTTATAGAAGTGGGCATAGACGTACCTAATGCTACTATCATGCTAATCTTTGATGCTGAGAGCTTTGGGTTGGCCCAGCTTCATCAGCTTAGAGGTAGAGTAGGCAGAGGTGAACATCCAGGCAGAGCAATACTAGTTTATCCAGATACAGCAACTCCTAGTGATAGGCTAAGGGCTTTGGAATCCAGTAACGATGGCTTTAAGCTAGCCGAGCTTGATTTAGATCTTCGTGGCCCAGGAGCTATATATGGTAAATTCCAGCACGGCATACTAGATCTTAGAATGGCTGGGCTAGACGACAGGCAGCTAATAAAAGAGTCTAGAGAAGCTGTTAAATATTTTGTCGAAAATGACCTAGATCTGCTAAAATATCCTCAGTTGGATCGAGAAGTAACAAAACTACAGAAACTGACAAATTTAAACTAATTATTTATGTATTCTGGTACTACACTCACAAGAATATCCGGTAATATAATCGGCGCTCATCAGAAGATTGACCGTATTGCTCGTCGTCAGCTTGAGAGTATGCTACCTGGGCTAGAGTTTCCAGAGATTACTAATATTCTTCATTTCGAAGGCAATCAAGGGCCAGACAGCACTAAGCGTAAGAGCCCAGCTCACGACGAGGAGTGGCACTATATCCAGCCTTTCGATGATAAAGATACTCAACTGATCGACTTTATTAACCTGCACTATAAAGAGCTGGTAAAAGCTCTAAAGTCTACAAACCAAGAGCGAGCAGCCTTTGAAGCTGCTTGGCTATCTCACGCTATAGTAGATGGTTTAACTCCAGCTCATCACTACCCTTATGAACAAAAGCTAATGGAGCTTCGAAATGGTGAAGGCCTTGAAACTAGAACCACCGTAAAAGCTAAACTAGTTATGCCAGGTGATACCAGAAGTCACGCTATTAAGAACAACTGGAAGATGTGGGGGCCTAAAGGGCTGTTTACTACGCACGCAGCCTTTGAGATGGGTTTTGCTACTCTAATTGCACCACTGAGCTTTACGGATATTATGCCTGCTACCGATTACGTATCTGCCATATCTAAACAACACGTGGGTCCTTGGTTTAGATCTGTTGCTCAACAGATTGTTAAATTGAATCTTTACGATACTTTCTATGAGACTGGCTGGACAATGAAACTGAGTGGCAAGCTTACAAAAGAATTAGCTCCAACCCTTATTAATGCTGTTACTGCTGCCTGGTACTGTGCTTACGAGGAAGCTAACCCCAAACACAAATCATAAGTACTTTTAATGCTCGTAAAGCTGTGCTAAATTTAGCCCATGCGACCTGAACAAGGCTTTATAAAAAACATGCTTGAGAGTGTATCTGTACCTCACCTAGTACATGCAGTCGATTTATCTATGATGAGTGAGGCGGAAATAGCAATGCTCGGTCATAGCCCAGAAGTGGCCGAGGAGTTTGAGGATCTAAATGGAAGACTCATTAGAGAAGCAATGATGAACGCTGCACGCAGGGAACAACACGCTACGTTAGTTACCCATGCAAACTTAGAGGAACTAGAGGTTACAGGCAGTGCACTTGGCCTACTGGACTATGCAGCTAATCAGAATGGTTTTCAGACGGAGAGAGATTCACATACTCTAGAGGGACTTGGCAAGCTCTTAGGTTTTCGTATTTTCTGGGGGCCAGATGCTAAGTCGAACTATGCTGAGGACTATGGTGTTGGTGCAGGATCTTTTACCCAAGACTTTATGGACCATCACATGTTTGGTAAAAGTGCTGTTTCCAAAACTGCATAGATTGATTATCATAGTAGACTAGGCGCGAGTGGTGGAATGGTAGACACGCATGCCTTAGGAGCATGTGCCGAAAGGCGTGGAGGTTCAAGTCCTCTCTCGCGCACCAGATTTATGGCTGAGCATCAAGACCGCTATTCACACCGTTGGATAGGGTCATCCCACCTCTTAATCTGTTAACTGGACTCGCTATAAAGTAAGCCTGAATTCTTGTTATAGAGCTATGATTTGAGTTCACGTCAGGAAAAGTAGCCGTTTGTGAATCATCCAATATATACCTTAAGTATTCATATCTAGCCATATTTGTACTAGCAGAACAGCCATTTGCGGTTAGGCCTACAGGATTGACGCCAGCTAGAGTAGGGCCGATACCGTAGTTAAGCTGAGATTCCGGGTTAAAGGTGGGACAGGCATTAGTACCGTAACTGTAATATGTGGAGGTGCCGCCTGTTCCAGCTGAGCTAGCTATGTCTAGATTACCCGTATCAGTGCCATAAGCCACTAGATAGGTTGGCTCGGGATCGGCAGTCGATAGTCCACTGAGATCCAGTAGAACAGAATAGCTACCAATATGCGGAATTGAGTTAAGGTCTGCATAGTTTACTGTTGTTATCCCGGTAATACCACCAAGCTCGTAGACATAACCGTTATACAAGGCTGAAGCAGCAAAATATGTACCTGACGATAAAGTTGTGGTGTATGTCCACGACCCAAGAGTGCCATTGGCGTTTATGGGTGCATACTCCGTAGCACCACTGGCGCCGCCAAGTCCACTCAGTAGGTACACATAACCGTTTTCTGATACCGCAGTAGCATCGGCCGTCGGAGCCAGTAGCCTGGTAGTTGCTGTCCACGACCCAATAGTGCCATTGGCGTTTATTGGGGCATAGTAGACAGCAGATGTAATGGTACCACTGACATTACCACCGATCTCGTACATGTAACCATCGTAGGCTAATGCGGAAGCATCATTTGCACCCACCGGAAGGCTTGTCGTCGTAGTAGAAGACCCTACGGAGCCATTTGAGTTAATCTTGGCATAGCTGACGGTTGTAGCGAAGCCGTTTCCTACACTGTACATATAACCGTTGTATATGACTTGGGTGAGCCCACCAGTCGTCGTCGTAGCCCACGCTCCAATAGTGCCATTGGCGTTTATGGGAGCATACTCACCAGCTACATACAGGTAACCATTGTAGGCTGAGGCTGTCACTAAATCAGCGGTTGATAGCAAGCTAGTAGTTGCTGTCCACGACCCAATAGTGCCATTGGCGTTTATTGGGGCATAGTAGACAGCATTGGTAAATGTCATACTAGTGGTTTCTCCGCCAATGTCATAAATATAACCGTTATATGCTACAGACATACCACGCCAGTTAGCCACAGGTAAGGCGGTGGCAGTTCCCCAGGATCCTATAGTGCCTGGTCCGCCATTGTTTACTTGGAATGAATCAACTGTAGTATATGGACTTAAGGTACCTGAGGAGCCTCCCACTTCATACACGTATCCGCTATAACAATTCGCCGAGCCATATAAGGTCGACTGAACGAGGCTAGTAGTTGCTGTCCACGACCCCAGCGTACCATTTGAGTTTATAGGTGCATAGTCAACGCTACTAGTAGTACGCCCACCAAGGTAATATACATAGCCGTTGCAAGTCACGGCAGAAGCTTGATAGTTGGCTGCCGGTAAGTTAGCTGTTGACGTCCACGAGCCTATAGTTCCGCTAGAGTTTATTGGAGCATAATAGACTGCCGTTGTGGCACTACCTGCAGCAGACCCTCCAATTTCATAAATGTAGCCGCCATTTATTACGGTCGTGGAGTAAACATAGGTGGTAGGTAAACTAGTAGTTGCTGTCCAAGTACCCAAAGTACCTGCAGTGGCAATGGCAGAGTAATAGACCGTACTTTGCTGACTTGAACCTACGCCTCCAAGTATGTACATGTAGCCGTTATAAACAGCTGAAGTTTCACCATATACTGCTGTAGATAAGCTAGTAGTTGCCGTCCAAGCGCCTATAGTCCCACTAGAGCTTATGGGGGCGTAGTTGACAACTGCAGTGGCAGCTCCGTTGGCGCTGCCACCTAGCTCATATATGTAACCGTTGTATACCTCCGTAGTAGATAGGTCTAAGCTAGTGGGGAGGCTAGTAGTTGCCGTCCAAGCGCCTATAGTCCCACTAGAGCTTATGGGGGCATAATCAACGGTAGTACTCCAGCTACCACTGCTAGTAGCACCAGCAAGTTCGTATATATAACCATTATAAACAGCAGAAGTAGCCTCATAGGTTGCGGTAGGTAAACCAGTTGTGGCAACCGCCGTACTCAAGTAACCGGCTGGTCTTATTGCTGCATAGTTGACGGTCGTACTGTTAGATACACCATTATCACCACCAATTACATAAATAACGCCATTGTAAGCTACTGAGCTTTCGTCCTGAGTGTTAGCCGATAGATTTGTAAGACTCTGCCACGTGCCAAGGCTACCATTAGCATAAATGGGCGCATAGTATGCGGTATTGACAGTATTACCCGATCCGACGTTGTAGCCACCAAACTCATATATATAGCCGTTATAGACAGCGGAGCTGCCAGCTTGTACTCCAGTTGGCAAACTTGCCGTAGCTGCCCACGATCCCAATGTCCCGTTAGGATTGATGGGTGCATAGTCAACTGTTTGAGTACTACCTCCCGAGAATCCACCGATTAAGTACAGATAGCCGTTATATTCAACTGATGTTTGGTATTGGGTAGCACTAGGCAAGACAGTAGTTGTGTTCCATGAACCCAGTGTCCCATCGGCATTGACCGGTGCATAGTAAACTGTATTAACGCTACCTGAATTATTAAAGCCACCTATTTCATAGATATAGCCATTATAGGCAGCGGCACTGGCATCTGCACGGATCAGTGGCAGTGTACTTGTCGCCGTCCACGACCCTATCGTGCCGTTGGAGTTAAACTTAGCATAATCAACGGTTGTGACAGGCGATCCACCAACTGATCCACCAATCTCGTAAACGTAGCCATTATAGGCTACAGCACTAGAGTAAACCGTTGCCGAGGGTAAACTAGTTGTTGTGTTCCATGATCCTATGGTGCCGTTGGAGTTAATTTGTGAGTAAATAACTGTGGCAGTTATTGAGGTTGTTGAGCCTCCAATTAGATAGATATAGCCATTATTAACTACGGTACTCATAAGGCTTCTAGCTGCAGGCAGGACGGTGGTGGTTGACCATGAAGTTGCAATTACACCACCATCTAAACCAGCTTCGCTAATCTGGTTACTAAAGGAACTAAGGGAAATACCGCCTTCATTATTTCCTGTTTGGCCGAACGAGCTAGCAGACGCTACTATTACGCTAGGGTCGATAGTTATTGGATACTGTAGATTCTTTAGAGCGCTTGCGCTCATTGTTAGCATGTCTCCTTTTAGTGATAGCTTAGCGCTACCAACACTATTGTCACCGGAACCGTCATAAACTGTTGGCGGAGCAAGTGCAAACACTAGATTATTCTTGGCTGCATTCTGTTTAGCTTTATTAACTAGCGATTGATCGCTGGAAGAACCATAAGATATGTGTCCAAAAAGGGATGGGCTGGCTGAATATATTCCAACTGCACCACTCGGCATCATACGTGCTTGAAGATCGCTGGGTAGTTTTAGCTCATAACTAAACGAAGCGTTATCACCAATCGACTTATTGATAACCATGTCTTCTTTAAGCCCATTTTGCTTAATTGTATAGACAGCCTGCACATTGCCTCTTCCAAGGGGATAAACTAAACGACCTGAGCTATTCTTGCCAGCATTAGCGCTAAACTGGGGAGCTAAAGTAAAGGAGAGACCGGTATGATCGTCGTAGAATGTTACACCCTTATTTAGCTTAGTTGGGATACTTAAGCTAAAAGCATTTTGATTGCTGCCAATACTAACGCTATTAGCTGATGCCTTTGAATTATTGATCCCTCCTTTATTTAACATGTAAGTTTGAGTCTTGGAGTTGTAGCTTAATTGGTTCTTCACTAATGGGTAGTCTGGTGTACCAACTAGTGAAGCTGCCCCTTTGGATAGTTGGTAGTTAGGTTTGAAGTACTGAGAAACTCCAAAACCTATAACTAAAAGAGCTAAAAGGATTAATGATGAGTAGGCTGCTCTATATAATCTTTGGTGGTGTAGTTTAAAACGATAGTAGAATTTATAATGTTTAATCCTATATCTCAAAAACTTACGTCTGTATAAACGTACTTTTATGTACAATGCATGAGAGCGAGAATGAAGTGACTTTCGTTTAGTCTTTATAGCTCTTGATTTAGGTAGATGTTTACTTTTTAGCAGACCCATATTAGTTTTTCAGACAAATTGCCTGCCTATTAACCACAAACGTAATTATCTATAAAATTATACATCAAAACTTCTCTCAGACTGTAGTTTATTGGATATTTTATATAAACCTTGGCAGAGAACATCTACTACTGCGTGTCCAGGCTTGTCTTATTGCCATTACTGAGCGTCATACCACCTTTTAGTCTATAAGTTGTCGCAGGGTGGTAATACACCGTGAAGCCGCTGATGGTAGTGTGATTACCGCTAGAATCAGGGAAGCTGGCTGTTTGTGAGTCATCTAGCGTATATCTAACATACATGTAGCGACCTAGATTGGTAGCATTACTACATCCATCGGCTGTAAAGATTAGTGGGTACTGATTGTTCAACTGATTGCCATTACTGGTTACTAAACTACTTTGAGTATTGAACGCTGCACAGGCATTACTAGCAAAAGAATAATTAACTATTACTCCACCTGGGCCACTCACGCCGCCCAATCCAGGATTACCGGTATTAGTGCCCTGGCTAATGAGGTAGGTCGGATTAGGGTTGTCGCCAGATATCCCCGTTAAATCAATGAGGTCTGAATATACACCCACTCTTGGAATTGAATCCAGTGGGGCGTATTCCGTCGCAGTAGACGTGGCACCATCCTCTAGGTCGTATAAATAGCCGTCATAGACTGTGAGTTGATCAGCATCAGATGTGTGAGGAAGGCTTGTTGTGGGCATCCATTGGCTAATTGTACCGTTGGAGTTTATGCTGGCGTATTCCGTAGAGGCTAAGATGCCAGTTGCGCCAATACCACCAACCGCATATAAGTAGCCGTTGTACGCCGCCGCCTGTGTCAGCCGTGCGGCGGTCGGTAAACTGTTAGCGGCTATCCATGCGCCGGGTACTCCGTTAGAACCTATCTGCATATAGTACACATTGGCTGTATTGGCTGTGGTATAGCCACCAATTTCATAAACATAGCCGTTATTTACGGTATACCCGGCACCATAAGTCCCAACCGGTAGGCTATTTGCTGCTGTTGACCAAGCGCCAGGCACACCATTAGGCCCTACTTGTGAGTAATATACTGTAGTCACGGCTATGCTGCCCGTATCTCCACCAATATAGTATATATAGCCATTATAGGTAACTGCTGAACCTCCAAATAATCCAACTGGCAAACTGTTAGTTGCTGTTGACCAAGCGCCAAGGCCACCTCCTGACCCTATCTGTGAATAATATACTGAGGTAGTACCGACTGATGATGGCTGCCCACCTAGTTCATAAACATAGCCGTTATATACAACAGATGAAGACGATCTAAGGCCGGCTGGCATATTGGAGGTTGGTGTCCATGATCCTAGGGCACCACTGGAAGATATAGAAGCATAGTAGACGCTGGATTGATAGGTGCTGGTGTAACCACCCAATACGTAAATATAGCCGTTGTACGCCACTGAGGTACTGGCACTTGTTGCTGTGCCTAAACTAGTTGCCGCATTCCACGTACCAATATTTCCTGGACCTCCGTTGTTAATCTGGTATGTATTAACAGTGTTTAAAAGAGCACCTCCACACATGGACCCTTGGTTGGTTCCGCTGGTGTAATAGCTATTCAGATTGCAACCGCCAACTGTGTATAAATATCCACCAGAAGTCGTACCACTAAGTTCCCAGGACTGCTGAGCCAAAGTATCTACAGAAGCAGTGAATGCTCCAATCGTACCGTTGGAGTTGATAGGTGCATACTGCATGATCGCACTACTAGAGTTTGGCCCGCAAATACCACTAGCTTCATTACCTGTGCTTGGTAATGCGGGGCTTGGGCCAGTAACGCAACCGCCAAATTCGTATAGATAGCCATTGTTAATACCAACTGCCCCAGTCCATTCTGAAGTAGTCAGGCTATTACCGGCATAGCCCAGCGACTGAGTGCCGTTAAAACCAGTACTCGGTATACTTACATAATCTACAAAGCTTAGATAGGTAGCACAGCCATTAGACTTAAGTGACACTGAACAGCCGCCTACGTCATATAAATATCCACCAGACGCCACCAGCGAATCACCAAATGATGTATAGGTACCGGCGTAATTAGATGCAGAGAAGCTCCAACTAGAGACACTGCTAATCTGAGCTGAATAGATTTTAACTCCAACAGAACCCGTATTACAGTACATGTAGTTCTGGCCGGTTCCAGTACAGCCAACACGTAGATAAACGTACCCGTTGTATACAGTGGCAGTATTAAAATAACCTGCCGGTAATGCACTGCCTATACTACTGGAGGTAAAGCCACCACCTGAACTAATAATGCTCGACACCGAATCATAATAGACGGTGCTAACAAACCCGTTGGTTCCACATGGGAAGACTCTGGTATTACCTGATCCAGCCGTCGTACATCCACCCTGAGTGTATATCTCGCCATTATATGCAAACGCTGCAAGACCGAATGCTCCAACCCCTGCGCTAGTGTATGTAGACCATGAACCTAGCGTACCGTTAGACTGAATCTGGGCGTAATATATGTTTGTATTGAGTGCGTCACAATTTTCATTTGCAGTTGTTAAGTAGTTGCTACATCCCCCGACAACAAAAAGATAGCCATTAGTAGCGATAAGACCGGCAAGGGCTATACCCGTTGGAAAGGTTTGGCTTTGAATACTGCTACTGATCTCACCAGCAGGACCGATAGCAATGTAATCCACAACAGCAGTCTTTATATTAGAATAGCCGCCCACATCATATATGTAGCCATTATATGCAATTGAAGCCGTGTTAAAGGTATAGATTGGTAGGCTAGCAGTTGCTTGCCATGACCCCACGGTTCCATCAGAGTTTAGTGGGGCATATTCTACTGCGGCCGTAATATATCCGCCAATCTCATAAACATAGCCGTTATATATGACCGAAGTACCTCCATAGTTGGCATAAGGCAGGCTAGTAGTGGTTGTCCATGACCCCAGCGTGCCATTGGAGTTTATTGGAGCGTACTCTACAGTTGCCACTGCAGTGGTGGTGTAGCCTCCGAGCTCATAAACATAGCCGTTATATACAACTGAAGTGGCGCTATTATTGGCGTTGGGTAAACTGGTCGTTGACGTCCAAGAGCCTAGAGTACCGTCCGCATTAATGAGTGCATAGTCCACCGTAGGTACATTGGTTGTATTGTTTTCACCACCAATTTCGTAAACATAGCCGTTGTATGTAACTGAAGTAGCATCATTAATAGCAGCAGGCAAACTGGTTGTTGGCGACCATGAGCCTATAGTGCCATTTGTGTTAATAGGTGCGTAATATACATTGGCAGTCAGGCTGCTATTTGTGGGTGACCCGCCAATTTCGTAGACGTAGCCGTTGTATGCAACTGAAGTGGCCAAATAAGTGGCTACCGGCAAACTGGTTGTTGGTGACCATGATCCTATAGTTCCGTTAGAGTTAATTTGCGCATAATCTACAGTAGTAACTGTAATAAGGCTGTTTGTATCGCCGCCAATCTCATAGATATAGCCGTTATTTGCTACCGTAGTAGCCTGTTGCGTACCTGTTGGCAAACTGGTTGTTGGTGACCAATTACTACTTAATACACCGCCATCAAGACCGCCTTCAGATATCTGGTTGCTCGATGAGCTCATAGCTATATCACCTTCATTGTTACCAGCCTGACCAAAAGTACTGGCCGATGAAACTATAACGCTCGGGTCTATGGTTAGTGGATAATGCAGATCTTGAAGACCACTTACATTCATGGTTATTAGGTTGTTGTTTAGTGAAAGCCTGGCATTACCAACACTATCTGCAGAGCTCTTATCGTATACGGCAGGTGGTGCGAGAACGAAAACCAGATTGGTTTTTTGTGAATTCTGTCTGGCTTTTTGCACTAATAACTGATCAGCTGATGAACCGTAGGATATATTGTCGTACAGATATGAGTTTGCCGAATAGATGCCAATAGCGCCAGATGGCATCATTTTAGCCTGCAGTGTTTTCGGCAGCTTAAGCCTGTAGCTAAAAGACAGGTTGCTAGATTGCTTTTTATTCACCACAAGGTCCTCTTGTAGACCGTTAGCCTTAATGGTGTAGACGGCCTGAATATCACCTCGACCTATAGGATAGATAAATTGTCCTTTGTTGTTAATCTTTTCGTTATTCGCTGAATGTGTCTTAAAGGAGGGAGTTAGAGAAAAAGAAAGATCAGACTTATCATCATAGTAAGTCACGCCACTATTTAAATTTTTAGGAAGTTCTAGACTATAAGGATAAGTACCTACACTGACAGAATTGGTGGGCTGGCTACTACCAATACTGGACTTATTTAAATAGTAGGTTTTAGCTTTAAGATTGTACGTAAGCCCCTTACTTACAAGCTTGGCATCGGCTTTACCAACTAAAGCTTGAGCCTGACTAGATAGGGTGTAATTAGGTCTTGAGTAGATGTAGAGACCTAGTACCACAATCAGGACTAGCACAAAGATGCTACCTAAGGTCGCAGGTATGAAATGCTTGTTATATGCCTTCTTTAGCTTTCTAAAGGCCTCTTTTGGGTTATTGACAGCAAACTTGACCCTGGTGAATAGCTTTTGTCTATTAAGAGGTAGTCGACTTTTAACTTCTGGTTTAGAGCTACCTAAAAAGGCTGGCCTAAATACAAACCTTATCGACTTTTTGTTCTTTATTTCCACTTCAGGACGTCCTTAGTTTCAATCTGTTAATAGTATAGCATAAACAGCATAGCCTTAAAGGCGGCTGTGAGTAGACCAATTTAGAGCAGCTTAAGGACAAATGTTAAGATAGGCTACATAGGATTATTAAACGAACATCTATGAGAGCTATTAATCATTCACTAACAGGTGCACTAATAGGGCTAACCATAAGCGAGCCATTAATAGCAGCCCCTCTAGCGCTAGCTTCACACTATGTTATGGATGTCATACCGCACCACGGTTTTAATCGAAGGGGTAACGCTAAGATAACCAACAGATATTTCATCGCATCGTTATACATTGATGCCGTTCTTTGTTTAGCTTTGGTGTTGGTATTGATTTTTTCAAGGCCAATTAACTGGTTACTGGCCATAGTTTGTGCCTTTATTGCCGCCGCTCCGGATTTCCTGAGTATTAACCGCTTTGCTAAGTCTTTAAAGAAGAAATCGTGGAAGCCTAATCTATATAGTAAGTTTGCTAGCTCAATTCAGTGGTTTGAGCGTCCTATCGGTGCAGTCGTAGAAGCTACTTGGTTTGTTGCTATGATTATATGCGTATCTATATTTGTAAGACATTAGTCTGCACTTCCGCCTGATTTATGTTAAAGTAGCACTCTATGAAACTAGTTAATAACGACTCTACAAAAACCCGAGCAACCTACACCCTTGCGGCTGAGGATAGTGATCTAGATAAATATAGACAAGTTGTAGCCAGCGAGTTAGCCTCAACTGTTAAAGTACCGGGCTTTAGACCTAATAAAGCTCCAGCTGACATGATTCTAAAATACGCTGATCAGTCTACGCTTCAGAATGAATTTTTAACCCATGCAGTTAATGATCTATATTTGCAGAGCCAAAGCTTACTTAACTATCGCTTTGCCGGAGAACCTAAGATTGATATAGCTAAGTTTGTTCCTTATACATCGCTGGAAGTTAAAATAGAAGTTCCAATTATTACTGACGTTAAGCTGCCTAACTACAAGAGTTTAAAGTTAGCTAAAGCATCTGTGACTCCAGCTAAGAAGCAGATTGACGACAACTTAAGAGAACTACAAAAGAGAGTCGCTAAGCCTAAAGCAGTTAAACGGGCTGCTAAGCTAGGTGATCTAGTCGTTATAGATTTTGATGGCAGTGATACTAAGACTAAGGAGAAGTTAGCTTCAGCTAGTGGTAAGGACTTTAGGTTGGTTCTTGGCGATAATACACTAATTCCTGGATTTGAGGACAATCTAGTAGGCCTAACTATAGGCAAATCCAAAAGCTTTGATCTAACTTTTCCTAAAGACTATCAAGACAAATCCTTTGCCAGTCGCAAAGTGACGTTCAAAGCCACTATTAAGGAAGTAAATGAAGTTGAATTACCAAAGCTAGACGATGCTTTTGCTAAAACTGTCGGACCATTTAAAACCCTGGATGAGCTTAAGAAAGAGCTTAAGCGTCAACTAGAAGCTGAAAATGAACGACAAGCTACTATTGATCTAGAAAACCAGATACTAAATGAGCTATCTAAAAAAGTTGTTGTTGAGCTCGATGAAATTCTCGTAGATTCAGAGTATGAGTTATTACTTCAAAATGCTCAGCAGTCAGCTCTAAATCGTGGACAAACATGGCAAGAGTTCCTAGCTAGCCTTGGAGAGTCTAATGAAAGCTATGAGAAACAGCTTAGAGAAGTAGCTATTACTAGGATAAAAGGTGGACTGGCAGTAGGTGAGATAGCAACCAAAGAGAATATAACGGTTACAGATACTGAGCTAGATCAACAGATAGTAAATCTCAAGAGACAATACAGCGACCCTCAAATGCAGCAAGAGCTAGACAATCCAAACAATAGACGAGAACTTGGTATGCGACTACTAACAGAGAAAGTCCTCGACTTTATTCAAAGCAATCAGGCTAGCAAAGCTCCAACTAAATCTTAATTGGCACTCTTGACTAGTGAGTGCTAATTTTGGTATCATTAGAGTACCTAAAGTAAGGAGATCCATGAGCAAACCAATATCTCAAGTACTGATACCTACAGTAGTAGAATCCGAAGGACGTTATGAGAGGTCCTATGACATTTACTCTCGCTTACTTAAAGATCGAATTATCTTTCTAGGTCAGGATGTTAACGAAGCTAGCGCTAATATAGTCGTTGCCCAGTTATTATTCCTAAATAATGAAGACCCTAAAAAAGACATTAAGTTCTATATAAACAGTCCCGGTGGCAGCGTTTATGATGCACTAGCTATATATGACACTATGCAATACCTATCTAACGACATAGAAACTGTTGGTATTGGAGTGCAGGCATCAGCTGCAGCCTTCCTGCTAAGTTCAGGAACTAAAGGCAAGAGACACCTTCTACCAAACTCAACTGTTATGATTCACCAACCAAGTTCTGGTACTCGAGGCAAGGTTACTGATCAGGAAATAGACCTAAAAGAGTCTTTGCGAATTAAGAAACTACTGGAATCCATCATGGCCAAGAACACTGGTCAAAAGCCCGATAAGATACATATAGACATGGAGAGAGACAAGTGGCTAAATGCTACTGAAGCTAAGGCCTACGGTATTGTTGACTCTATAATAAGCTCAAAGAAGTCATAGAATCCCTAGTTCAAGCTCAGATTAGTATTGACTTACATAAGTCGATCCTTCAGACTATAGAATAAGAAGTAGTGTAAGCAAGCCATTTTGTTGCATCAAAATTTATGTAGTTATTAATGGGTCGGCTTAGTTGTCTTCACTTCAAACCTAAAAACAAACTTAGAATTAAGAAGTAACAGGCATCAATTATCAATTCATATAAAGCGCTACAAGAAGATTTTAAGAGATATTAGAATCCCTTTAGTATTAAGGAGACGTACTTAGAATATGGCTAAAAGGCAGGCAGTACCTACAAACCAACGAGTATATTTTACTAACCAGACAGATAACCTACCTCTACCATCATTGGTAGATCATCAAAACAAATCATTCCAATGGTTTATTGATGAGGGTTTAAGTGAGTTATTGAACGAAATTAGTCCAATTGACGACTATACTGGTACAAAATTAACTCTTAATTTTAAAGATTATCATTTTGATAAGCCAAAACTTACTGAGTTAGAAGCTCGTGAGAATAATGTTAGTTATGAAGCACCGCTTCTAGCCAATGTTGAGCTAATCAACAAAGTTACAGGTGAAGTTAAAGAACAAGAGATCTATCTAGGTGATTACCCTTGGATGACTACTCGTGGTACCTTTGTTATTAACGGTGCTGAGCGAGTCGTAGTCAGTCAGTTAATCAGATCTGCTGGTGTATTCTTTACTGCCGACCAGCACGCTACTACAAGCCTTTATGGTGCCAAGGTTATACCTGGCCGAGGTGCTTGGTTAGAATTTGAAACTGCTGCTAATGGTGCCATATACGTTAAGATCGACCGTAAGCGAAAAATACCTGTCACTACCTTACTTAGAGCCCTAGGTGTCAGTGAAACACAGATGCACGACGTCTTCAAACACGTTGATACTGGTAACTCTAGCTATCTAGAAGCAACTCTTGAAAAAGACACTACTCGTGGACAAAACGATGCCCTAATTGAAGTATATAGACGACTTCGACCTGGTGATCTAGCTACCGTAGATAACGCCAAGGGTCTTATTGAGAACATGTTCTACAACTATAAGCGTTTTGACTTCTCTAGAGTTGGTAGATACAAGATAAATAAGAGACTTAATCTAGATGTTCCAAACACTATTGAGAATAGAGTTATGCGTCTTGAGGATATCCAGGCAATCATCGCTGAGATTATTAGACTTAACAATACTCAAGAGCCAGCCGATGACATCGATAGCCTAGCTAATCGACGAGTTAAATTAGTTGGTGAATTAGTCCAAAGACAATTCCGTATTGGACTTCTAAGGATGGAGCGAAACACTAAAGACCGAATGTCTATGAGTGAAATTGAAACTGTAACTCCAAGTCAGTTAATTAACGCCAGGCCAATAGTTGCAGCTGTTCGTGAATTCTTTGCAAGCTCTCAGCTATCTCAATTCATGGACCAGATTAATCCACTTAGTGAACTTGCCCACAAGCGTCGTCTAAGTTCTATGGGCCCTGGTGGTTTGTCTCGTGAGCGAGCTGGTTTTGAAGTGCGAGATGCACATGCTACTCACTATGGTCGTATTTGTGCCGTTGAAACACCTGAAGGTGCCAACATTGGACTAGTACTAAACCTAGCTAATTATGCTCGAGTTAACGACTATGGCTTTATTGAAACTCCATATCGTAAGGTTGTTAACGCCGCTACTCCTAAGGATGCAATTGGCCGACTTGCCGCTTTTGATCTAGAGGATGACAAAGGCAAAGTTTTAGTTAAAAAAGGTGCCAAGATTACAGCCGCTGATTCAGCTAAGCTAGCTAAGGTTACCTCAAAAGTAACATGGCCAGTTAAGGCTCAAGTAACAGACGACATTACCTATCTTGATGCTTACGAGGAAGAAAGTGCTGTTATTGCTGGTGGTGGTGCTGATTTAACTGATGATAACTACTTTGTTAACGACCGAGTTAGTGCCAGAACTAGACTATCTACTGGTGAAGTTGATGCTAACGAAGTTAACTACATGGATGCATCCCGTAATCAGGTTATCGGCTCATCTGCCGGTCTTATTCCATTCATTGAAAAGAACTACGTATACAGAAGCCTTATGGGTTCCAACCAACAACGTCAGGCTGTACCGCTAATAATCCCAAGATCACCAATTGTTGGTACTGGGCTAGAGCGACCAGCTGCAGAGAACACTGGTCAGCTAATTACTGCTGAGGCTCCTGGTGAAGTAACTAAAGCCGACGCTCAAGAAGTAGTAGTTGCATATAAGGGAGTTACTAAGACTTACACCCCTCAAAGATTCATTAGAAGTAACGAAGGTACTGCTATTAACCAAAAGGTTGTAGTCTCAACCGGCGACAAGCTTAAAAAGGGTGACACTTTAATAGAGGGTATGTCCATAGAAAACGGTGAACTTGCCCTAGGTAGAGACCTTATTTGTGCCTTTATGCCTTGGGCTGGATACAACTTCGAGGATGCTATCATCATCAGCCGTAAACTAGTTGAGGATGACACTCTAACTTCAGTTCACATTGTTGACTTTATGATTGAAGTCCGAGAAACCAAATTAGGCCCTGAGCTTGTTACTAGCGATATTCCTAACGTTTCTGAGGAAACACTAAGACACCTAGATGAGGACGGTGTTGTTCGAATTGGTGCAGAAGTACACCCCGGTGACATTCTAGTCGGTAAGATTACCCCTAAGGGTGAGCAAGAGTTATCTAGTGAGGAGCGACTACTTCGAGCTATCTTTGGTGAAAAAGCTAAGGAAGTTAGAGACACATCACAGCGTATGAGTAACGGTAAGCATGGTAAGGTTGTTGGTGTTAAAGTCTTCAGCCGTGAAAATGGCCATGAACTTAAGGCTGGCGTTATTAAGCAAATCCAGGTCTTTGTGGCCCAGATGCGAAAGATCTCTGTTGGAGATAAGCTTGGTGGTCGTCACGGTAACAAGGGTGTTATTGCCCGAATACTGCCTGTTGAGGATATGCCCTTCATGGAAGACGGTACTCCTGTAGATATAGTGCTAAACCCACTTGGTGTGCCATCCAGAATGAACGTCGGACAGCTATTTGAAACTCACCTTGGTATGGCAGCTCGTGCCTTAGGCATTAAAGTTGCTAGCCCATCTTTTAACGGTGTACCTATAGAAAAGATTTCAGACCTTCTAAAAGAAGCTGGCTTCCCAGAGGACGGTAAGCAACAACTATATGATGGCCGAACTGGAGATGCCTTTAAAGAGCACACCACCGTTGGTTCAATGTATATGATTAAGCTAAACCACATGGTTGCAGATAAGATTCACGCTCGTTCAACCGGACCATACACTATGGTTACCCAGCAGCCACTTGGTGGTAAAGCTCAAAACGGTGGTCAGAGATTTGGTGAAATGGAGGTTTGGGCACTAGAAGCTTACGGTGCTGCTAATACCTTGCAGGAAATGCTGACTATTAAGTCTGATGATGTCTACGGACGAAGTAAGGCTTACGAGTCAATAATTAAGAAGACCGAGATTGTTGGACCTAAGATACCTGAAAGCTTTAATGTTCTAGTTAAGGAACTTCAAGGTCTAGGCCTTAAGGTTGATCTAATTAGATCGGACAGTTTAGTAGATGCTGAGAGCGTTCTAGCTAGCAACATCCAAGACAAGGCTTCACACTTACCTGGCGTAGAAGTACCAGAACCAGCAGTATCTGAGGAGATGAGTGAACAGGCACCTGTTGATGAATTTGAAGCAGTTGAAGTTGACGACACTGTAGAAGCTACTAGCGAGAAAGTAACCGAGGACGACATTGTACCGACAGTTACCGATGTTCAAGAAGAAGTGATTAACGAAGAAGGAAGGAGCTAACCATGAATCAAGGAAGATCAGCAGTTTCTAGTGATATAGCCGACTTTGATGCTGTCAGGTTAGCGGTTGCCAGTTCAACCGACATCCTTGACTGGAGTTACGGAGAGGTTACTAAACCTGAAACTATTAACTATCGAACCCAAAAACCTGAGCGAGATGGTCTATTCTGTGAACGCATCTTTGGACCAGTTAAAGACATTAATCCTCATGATGCTAAATATAAGGGCGTAAGGAGCCGTGAAGCCGCTGTAGATAAGAACGGTGAACTGGTTACTAAGTCTATTGTTAGACGTGAGCGTATGGGCCACATTACTCTAGCAGTACCAGTAGGCCACATTTGGTTCCTACGTGGTACTCCATCTGCTATGGGTCTACTTCTAGGTATGACTGTTAAGAACCTAGAACGTGTCGCCTACTTTGCAAGTTACATAATTAAGAGCGTTGACGTAGCTAAACGAGATCAGCTATTGCAAGACAAGGAAGCAGAGTTTGCTGCTGCTAAGGAAGCTATTACGCTTCGCTACGACAAGCAAGCCAAGGAAGATGAGAAAGTTAACATTAAGCTACTAGCTGAAATGCGAACTAAGGAAATTAACGAAGTCTCTACCCAATTTGAAACCTTTAAAGATCAAGTTTCATCTCTAGATAAGCTTAACCTAATAAGTGAAACAGACTACCGAAACCTACCCGATGATCTAAAGCACATCGTTACTGTAGGCATGGGCGGCTCAACACTTAAGGACCTACTTGATGAGATTGACCTAGTTAAGCTAGTTGAGGAACTAACCGCAGAGTCTGAGGAAGCTAAGGGTCAACGTAAGAAGAAGCTAATGAAGCGACTAAGACTGCTAGAGTCTATGCAGCGAGCTGGCATCCTACCAAGCTCTATGTGTCTAACTGTTCTTCCAGTTATTCCTCCAGACCTAAGACCAATGGTTCAACTTACCGGTGGTAGGTTCGCGACTAGTGACATGAACGATCTATATAGACGAGTTATTAACCGTAACAACCGTCTTAAGAAGCTAATCGATCTAAATGCGCCAGAAGTTATTCGGCGTAACGAACAGCGAATGCTTCAAGAAGCCGTCGATGCACTAATAGACAATAACTCTACTAGATCTGGTCGAGCTGTTGCCGCTACTGGTCAAAGACGACGTCTAAAAAGCCTTTCAGACCTACTAAAAGGCAAGCAAGGACGATTTAGGCAGAACCTACTTGGTAAGCGTGTCGACTACTCTGGTCGTTCAGTAATTGTTGCCGGTCCAGAGCTTAAGATTTTCCAGTGTGGTCTACCTAAGATGATGGCTCTAGAGCTATTCAAACCATTTGTTATTGGAGAACTAATAACCAGAGAACAAGCTCACAACATTAGAAGCGCTTCAAGACTTATTGAAATGGCTGAAACTGTTGTTTGGGATGCACTAGATGAAGTGATTAAAGGTAAGTACGTACTACTAAACCGTGCTCCAAGTCTTCACCGACTTAGTATCCAGGCCTTCCAGCCTGTGCTAATTGAAGGACGAGCTATACAACTGCACCCGCTAGTTTGTAAAGGCTTTAACGCTGACTTCGATGGTGACCAGATGGCTGTCCACCTGCCTCTAAGCGATGCTGCTCAAGAAGAAGCTCGGGACATAATGGCTGCCAACAAGAACCTTCTAAAACCAGCTGATGGTTCACCAATATTGCACATTGAGCAAGATATAGTCCTAGGTTGTTACTACCTTACATATATAAGGCCTAAGCAATCTGAGGAAGCTATAAACTTCAGCTCACTAGAGGAAGCCCTAATGGCTCTAGACAAAGGCAAAGTTAATTTGCAGAGCTACGCTAACGTACCATTCAGAGGTCAGGTACGAAAGACTACTGTTGGACGTTTGCTATTCAATGAAATCTTCCCCGAGGACTTTGACTTCCAAGATGAGGCTATGACTAAGAAGAAGCTACAGCAAGTTATGGCTACTGTTTACGCTACTTACGGTCAAGAAAAGACAGCTGAAATAGCTGACAGTCTAAAAGACTTAGGTTTCTACTATGCTACCGTTTCTGGTCTATCTATGGGTATGGGTGACTTCAGTGAAATTGTTGGTATGGGTGATGTTATTGATGGCGGAGAAGTACGAGCTAAGGCTATCTCTGAACAATACGAACAAGGCTTCATTAACGATGATGAGCGTCACCGCCTAACAGTTGAAAACTGGACTAAGATCGATGGTCACGTTCAGGAACTGCTAGCAGAGCAGATGGTTGGCGAGGATTCCTCAATGGCTATCGCTATAACCTCAGGTTCTAGAGGTAATATTTCTCAGATGAAAATGTCCGTTGGTATGCTTGGTGTGCAATCTGATGCTTCAGGTCAAGCTATTGAGCTACCAATTAAGGCTGGTTACATACATGGCTTAGACCCACTAGAGTACTTTACTGGTACACGTGGTACTCGTAAGGCTCTAATCGATATTGCTCTTAAGACTGCTGATGCTGGTTATCTAACCAGACGTCTAGTTGACGTTGCTCAGGATGTCTTCACTATTGAGGACGACATCTCAGACCCAGGCTTTGCAATGCTACGAGCTGACTCTAAGGAAATTGGCGTTAGTTATGGCTCTCGTTTAATTGGTCGATTTGCTGCCGAGAAGGTTCCAAACCTACTAAAGCGCCACCAGTTAATTACTAAAGAGATAGCTGATGAGATCGACAAAGATGAGAAGATTGACGGCGTAAAGATAATGAGTGCCCTAAGTTCTGGTAGTGTTCAAGGTGTAGATAGACGATCCTACGGTATCGATCCAGCTACTGGCTAGTTGCCCGATCACCACCCAATTGGCGTTATTGCCGCTCAGAGTATTGGTGAACCTGGTACTCAGCTATCGCTAGACTCTAGCACCGAGCTGGTGCCATTCTAGCTGATGATACAGCACAGGGACTATCCCGTGTTGAGGAACTTTTCGAAGTCCGTACTCCAAAGGGCCAAGCTTACCTAACAGAGATTACTGGTACGGCCAGTTGTTGGGAAGAGGGCGACCGCTACATTGTTCAAGTAGCTGCCGACTCTAAAGAGGCAGAGAAAGTAATAGCGGCCATCCTAAAGCAGCCGAGGATATAAAAGCTGGCCAGGGTAAGTTATTGGCTTCCTAGTTGGACAGGTTATGAAGCAGACTCAAGGTAAAGCTAATCCCGCTATGGTCAGTAAATCTAATAAAGAAACAGTTAAACATAAGCTAATATGTTTATATTCTTTGTGGTTTAATTTTATTTAACCAAGGAATGCTTAAATAATCGACTAAAAGAGTTATAATAAAGACTAGTTATGTTATCTACCGCCAACAATGTTGAACTTCTTCTAATAACCATCTGTTTGTGCCTACTAACGTTAGTTGTCGTAATTGTAATCATTCAAGCCATTGTCGTTGTCCAAAAGATTAACAATGTCGTAAAGAAAGCTGAAGGCGTTATAAAGAACGTCGAATCAGCAGCTGATGCTATTGGTCATATGGCCCATGCCAGCAGTAGCCGCTTTCCGCTACTAAATCTTATCCATGGCCTATTTAATGACAGCAAGAAGAAATAAATGAGTAAGATTCGTAAGGTTGCGGCAGGTGGTTTCGGGCTTCTTGCTGTAGGCTATGCTCTCGGTATCCTAACAGCCCCTCAGAGTGGTAAGCAGACTAGGAAGCACATTAAAGATAAGGCTACTAATTCAGTATCGACTTAGAGAGAGATTTAAAGACCATTTATAGCCAAACTAAAGTTACTCTAGATAAACTAGCTAAAGATAACCCCAAACTAAGTGACAAGATAAAAACTGCCAAAACCACGCTCAAAAATCACAGATAAAAATAAGAGACATTCTAACAGCGATTCACGGACGAGATAACGTTGATGATGATCTTGAGGTAGTATTGCTTGACGCTAAGATCGCTCTAAACGATCTAAAAGATTATTTGAAGAAATAAACTAGGCTCTAGGACAAAATAGAGCTTTTTTGTTAGAGCTAGCAGCTATCTTTACTGTATAATTAACTAAAACAGGTCAACACTTTTGGAGGGAGACTTGGCTCAAAGAAAAACACTTAAACCCAGCGATTACGTACATCTACACAACCATACGATGTACAGGTCTTTTGGATGGTCTGACTAAGATTCCGGACCTAATGAATAGCGTTAAGAAGATGGGTATGGAATCCGTTGCCATAACAGATCACGGTACGCTAAGTGGCCTGATTGAATTTTATAAAGAAGCTAAAGCCAGTAGCATTAAACCCTTGCTAGGTATTGAGACCTACATTGCTTCTAGAAAACTAACGGATAAAGAAGCTGGTATAGATAAAGAGAATTATCACCTGATCTTAATAGCCATGAACGATAAGGGCTACAAGAACCTAATGCAGTTATCTACCATAGCTAATCTTGAGGGTTATTACTACAAACCACGAATTGATAGACAAACGCTAGCTAAGTATTCTGAGGGTCTAATCTGCTTAAGTGGCTGTATGGGTAGTGAACTTGGCCAAGCTTTAAGCCAGGGTCTATACGATAATGCCCTTAAAACTGCCGAATGGTACAAGAAAACCTTTGGAGACCGCTACTACATCGAAGTCCAAGATCATGGCCATCCGGAACATCCGACTCACAACAAAGCCCAGGAGGATATTAACAACCAGCTTATTAAGTTATCTAAACAACTAGATATACCAATGGTGGTAACTGCCGATGCTCACTATTTAAAGCACGAGGATCAGACAGCTCATGAAATCTTGCTTTGCATTCAAACCAACTCATACTTATCTGATGAAAATAGACTGTCTCTTGCCAACCTTGAGCTACATGTTACTGATCCTAAGGAAGTAATTAAGCGTTGGGGGAGTGACCATCCTGAGGTTATAGAAAATACTAGAGCTATTAGTGAACGTTGTGAGGTTAATATCCCGCTTGGCAAGATCCTTATTCCTAAGTTCCCACTGCCTAGCGGACAGAATGAGAAATCCTACCTTGATCTACTAGTTCATAGAGGGTTGTCTTGGCGCTATGGCAAACTAGATAAAGAACAAGCAGCCAAACTATCTATAGAAGCAGCCAAAAAAGAGACCCCCAAGGAAATATTAGAACGTGCCGAGTATGAACTTAGTGTTATTAACTCTATGGGCTTCAGTGGCTACTTCTTAATAGTTCAGGACTTTATTAACTGGGGAAAGAACCATAAGGTTTATTTTGGCCCAGGTAGAGGCTCAGCTGCTGGCTCAATAGTCTCCTATGCGCTTAGAATAACCGAAATTGATCCGATGCAGTACAACCTAATGTTTGAGAGGTTTTTAAATCCCTCACGTGTATCTATGCCAGATATAGACATAGACATTCAGGACACCCGGCGTGATGAGGTTATTGAATACTGTGTTCATAAGTATGGACGAGGAAAAGGTCGCCAACATTGCTACTTTGGTAAGATGGCTGCTAGAAATGCTGTAAGAGACGTATCTAGAGTACTGGAAGTTCCATATGCCGAAGCAGACAGATTAGCTAAGATGTTACCACTTGCCGGTTCAGGGTCGTCATATACCCCTTAAACAATCTCTTAAGGGATGACCAAAATCTCAAGAGTGAATATAAGACCAATGAAACCTCCAGGAAAGTACTAGATCTAGCCGTTCAGCTAGAAGGTACTATTAGAAGCCACGGTATCCATGCTGCTGGAGTCGTTATAGCACCGGACGACATAGTTAACTTCACACCGCTTGAGATGGCTCAAAAAGGTGTTGTTTCAACACAGTATTCTATGGGTCCATTGATGAACTAGGCCTACTTAAAATCGACTTCCTAGGTCTTTCTAACCTAACAACCATTAGAAACGCTCAGCGAATAATTAGACGAGTATACAAAGATGCTATAAACATCGATGAACTAAAAAACGATGATCCACAAACTTTTGAGCTCTTTCAAAGAGCAGATACAGTGGGGTTTTCCAGTTTGAATCAGCTGGCATGAAGCGCTACCTAAAGGAGCTGAAACCAACCATGTTTACAGATATTATCGCTATGAACGCTCTATATAGACGGGCCCCATGTCTGAAATCCCAGCCTTTATTAAAAACAAGAATAATCCTGAGAACATTAGCTATCTAAACGAATCACTAATACCGGTGCTAGAGGATACATACGGAGTTATGGTTTACCAGGAGCAGGTTACTAAACTTCTGCAGTTAGTTGCTGGCTACTCAGCTGGTGAGGCAGACCTGGTTCGAAAGGCCATTGGTAAGAAAAAGAGAGATATCCTTCAAGCCGAGGAACCTAAGTTTATGGCCGGATCACTAAAACAAGGCTTAAGCGAAAAACAAGCTAACCAGCTATGGGCCCAAATTCAGCCTTTTGCCGACTATTCCTTCCCTAAAGCTCATGCTACTTGCTATGCCCAGATAGCCTACTGGACTGCCTATCTTAAGGCTCACTACCCAGACGCCTTTATGGCCGCTCTAATGACTACGGATTATGACAACATAGATAGACTAGCAATTGAGATAGCCGAGTGCGGGCACATTGGTATAGAAGTGCTACCTCCCGATGTTAATGAATCATTCGTTGAATTTGGTATCGTACCGACACAAAACCAGATTAGATTTGGCCTTAAGGCTATTAAGAACGTCGGCACTGCCGCTGCTGACGCTATAGTACAAGCTAGAGGTGAAGTAGCTTTCTCAAGTCTAGAAGACTACTTAACTAGAGTTAACGCACGGGTAGTAAACAAGAAAGCTCTTGAGAGCTTAATTAAAACTGGAGCTTTTGATAGGTTCTACGAGCGTCAGCTTTTACTTAATAATATTGATCTTATGGTGGCTTACGCTTCAAAGCAACAAAAACAAATTCAATCCAACCAGCTTAATCTGTTCTCTGAGGGTGATAGTTCTAAAAGCGACCACCTAGTTAGCGCCAAGGTTGAATTAGATAAAACCAATGTAGTAGTAAACACTAACCAATATCTGACTTGGGAGAGAGAGCTACTTGGACTATATCTAAGCCAACACCCTCTAACTTCGCTAAGTGCTTACCTCAAGCGGACTTGCGTACCTCTAGATAAAATTAATGACATGAATAACGATTCACCTGTTACCGTCGGCGGCATAATATCTGAAGTTAAGGAAATAACTACTAAAAACGGTCAACGTATGGCCTTCACCAAGATTGAGGATCTAACTGGTGAAATTGAAATGGTAGTATTCCCTAAAACCTATGCGCAGTACATGAGCATGCTAACTAGAGATAAGATATACAAGTTCCGTGCCAGAGTATCTTCTCGATCAACAACAACCGATAACCAAAAAAGCTTAGTACTTGAGAGCCTAGAGCCACTAGATAAGTCAGCTGCTGACGAAACGGACAATAACCAACCAACAGACAAAGAAGAACAGCCTAAGATATTTATAAAGCTGAAAGATACCTCTGATGACAAACTGCTATCTAGCCTTAAGGACACCATCGATAAATACATTGGTGAGACTAAAGTAATATTAGTTCTAGACGAGATTAATTCCAGGCAGGCCATTAGACTACCTAAAGGCTTTGACCATAGCAACGAGGAGGGCCTGGGTAGACTAAAAGAGCTAGTTGGTGTTGAGAATCTAGCGCTAGCGTAGCATTACGTAGAGACCAGCTATTAGCAGTGCTCCTACTACATCCAGCATAAAATTATGGGCTAGTAGCTTCTTCTCCGTTGATAGCTATTCTCTTGAGCCTCTTAGCGTGCCTAACTGCAAACCAAGCACACAGCACAACTAGTGTTAGAGACAAGCCTAAGATAAGTAGATCATTGCGTCCACCGACTACCGAATTAATCCTAGCTCCACTGGCAGTAGCTGGTATGGAACTATTAAATGAAGCTGGCAAGTAATCGTTAGCTACAACTGCTCCACCTAATATCAGGACTATAGGCAGGTATGGCCAGTATGGCTTCATATACTGCTTATTTTTACGATGATGTTCACCAGCAACTCTTTTCGGTGTGTAGTTATTCTTTTTTGTTTTTAACTAATGTCATCTTTTTAGTTTACGCTCAGAATATATTAACATTTTATGCTAAATCTGGATAGATAAGAGGGTTATGCTTGCTATTGCTTTATCTAGTTGGTTAACTTTTGTTATGAGCTGTAATCTAGAGGATTTCGATTTCTGTAGTCCTGATTGCCCTTTTTTCAGGCATTCCCTCTGATGACGCAATTGGAATAAGTACAGCTATGAGACCCGTTAACCAAAGTGAAACAGCATATTCACTTAATGTATACTTCTCGGGCTATACGATACCTATACCCTTAGGGATTAGACGTAATATAACTCCTGGGCTGTCTGAAATGAGCCCCAGGATAGTAGAAGACGTAGTAGGTAGTGCAGTTAATCGCACGAGAGAATGTGAAGAGCCGTACAAGAAACGAGTATTTCTAGGCAGATCTTTAGTTAGATGCTCAGCGCTTCAACCTAAAAAGAAGCTTTCGCTTAGAGTAGTTTTAGCTAATCTTGAGGATGGTGTAGACGATCTTCTTGGTGGCTAGTTTTAGTCTGTGTAGAATAATTTGCCATCTGAAACATCGCCATTGCGCTAGCTTGCACAACGTTAAAAGATTCCTTTTTGCCTCGCATAGTTATCTCGATAATATCATCACAGAGTTTAAGTTCTGAAGCTTGAAGACCAGTTACTTCATTTCCAATAATCAATGCTATTTTATTTGGCGCTGAATACTCTAGAATATCTATACTTTTTTTATCTTGTTCCAGACCTACTATCGTATAGTCTTTATACTTTAACTCCTCTACTACCTGAGCTAAATCCTCGATTCTTTGCCACTTAAGACTATTTTGAGCACCTAGTGCAGTCTTAGATATTTGTTTATCTAGCTTGTCTGCTAGATGCGGTAATCTAGATTCATTACTAGTCTTAGGGTATGGCGTATAACCACTTAAAATCAGTTCGTTAACACCTAGACCCTCAGCTGTTCTAAAGAGTGAGCCAACATTATGAGTACTTCTAATATTGTGAGCGATTAAAATAATACTACGCTTAGTATTTATGGTTCTAGCCATAAGCATTTATAATACCTGTCATGAGTCAAGACGCCAGACTAGATGAAGAGCAAGCTACCGAAAGACGTGCCCAGGTTCTGGGTCTAGATTATGTAGATACCTCCCATATTGCAAATAAAACCTTGTATAAGGAGATTATATCTAATGATCAGATAAAAGCCTTGCGAGTTGTGCCAGTTCAGGCAGATAGAAGCAATATTCTATTCGGTATTACTACTACCACCTCCCAACAAACACTGCATTGGTTAAATGAAGCTTTTAACGATCAGCTTATAAAAACCGCCCTCATATCCGACGCTGGTTACAGAGAGTACTTAAACCTATATGATCCACCTCCCAAGGTTGTATATAAAGAAATAGAGCTAGATAAAGCCAGTAACCCAGAGATGGTTGGTGAGATATCCGGTATTCTAACCCAGATTAAAGCTGATGACATGCTAGCCTACCTTGTTCAGCAGGCTCACAGACTATCTGCTTCAGACATTCACCTAGAGTCTAATGATAACGGTGTCAGAATTCGTTTTCGTATTGATGGCGTACTTCATCCAATTGCTAACCTATCTGCAGATAAATACCGAGTACTGTTATCGGCTATTGCTAGCGCTGGTGATATATCTACTTCATCTAAAGAAGCTCAACAAGGCCATATTTCCCAGCGAGTAGTCATGGCCGATAAGTCTCAGGTCGATGTTAACGTTAGGATAGAAACCGTTCAAACGACTCATTCTATGGATGTTGTTATGCGGCTGTTTAACATGGATGAGGCTATGTATAACCTGGATAAGCTGGGCCTATCACCTAATGAGCGTAAGGTGGTTGATGAAATCATAGCTAAACCTAGTGGCCTGGTTATGATTGTTGGTCCCACTGGCTCTGGTAAGACCACCACGCTCTATTCAATGCTTAAATCACTGTCTACAGATGAGCGTAAGATTATTACCATTGAGGACCCTGTCGAGTACCAATTTACTGGAATTACCCAGATATCCGTTAAAACCTCAGAAGAACAAAAAGACTCTGTATTCGCAGACCAACTACGAGCTGTTCTAAGACTTGATCCAGACATTATCATGGTTGGTGAGATTAGAGACACTGATACCGCTAGAGCCGCCTTACAAGCAGCCATGACAGGTCATCTAGTGCTAAGTACCTTCCACGCTAACTCTGCGGCTGCTGCTATAACTAGGCTTGAGGATATCATTAGCCAAAACCCACTATATATTTCAGCCATACGTCTAATAATGGCCCAGAGACTAGTAAGGCTACTGGATCCTGCTACCAAGCAAGCCTATACACCCTCAGATACTGAAAGAGCTGATCTTCAGCGAATAGTTGATAGCCTACCACCCGATCTACCCAGGCCCGATCTAAGTAACATACAGCTATTTAAAGCAGTACCAACAGCCGATAATCCATTTGGGTATAAAGGCCAGCTAGCAATAAGAGAGCAGTTCTTTATGTCAGATGAGATAAGGAATCTGCTGTCTTCTAAGACAGAGAACGCTAGTACTAATCGACTGGAAGAAGCTGCTATTAAAGGTGGTATGACTACTATGATTCAGGATGCAGCACTTAAGGTTATAGCCGGTGAAACAACGCTTGAGGAGATGTTCAGGGTTATAGGTTAGTATTGCTATCTTGCGCTGAGATCAGCTCCAAAACCTACTATAGGTGTGGATTGTTCAACGTCCTGGTATGTCAAATAGTGAGTCTAGATCCTCAAACATAGATAACGCCAATCTACCCTCAAAGCCTCTAATGTAGGCTAGTTGGGTCTGGCCAGTAGATGCTATAAACTGAACTCTTGACACTGTATCCTCGGCATAAAGTAGCAAGCTTTGACCCAAATATGCTACTTGAGCGTCTTCTGTACCAATAAGTATTGGCGTTTCAAGTTTTCCATCTACAGTCGAGGATTTTACTTCTTGTTGAATATCTAATAAGAATCTAGTAGCCCCGGCTTCTACTGCTGGTTCAGTTGCATTAAGAAGTCGTTGCTGCCAGCTAGTTCCAAAAGTCTGTTTACTGGCAGTATCAAAACGTCTGACGGTCATATCTCCAAGAGCATTAACGGCTACAAAAGCTTCATGAAAGCTTTCCACGGGATGATACTTGAACTCAATAGTATATTGAGTCTTAGGCGGCTGTTCCTCCACTGCCGGATAGGCTCGGCATCACGTATAAGCATTTGAGTAGTATTCTAATAACAATTTGCTCATCGGTCAATATAATGTCAGATGATTACGCAGAAACATACACTCTAGCTAATGCTATTTACAGATTAGAACTAACTAGGTATAATCTGTAGACTTATGGCAAGCGTAATCGATGAAATCAATGCCAAATATCTAAAGAAAAGCCGTGGTCAATGTTAGAAGCGGCGATACTGTTCGTGTACACCAGAGAATTAAGGAAGGCAACAAAGAGCGAGTACAGGTCTTCCAGGGCTTAGTTATAAAGACATCTAGCCGTGGTGGCCATTTATCTAGGATTACAGTTAGACGTATTGCTAGTGGCATAGGCGTAGAAAAAAGCTTTCTTATGCATAGCCCCCTTATCGTAAAGGTAGAAGTAACTAAGCGAAGTAAAGTACGCCGTAACTACCTAAGTTACATGCGTAGTCGAACTGGTAAGTCAGCAAGACTTGCAAACGTTGGCTTGATAAAAATGCCGTTAACGATATTCCTGAGGAACCAGAAGAAGTTGCCGAAGAAGCTGAAGCCCCAGTTGAAGCAGTAGAAGAATCAGCCAAAGAGGAAGCCAAGGCTGATGAGAAGTCTGCTGAGCAACCAAAAGAAGACAAAAAAGACTAGCCCTAAGCTAGTAGTTTATATATAACTTAGGTAATGCTAATTGGTATTGATGAAGTTGGTCGTGGTTGTCTGGCCGGCCCCCTAGTAATTGGGGCAGTTAGCCTAGACATACCTCTAAAGGGGCTAAAAGACTCTAAACTTGTATCTGCTAAGAACAGAGAAATTCTAGCTAAAGAGATTTATGTCTTTGCTGACTATTCGGCACTAGGCTGGGTTTGGCCTCATGAGATAGATGAGCTAGGTCTTACTAAGGCAACGACACTGGCTATAAAACGGGCACTAGTTGGGGTAGACCATAGCAGTGTGGAGATCTTGATTGATGGTAACTATAACTATCTGCCAGGTGTTAACAATGTTAAAACTCTAATAAATGCCGATGACACTATCCCCTCAGTTAGTGCTGCCAGTATTATCGCTAAGGTTGCTAGAGATAACTACATGAAAGCTATGGCTGAGTATTGTCAGGACTATGGCTTTACCTCCCATGTTGGTTATGGCACTAAAGAGCATCTAATAAAACTAAAGATATTGGGACCTAGCCCCCTGCACAGACTAAGTGTTAACTTACCTGCTTAACTAGCGACCGGAGCATCGTCTGTAATTTCAGACTTTAGCTCAACTACGTTATCTGGAGCTGCAACGTCAATTACTTTACGAGCACCAAACATATGAGCAGCCTCTAAGCTATCGGTAAAGTCAATGGCTGAGTAGTGGTCCATTAAAGCCTGAGCTCTTCTGTAGTCATGTCGTCCAGGGTCTTTAAATAATATGTGATGTTCAAAGGCAAGTGTAGCAACCACACCACCCATAACTGCACCAATAGCTATTTGCCCGGCCCTAGTTGCGTTAGCAGCAACTGATAATTCTCCTGCTGTGGCAGCACCTAGAGAAGCCAGGAAGGCAACAGCTGTTAGCTTATCGTCACTTTTATGCCATTTTCCTTTTTGAAGTCTATCTATGTGCTCTTCAGTAATAGAAGCTAGTGCTGCTCTTGAAGCATTTTGGGCTAGAACTACGTTAAAAGCAGTAGACAACTGATCTTCGTCTGCCTGTCTAGTCCAGCAATCATTTAGATTAGCTGTAATTACTTCACTTTGATTAGCGATAGCACCAGCGTAGAGAGTAATAAGTCGAGCATTAGGATCTAAATAACTTACTTCGGTTCTATCCTCTTGGTCATATGTCCCAAAAAGCACAGCCCATTCGTCTATAGCTTCATCTGTAGCACCCAAGGTAGCCAAGTTGTCCTGAAAGGCTAATTCGTCGTACCCTAATGCCTGATTCTATAGTGTTTAGCCCATCGATACCTTCAGTTATTGCGATTCTGCTCATACGTCTCCAAAATTAAGTAGAAGATAATAATATACCAACTAAATCAAAAACAAAAGCTAGATGTTTTATGTTTCCAAATAAAAAGTAAGTATTAAATTGCAATAAAGCAAGTATCATTATATAATACATGACTTAATATGGCGTATCCTAAAGGTGAGACACCTCAAAGACTTGATTTACTTAGCGTTGCAATTGGCGCTGAGTTTAGTGAGTGTAGTATTGCTGCAGCCGAACTGAATAAGCAGGTTCATGAAGCACTTGATAGCAAGGGTCTGAGGACAAGGAGACTATATTCTATTGGTGAAGACGATACCGTTGGTGAAACATTCACGATAAGGAAATTAGATTATGACCTAACAACAACCAATGAGGGCGTAAAAGACAAGTTCGAACTGGCTCTTATTAGGCCGGCTAAGTATCGTAGGGGTAAGGGTGCAGTTATGCAAAAGGCAATAGAAAACAGTGCCGATAATGTAGGAACTGAGCCACAGCTAGTCGCCCTTCTAGGCGGAGAGGACGCATATGTATCACTCGCAACCTTTGCCCGTAGAGAGGGCGGTACTTGTAGCTATGTTCAATTGGGCTCAGAAATACGTGACGATAACCTTTTTGTTACTACGGCTGACGAGGGCACGTCTCGGCAAGATATAATTGAGAGAATAAGAGCTTATGTATCAAGTAAGGATGCCGATACCGAACCTCCACTAATAAGTAATCTGTTAATTACGGAAGTTGAGGGCAAGCAGCAAGCAAATGGATAGTGCTAAAGAAGCCATGTTGGTTAGGCGAGCCTATGAACGTGCGGGTAGACTGAAGCAAAGAAAAACACTAAGAGTTATTGATGAAAAAGAAGGAGATTTATCTCAAGAGCGATTTGGCCTACATAGGATATATCAAGGCGTTAAGCTTGAAGACGGTCGGGTTGCCAACATAGCACTAGGTCAAGCCAAGGGCGAAAAACTACAGCTACTATCTATTAGTCGTGGTGATATTGCATTGCCACTAGCCGAATTTAATTTATCAACCGGAACCGTGGACCTAGGGGTTCTAGAAGAGGGGCTAAGTGATGAGCAAAGACGAGGGCATAGTGGGAACTTTGCATCACATTGTTTATGTTAATCCTGGGCGAGCAGAATATAGCTACAATCACTACAGAGCAAATCGTAAAGACGCTAAAAAGGTTATGGATTTAGCCACAGCAAGATATCTTTCGAGTAATGGCATGTTGGGCCTAGTGGAACATAACTATTATCCTCGCCGTGAAAGAGTGAAGGTTAAAGATGTGAGCAGAAAAGAGATTCGTGAGACCGTAGAGGAAGCTTTGGATAACCCAGCTTCTCCACTACCTTTAAATCTAAACGCTTTAGCTGCCGCCGTTCGTGGTAGAAGAGGTGGGGAAATCGCCAAACATACAGTTGAGCTATTAAAACTTAGAGAAAGGTTACAGGCTGCTCTTGGCAGCACCACCGCCATGGAAGAGGAGCTGGTTGGTAGAGTACTAACTTTAAGTAATAGACCCGATGAGCTCACGGCTGTGGCTAAGAATGTCAAGCTTGGCAACTCTCATGGTAGTGCTAATGTGCAAGCCAGAGTAAAAAAAGACGGAACTATATGTGGCGTTATTATCAGCGGGTCACCACATGCTATGACAGATGAACGCCTAGACCTATTATTAATTTTAGTCTAGATACTACTCAGCCAGCTTTTGACAGAAAAAAGTACAGCGATGAACAGGCGGCAACCAAAGCAGCGGATATAATAGCTATATTAGATTTATTTCGTCAAAGCTAGTTATCTCTAAAAAACTTCCTCATAGCTTCTAGATCACGTCTCTTCCAGTCAGCTTGCCACTGAATAGTCTCTATAGCTTGTTTTAGCGGCCTATCAAAGCCTGAGGACATGTTCTTAGTAAAGAAGGCTTCAAACTCTTTTAGGAAGTCTAGTGAGCTGTAACATCGGGCAACATAGAAGGGCATCCTATAGAAACTAATGTCTTCACCCATGTTGGTTCTCAACCAGTCCCAGTTATCTTGTAACCACTTCCAAGTTTTATCTCTAGCTAGGTAATTAGAGAAAGAATAGCTTATCCAATAGGCAACATCTTGCATGCGTACATCGTCTGATCTGATGAGATCGATAGACTTATCTATTAGCTTAGGTTGCTTAAAGTTAGTTAGCGCTGCAGTTAATTTAAGTTTCTCCTCAGGAGAGTTAGTAGCATTATGCATTTTAAGTAGAGTTTTAAAAATCCTCCTCGTCACCATGCCTAGCTATAGTCGTATAGACTACTCCTCTTAAGTCTGGGTCTATGGTGTCAGTTTTACCGCTGTAAAATAGTCTTTTAGCTTCCTCTAGTACAGATGGCTCATCAGCCATAGCTGCCATGCCCAGAATGGTTGGCCTAAGCAGCTTATCAAAGTGACTATCAGTTTTCTTAGCTACAAGCCCTAATCTCTTTAGCTCCTTTTGAACCATTCGTCTTATATATGGGCTTCATAGATTCTCGAAGCTCGTCATCATTCATGGCCATCCGGATACTGCCGAGAGCGCCAGCCATAACTTCCCAGACAACTACGCTAGTCTCATCAAAATAAGAGTTAAGCATATTAAGGGCACTTAGTGTCGGTAGGTAGCCACCTTTAGCAGCTTCAAAAGCATCCGCTAGCAGTCCTAGTCGGTCAACATCGCTAACCTTATCCATAAAATTGTCACTAAGGACGTTTGCTACTGACTTGTTATCGTATATAGCCCTATAAAAGCCACGTCGCCCTTTATTAACTAGCATATTAGCCGGAGGTGCACCTAGTGTCATATTCAGAGTTCTGTGAGCGAAGGGATCATTCTTGCCTAGATCTAAGTCGCTAAAGAGCGGAATTGGGCCAAACAGCATTATCTTTTTCAGCTAACGGATTTAGATAGAAGCGTCGTTGCTCTAAGTGAACGTTATTCTCAGTGTAAATAACTTTAAGCATCGGATAGCCGCTCTTCTTGGTCCAGCTATTCATAAACTTACTGACTGGTCGTTTGGAGACCTGCTCGAGGGCTTTCCATAGATCGGATGTATCAGTATTGGAGTAACTATTCTCAGCTAGATATAAACGGATAGCATCTCTAAAGTTCTCACTACCTACGTAATCCTGCAACATAGTAATAACGGCAGCACCTTTCTCGTAGCTAATAGCATCAAAGACGGTTCTAATCTCCTCAGGATTGTTAATCTTAACTTCTATAGGGTGAGTGTACTCTAATGAATCTTGCTTTAAGCCTAAGCCCTGTTCGTCGACAATAAACTGAGTCCAAACCTGCCACTCAGGAAATAGGTGATCAACAGCTAAATAGCTCATCCAGCTAGCGAAGCTCTCATTAAGCCAAAGGGTCATTCCACCAGCGCATAGTTACTAGATTCCCAAACCATTGGTGTGTAAGCTCATGAGCTACAACATTAGATACATACTGCTTTAAATCTAGCGATGTATTCTTTGGATCAACTAACATTGTCTGCTCCCTAAAAGTAATACAGCCCCAGTTTTCCATGGCGCCTGAAGAAAAATCAGGTAAAGCAATAAGATCACACTTAGCTAGAGGGTAGGGAGTAGCAAAGTATTCATCATAAAAATCTAGCGTCTTAATAGCGCAATCTAGAGCAAACTTTGTATAGCTAACATTATCTGGTGTGGCGTAAGTCCTAACCTTAACGTTGTTTTTGGTTACGCCCTCTAAATACTTAAGATCCCCAGCCACAAAGCTAGTAAGTAGCTACTCATCTTTGGAGAGCTAGCGAACCTAGTGACGATTAAGCCGTTCTCCTTTGTGCTCTTTATAACTTCGGTATTAGCTATAACCGCTGGTAGTGACGTCGGTGTCCTAAGTGTCAGATTAAACACACTCTTAGCCTCTGGCTCATCGATGCAGGGTAGAGCCTCTCTGGCATGATGCGATTCAAATTGAGTGCAGATAATGTACTTCTGCTTAGATTTATCCTTAAAGCTAGAAGCATATATACCATGCAGCTGAGTGTTAATCCGCCCCTTATATTCGATCTCTATACGATATCTACCGGGGTATATAAGCTCATTAAAGTGCAGTCTTAACTCATCTAAGGTTTTATGTTCAATAATCCTAGTAACTTTTAGGTCTTTATTACCCTTAGTACTTATTGAACTAACGCTAACTTTAGTAACCTTAAGACCCTTTTGATGGAATGTTATTCGTTTAGCTGGTCTACCAACTTTAAGACCTTCAATAATAACTGAACCATTAAAGCTCATGTTCTTAGGGTCAATGTCTAGATCCAGAGTGTAGTTATCTGGTTGAAATGCACTGTATAGTCGTCTTACTTTCCTTGCCATGTAACCTATCTTAGCTTTAAATATGGCAAGCATGCAAAGTTTTGACCTATTGCACTGTACAGTATATAATAACTATACAAATTTAGGAGAAATCATGCCACGAAGTAGACGAGATGCGGAGATGACTAGAGTCGTAGAGGAGTTTGATGCTTTAATTGCCGATACTCCCGTAGACAATGACATGTTATTTGAAGTTACCGGACGTATGGAGACAACTGGAAACCGTCTATACGGCAGTGGTGCATTACCGGGTACCATATACGCCGAAACCCTGCATTCAGCCTTTTCTCACATTGCTAACCTCGATGTTCAACCACCACTAAGTGTTGATCAGCAGCAGCTTTGTGAATGGGAAGATTGGTACCTTTGCTCTTATGCGTGAAGCAGTAAGTCCTAACCGTCTAGACGAACTAAAAAGGCTACTGATACAAAAGACGTTCCTACATCTGAAGCTAAGGTTTAAACTTAAAGTCTAGTTCGACATGAGACCTCACTTAGTTGAATCGTTTGTAGTTGATGCCGTTAAAGATGAGCCGGTACCTAGTGTTTTAGTTGACTTTAAACCTGGCAGTTCCTTTATACCTAAACTACTGGCTAATTGCCCCGGAATGATAGTTGATCCGGACACTGCCGGCTATCAGCTAAGCTTGCCATTTAGCGATCAGTATCCATATGAGCCTAAGGCAATAGAAGGTCTTGAACTAACCAGGTTATCTAGAAATCACGGACGCTCCTTTGAGGTTGAGCACGAGAGCATAAAGGGAAGTTGGCAAGACGAGTTCGGTCACAGATACTCATCCATGAACCTTAAAGGCGCTAATTTCTCTCAACCAGGCGTTCTTGAGACTGGCACATCAGTAAGTCGTCGAATAGCTTTTGGTCTCCAGGAGAGTGCCATAATTGGTCGGGTACTAACAGCCTCTCGGATACTGCGGTCTAACGGCATAAGTACTGAGTATATAGTTGGGTTAGCTGAACCTAAGGACATGCCATGGCCAACCGAAGGCAGTGAGATGGGTATAGTCGAACCCGTATCAATAGCAGAATATAAACGTCGACTGGTTGAGAATAGCTGGCAAGAAATGCCCAAGGAAGAACAAACAGCCGAATCACTAGTTGAATTATCGCAAGGCTTTGAGCACATGACCTTTTATGTTTCTGCTCGAATGATGGATACATCTATACGGCTCGGAGACATAACTCTAAACGAAACACTAAGGTACCAGGCATTGGAAACATACAATGAGCATTTTCTTGGTGACGGCGAAACACCATACCAAAAGGATGATGAAGGCTTTGCCAAGTTTGTTAGCGAAGTCTATATTCCCAGAGCTGCTACTAACCTAGCTAAACTTCACAAGCTAGGTCTAGCCCATAGATTCCCTAATAGTCTTAACTTCACGGCATTTGGTAGCCTGGTTGACCTTGATAGTGTTAGAGGCCCGGCTCTAGGCTTTGATGACGAGCCAATCTCACCCATGGAAAGAGGCAGGGATTTGCTCCTTAGCCTAAACAACCTAGAGAGTATTAGCTACAGTTCAGGAAAAAACATGATAACTGAGTCTAAGCAGCGGTTTATGCAGGACTACTTTAGAGAACTGACTGTTGAGCTAGAAAGCGACGTAGACAAACTTAAGGCTATTAGCAATATTGTGTTTGGTGCTAATGAGTTTAGAGATAGTGAGGAAGCCGATAAGACTTCTCTGCATGCAAGCTTCTATTTCTCGCAAGAGGTAATAAACGATACATTCCTGGAGTTATGTAAGCCTGATCTAATCTGGGAACTGAAAGATTTAGAACAATGGCTAGAAGCAAATAGTGATGAAATCTACGATTTAGTGCTGGCTGAAGCTAGAGACTCTATTTCAGATTATGCATCAAACCTAATGAATGAATATATCAATGAGATGACCGATTCGCCTGATATGGACTTAGCTAGTATGTGTCTCGATGATCCAATGAAACTAGGTCTCACTTTTGATTGGATCCAAACTAGCGCTGTTTTAAGTATCCAAGAAGCATTTAACGATTATCTAGACAGCCTACTAGAGAATGCTGAACCAGAACAACAAGAGGAGGCAGCCTGGCGAAGTAATATGGGTAAGGTTTTCTCCCAACAAGTTCAATGGAGCGATGCTGTAGATGAGTGGTCGACCAAGGCGGTGCATAGAGTTATGGCAGATTTAGCTCCTGAGTTTAGAGAGGCTTTAGTTATTACATGGCCAGAGCGCATATTCCCAGAGTATAAAGCTTGGCCACTGTTACCTGCGGCCGCTAACCGCTACATTCAAGAGACTGTTAACGTACCCCTACTTGAGGTTGTCGAGCATATGGAAAAGGAGAACGTAGAACCATCGGTTGAGTATATAGAGGATATTCTGCGGGCTAGCTTGAGGTACCGGGATTACAATATACAAATAACTGAAGATGGCTCAGTAGCCAGTGAAGTAATAACAGATACTATACTGGATGGAGCCAGCGCTATTAGCGGCATTCCCATAACAAAGCTATATTTTCGATATACCCAAAGGCGGAAAGTACATACTGTTAGTAGAGGAAAAACCTGATGGTTCAAAAAGGTTTAGGATGCTTTTTAATGATGAGGAGCTAGTAACTTCAGTAAATGACAGTGGGGATATCCTAAAAGCACTAAAAAGCTACGCTATTCCACACCCAACTCTTTTTTAAGGCTAGCTTTATCTTTACCCCAAGTTTTGTTATAATGTAGCTAGATCCCGACCGACTGAAATCTAGGTCGGTTTTTTTAATATCTAACACCGAACAAAGGAAAAACATTATGGATTTAGACATGAAACAACTAGCCGTAGCCATTAGGGCTATAGCTGAGGAAAAGAACTTACCAGAGGACACAGTTCAGGAAGTAGTGGAGCAAGCCCTAGCTGCCGCATATAGGCGTGACTACGGAGATAGAGAGCAAGAAATACGCATTAGCATGAATCTAAATACTGGCGACATTGATGCTTTTGTCACTAAGGAAGTGGTTGAGACTGTAGATAATACTGCATTTGAGATTAGCCTTGAGGATGCTAAGAAGAATAAAAAAGACGTTAAAGTTGGAGATGAGATAGAAGTTCACGAAAAAGCTGAAAACTTTGGCCGTGTAGCTGCTCAAACTGCTAAGCAGGTTATCCTGCAAAGACTACGTGAAGCAGAGCGAGAGATTATCCTAACTGAGTTTGAGGATAAGATCGGTACAGTTATTAATGCCAACGTTGCACGTGTTGAAGGTACGGTCATTAGGGTTCGATTTAGGTAAAGCTCAAGGCATTATGCCTAGAAGTGAACAATTCAAGGTGAACACTACTACCCAGGACAAAGACTTAAAGTCTTTCTAAAAGACGTTGAGAAGAGCTTTAGAGGCCCACAGCTTATTGTTAGCCGTGGTAATACCCAATTTATTGAGTGGTTATTTAGGGCCGAGGTTCCTGAAATGGAGTCCGAGGCTGTGGAGATTAAAGATATAGCCAGAGAAGCCGGTGTTAGAAGTAAGATTGCTGTAGCTTCTAATGTTCCAGGTGTTGACCCAGTTGGTACTTTTGTTGGTGGTCATGGAACTAGAGTTAATGCTGTAACTAGTGAAGTTGGTGAGCAAGAGAAGATAGATATTGTAGTCTGGAGCGATCAGCCTAAGGACTACATAATTAATGCTCTAAGCCCAACTAAGGTAGCAGACGTTAAGATTGACGAATCTAGCAAGAAAGCTAAGGTTATAGTACCGGAAGACCAACTTAGTATTGCTATCGGTAAGGGCGGCCAAAACGTCCGTCTAGCCTCAAAACTCACTGGCTATGAGTTAGATATTGAAGCCGAGCACGCTAAAGCTGAAGCTCCAGCCGAGGAACGAAAGCCTGAGGAGACTGAGATAGCTAAGGTGCCTAAGCTAAAGAAGAAGAGTGAACTAGAGAGCTCACTACTTGAAGCTATTGAGGAACACGGCGAAGACACTACAGAAAAGCAAGAATAGACTATTTACCAAACACCATAAGCATGATATAATATTCCACTTATGAGTTTTCGTAATAATAAACCTCCGATACATGCTGAGTTTGAGAGGCCTAAAGATCAGGCTGATAGAGTTAAGTTGCGAGAAAGAGTTTGTAACTCACTCGTTGCCGTTGGTATAGGCACTACTGCTCTTGATGGTGCAGACTGTATACGCCCCTGGGATTCTCGCATTTTAGATGTGTTTGGTCATGAAGTTATGCTTGGAGCCGGAGCGGCTCTAGCTGTATTGCCTTACGTTTACTTGATCATAAAAGATCGTCAATCTGGTGGAGGCCCAGGGCCTGGATCCGGAGAGGGTGCTATAGGTCCTATGCTGCCATTTCCCGTTCAAACACCCGAGATTCCGTTCGAGCAGTTCGCTGCCTAATTAGCACTCTTGACTATTGAGTGCCAATTTACTAATATTATATATAGATCATTTCAAAAATCTTTCAGCTTATATGGTCTAAACAACATATAATATAGGGGTAATATGCTTCCAGATAACAACCCAGATTTTCAAGAATTCTTATCGCATCTAACAACTAACGCCAAACAAAGTTTGCGCCAAGCTGACATTATTGCTCGAGGTTTTGGGAGTGCCTACATAGGTACTGAGCATTTGCTGCTGGGTGTGCTGGCACAAACTGGCTCAATGGGCTCTAAGATATTAAGTGATGCCGGTGTAACAATAGATAGGGCAAGACTAGCATTAAATCTAACTCCCAAAGCTCTAGTTATCCAGATAGGCGCTAAGGGCTTAAGTGAAACAGCTAAACTAACTCTTCGGACAGCTTACGACATCGCTCAGGAATTCTCTCAAGAATACTGTGGTACAGAGCATATCCTATATAGCATCCTAAGCCAAAAGAACGCTAGGGCTACTGTATTGCTTAAAGACATGAATGTTGATGTCGATCAACTAATGAGTGAGGTTGGTAGGTTCCTAAATAGACAGCAGTATGCCGAGAGCATGGTTGGTGAATCTAGGCGACGTAGCAAAAATGGTAAGAATAGCTCAGTTGAATTCTTTGGTATAGATCTTACTGCTATGGCTAAGTCTAAAAAGCTTGACCCACTTGTAGGTCGAGATGCTCAAATTAAACGACTTATTACGATCCTAAATAGACGTACCAAAAACAACCCAGTACTAATTGGTGAGCCTGGTGTTGGTAAGACAGCTATTGTTGAAGGCTTAGCCCAGAAAATTATCAATGAGGAAGTGCCGGACAGCTTAATAGATAAGCGGGTTATTACTATTGATCTTGCTGCCATGGTAGCTGGTACTAAGTATCGTGGTGAGTTTGAAGACCGACTTAAAAAGGTTATCAGTGAGCTTGAAGCGGATAAAAATATCATCGCTTTTATTGACGAGCTACACCTAATAGTTGGTGCCGGTGCTGCTGAGGGTGCTATGGATGCTGGCAATATTCTAAAACCAGCTCTAGCTCGAGGTAAAATGCAGATTATTGGTGCCACTACTACCAGTGAGTACACTAAACACATTGAGAAAGATGCTGCTCTAGAACGACGCTTCCAGCCTATTCAAGTACCAGAGACCAACCCAACTGAAACTGTCGCTATACTGAAGGGCCTAAGACGACACTATGAAGACTTCCACGGCGTTAAAATTGGCGATGAGGTTATTGAGGACGCAGTCATGTTAGCTAAGCGCTACGTGGCTGATAGGTACATGCCTGATAAGGCCATAGATCTGCTAGATGAAACAGCGGCCTACCTTAAGGTTGCTAATGCTAAAACTAGCCTGAAATACGTAAACTACAAAAGGAGCTTAAACTGCTTAACGTTCGTATTGATGACGCTGTAGATAACGAAGAATACGAAAAAGCTGCTCAACATAAGACGAAAGTCTCCCAAATTAGTGATCAGCTAAAGGAGCTACAGTCTAAAGTTAAATCAGCTAAAAAGATTAGCCTAACGAGCGATGACCTTGCTGAGGTCGTATCTAGGATTAGTGGTGTACCGGTTAAGCGTGTCATTAAGAGTGAAGCTCGCTACTTATTGCAGCTTGAGAAGATAATAGGTAAGCAGCTAATCGGACAAAGTGAAGCCATTGATGCAGTTTCAAAAGCCATTAGACGCAATAGATCTGGAATAGGTAGCGAGAAACGACCAATTGGTTCCTTTATCTTCCTTGGTCCTACTGGTGTTGGTAAAACTGAGCTAGCCAGAGTACTAGCTCGAGAATTCTTTGGCTCAGAAAACAACCTGGTTAAGATTGATATGAGTGAATTTGGCGAACAGCACAACGTTAGCCGTCTAGTTGGTGCCCCTGCTGGCTATGTTGGCTATGACGATGGTGGTCAGCTAACAGATAAGATCAGAAGACAGCCTTACTCACTGGTATTGTTTGACGAGATCGAAAAAGCTCATCCGGAGGTCTTTAATATGCTACTTCAAATACTTGAGGATGGTCATCTTACTGATGCTAAAGGACGTAGTATAGACTTTACAAATACCATAATAATAATGACCTCAAACATTGGCGCAGATAAGCTTCAACAAGAAGCTAGCCTAGGCTTCAATGCCAGTAATCATAAGGAGCTAACTAGCCTAGATAATCTCCACGAGGATAATAAAGATAAGGTTATGAGTGAACTTAAAAAGGCTCTTCGACCTGAGCTTCTAAATAGAATAGATAAGACTATTGTCTTTAGAGCCCTAACTAAGGCAGATATTTATAAGATTATTGATCTTCAAATAGATGACCTTAAAAAGCGCTTAATTAAACATGGCATAGGACTAGAGCTAACCAAGCAAGCTAAGAACTACCTACTAGAGAACGGTTATGACGTTAAAAACGGCGTTAGACCGCTTAGAAGGCTAATTGAGAACACTATTGAGGATCATCTAGCATCTGAACTACTCAAGGAAAGATTTGATCGAGGCAACATAATTAAGGTTGCCGCTAAAAAAGGTGAACTATCCTACGATTTAACGGCTGAAACTGTATAATGTAGCTAACAACCAAGCTACATTAGATGAAAACAAAATCAAAGTTCCCAACAGTCATCTATCCACTAACACTAACTGCTGTAGTTGCCATACTGGCAGTGGTTGGCTATCTAAACCGTCAAAGTATTAGTGACTGGATAATTCTACGAAACTACAAAGCACCTGCTGCGATTTCTACTCTAGCTAATCAAGATGGTATGACTGCCTATACACGCAAAGTCTTCTACGTTAACCATCCCAACCTGTATTCCAGGTCTAGTTTCTCTAACTACTGCCCAAATAACTCAGAACAGTCTGTTGTTTTAGGCTGTTACCATCTGGGCCAGAACGGTATATTCCTGCTGTCAGTAAACAGTAGTGATCTTTATGGTATTGAGCAGGTTACGGCTGCCTATGAGACGCTGCATGCTATTTACCAAAGACTAAGCCCTGATCAACAAAAGACCCTAAACAACGAGCTTATTAGCTTTGAAAACCATGGTCTTAATGATCCGATCGTCAAAGCTCAGATAGCTGGCTTTAGAAAAACTGAGCCAGGTGGTGTATTGAATGAAATGACCTCGTTATTTGGTACCGAAGTTCAGAATCTGCCTCCAGCTCTAAATATTTTTTATTCGAAGTACTTTAGTAACCGTCAGACCCTACTCAACTATTACTCAAACTACCAAAGTGCCTTTACGACTCGTCAGCAACAGATTACAAGTGCAGATAGCCAGCTAAGCACCCTAAAATCTCAAATAACTACTAATGAGGGTCAACTAAACACTCAGCTATCCCAGATAAGCTACCAGCAAACCACACTTAACTCCGAGAAGAGTGCAGGTGAAATCAATCAATACAATTCAGGTGTCGACTCATATAACCAACAGGTAGATGACTATAACTCTCTAGCAAACACCACTACAACACTCATCAGTCAATACAATCAGGTTGTAGATGATAGAAACTCAGTTGTCCTAGAAGAACAGCAGCTAGTCCAAGACATCACTGCTGCACCCAAATCGATCACTAACCAGTAAGCTATTTTTAGTGTCCCTGTTGTCCGCTACTATCTTGTACGTAGTAGCTGGATTGTCCTGGGACTACAGGGGCTGAACAAGTCATATTAGGAGTTGAGGAACAGTTACCGCCAACTGCAATGCCGTTGCCAGAGTAAACTGTGTATGGTCCAACACCGCCGCTCCAGCCAAAGTTTTCTGAATTGGTGCCAGCTGCTGCAGAAGTGAAACTCTGCAACGGGGAAGAGAAGGATATATTAGCTGAGCTTGCCGAAGAGTACAGGACGCTATCTACTACTGTTGCGGTTAAGGTGCCCGACCCACTTGAGGTCGGGGATATATTGCAACTCCCGTTAAAGTTTTCACTTTGATCGGGTGGTATCGTAATCGTACACATGGTATTACCGTTCAGAGTAATGGTTATAGTACCTGCAGGAGCCGTTGTATAGTTGCCGCCAGACAATGGATGTGTACCGGCCGTAGCCGCTACTGTAACCGTGCAGGAGCCGTTACAAGAGCCTGAACCTAGAGTTGCCGTAACTGACGGCGGCGTGTCATTACAATTATGCACATTGTCCGTTTGAGTAGTTGAGCTAGATGCCTTACTCGTACCTCCCGTATTGCCTTCAAGAGCTGCCATGTTTGCATAGCTCTTTGGATAGAAGATATCTATTACCGATGAGCTGCTGGCACCGCCACCTACAGTATTTTTAGCGAGTGCTGGTGTGCAGCTAGTAGCCAGTAAGCCTGAAACTTTATCAGTAGTAGAGGCTGCAACACTACTACCCTTACCGGTATACCAAGATGGGTAAAGATCGCTCGCTGGTCCCGGGAATTCCTGCCCGTAGTTACTATACGACTGCTGAGAATAGCCAGCTATAGTCTTTATACCAGCTGGCGCTGTCCAGTTAACAGGTTTTTGATTTGAAGAACTTATGGCTTGTTGTAGCCAGGTTCTGCTTATAGGTTCTGTTATTGTTTCAAAAAGCCCAGCTGTAAGTTGTTTGTCTAGAGTGTGGTAGCCAGCAAAAGCAACAACGGCGTACTGCGTAGTCCAAGCTGTCATTATACCGTTACGGTTATCGTTTTCTGTACCAGTCTTAACGGCCACATTCCAGCCGTCAATATTTTGGAACTTCTGGTTACCAGGCAAGTAAGTTGCTTTAGGGTCATCTAGGATGCTGTTTATTATATAGGCTGTATCAGGTTTATATACCTGCTTAGACTTAGGCTGTGTCCATTGGTAGACCGTCTTATTAGACGAGTCCGTAATCTTTAATATATAAGTCTGTGGGATCTCTTGGCCCTCATTGGCTAAGGTAGCATCCGCATTAACTTCCTGATCGATTGGTATATCACCAGATCCAATTGACGATGATCCATAACACTGTGTTTGGTCAGAGGCTGGGGCATTTGCTGGGTTAACGCCGGGGCGGTAGCAGGCGTATGCGTTGTTGTATCCAGTTGCTTGATTGGCCAGCTTAATCCAGGCATTTTCGGACTTGGCATATACGTCTGAACTTGTGTCAGTAGGATCAACTTCCATGGAAGCTTTCACTGCAGGTACATCTCTGGACCCACCTAATGCATAACGGATGGTTGTTGGCCCAGGGTAAACATAATTATCATCCCATAAGCAATTACCGCCATTTGAGGTTAGCGTCGGTTGTGTTTTATCGGTGCAAGGGTACCCGGGCAGAGGCTGCTGATTGTCGTAAAGAACAGAACCAGCACCTGCGTCAGTATTGTTTTGGATTAAGCCTGCATAGACGAATGGTTTTAGAGATGAACCCGGAGAAACTCGAATATTTGCATAATTAATCTGACCGTCTACAGGATCGTTGAAGTTCTCGCCTCCAACCAGTGCAACAACTTGTCCAGTGTGAACATCCTCTGCAACCATAGCTTGCTCATCACCCGAGGCCCTTGCAACATTTTTGGTGTTAGCAACAATATCTTGCTCGGCATAATTTTGGAGCTTGAGGTTTAGGGTGGTGATAACTTTCAAGCCGCCACGAGTAACATAGGACTGGCCGAACTCATTCTCCAGTTGCTGCTTGGCGGCAAGTACAAAGTAAGGATCCTGAATGTTGGTATATTTGCCTTGTTCTGGCTGTACCTGAGCAAGGACGTTAACTGCTAGAGCAGCTTGCGCTTGAGCATCAGATATATAGCCCTGTTGGGCCATTTGTTTAAGGATGTATTGTTCTCGACCAGCAAGAGCCTGCTCGTTAAAGGTGTTGTCCGCTGACGGGTTGAACTGAGTAGAACCATACGGTGAATAATAGCTAGGACTTTGAGGTATGGCTGCTAGGAATACGGACTGAGCTAAAGTAAGTTGAGAGGCGTTTTCTCTAAAATAGTCTTGAGCGGCAGCTTGGATGCCGTAATCCACGCCCCCATAAGGCGCTATGTTGAGGTAACCAGTTAGTATCTGGTCCTTGGAATATTCTCTATCTACTTCAACAGCTAAAATTACTTCCTTAACTTTCGTAGCAATCGTACGAGTACCATTCCAACCCTCATTTAGCTTAACTAGTTGCTCTGTAATGGTCGAAGCACCTTGCAGACTACCCCCTGAAACGTCGTTAACTCCTGCTCTTAGGATAGATCTAACATCAAAAGCACCCTCTTTATAGAAATTCTTATCCTCAATAGCAACTGTCGCATCTTTCATGTATGGAGATATCTGGTTGGATTGAACTGGAACTCTCTTAACTCCCCCGTAGTCCTGAAATAATAGAGTTTGGCCAGTACTATCGTAATAAGAAACACTGCCACCCAGGCTATCACCAGAAATGTCCTTAAGTTGTGGTAGGTCTTTTCTAAAGTAGGCAAATAACCCAATTGTTAGGAAGAAACCAGCCAATATAGCGACACCAATAATCTTAAGCCCCATGATGGCCCCTTGGCGGCTAAACCAGTAATGATAAAGTCTCTTAGGCTCTAAACGTACTAAAAGACGCTTCCATCTATCCTTAGGTAGGGTAGACAAATATAGTGCTCGTTCAGCGGCCCTCTCAGCTTTTTTGGCCTTTTTACGATCACTAAGTGACTGATTCAACTTTATAGATTTGCCGCTTTTAGTGGTATAAGTCTGTCGTCCACGTCTGTTGCGACCAGTATTTTGACTCAT
>JBBCHN010000012.1:0-43079 GCA_037200105.1 Candidatus Saccharimonadota bacterium | reverse complement strand
AAAAAATATGATACGATAATTTGAGTGAAAATTCAAATAATCAGCCTATTCCCAGAGATGTTGGATGGCATGCTAAATTCCAGCATGCTATTTAAAGCCCAGCACAAAAAACTAGTTAGTTTTGAGCACGTTAATCTCAGAGACTTCGGGCTAGGACCACGTAAACAAGTCGATGATATGCCCTATGGCGGTGGAGACGGTATGGTATTTATGGTCGAACCACTAGTTAAGGCTATAGAGAAGGCTAAGAAGAATGACCCAGGAGCTTTAGTTGTATTGCCTACGCCTAGAGGTAAAACCTATAAACAATCTGAAGCCAATAGCTTAGCTGAAGCCAAAGGGCTAATTATTATCTGTCCACATTATGAAGGTTATGACGAGAGAGTAGTTAAGTGGGTAGATGAGCAATATTCCATTGGTAACTATGTGCTAACGGGTGGTGAGCTACCTGCTATGGTCATTATTGACTCAGTGGTTAGGCTAATCCCTGGTGTGCTTGGTGGTGAGAATAGCGCAGCAGAGGAATCCTTCCAAGGAGACGATAAAACGATTGAGCATGCTCAGTACACTCGTCCAGAGGACTTTAAGGGTCTAAAGGTACCCGAGGTTCTACTTTCAGGTCATCACAAAAACATTTCCAAGTGGCGAGATGATAACAAGCGCTAGCTAGAGCGGTATAATAGAAATATAAAGAGGAGACAAACTATGAAGCTATCTTTTATTAAACCAGTTTACGCACACTGCGATCTACCATGTGGTGTCTATGATCCAGCACAAGCAAAAATAGAGGCCCAAAGCCTAAAAGCTATTCTAGAGAAATATGATGGTCTTGATGATCACAACAAAGTACGAGCCGTTATTATCAAGGAAGAGCGAGCAGAGCTAGTTAAGCACCACCTTATGGTTCTCTGGGCAGATTACTTTAAGCCTGAACATCTTGAGAAATACCCAGATTTGCACGAAAAGTTCTGGATGGCCATAAAGCAGGCTGGCGAAGTTAAGCACCACCTTGATGTCAAAGAGGCAGATAAGCTACTAGAACAAATTGATGAAATTGCAGACATCTTCTGGAAGACTAAAAAAGCCTAGATTACTCGTAGTTAGAAGGGTAGTTGGTAGTAGCATGCTGCCAACTCTTAAGCCTGGTCAGATTGTTATTGGTATTAGGCCTAGGATAATCGAAGGTAGATTGGTAATTGCTGTACATAAAGACAAAGAAATAGTAAAAAGATTGACTAAAATTGACGGTAATAAGATCTATATTATTGGCGATAATCCAGACCAGTCTTCAGACAGTCGAAATTTTGGGTGGATAAACAAAAATCAGCTATTGGCCTCTGTTATATGGCCTAGAAACCTGTGAGATTTTCCACAAGTTATCCATAGTTTATCCCAAGGTTTTATAAGTCAGAGTTGCACAAAAAACGTGGAGGAGTAAAGTATTAATTACCACTGTGAGGTGGTTGCAAGATCCCTAAAAAGATCATGCAGTAGGGAGGTCACTAAATTAGCAATAATTTAAACGACACTTTACAACGGAAAGAGCTCTTTATCCCAGGATAAGGGGCTTTTTTCGTTTATGGCGTAATAGGTAGTAGTTATTAAAAGTTAAGTAGTCTAGGCTTCTATTCTTCTAAATCTTCGTGCCCCAAATAATACACAGACTACCAGGGTTATACCGAGAGCAATTAGATCTTTTTCAATCCCAAATTTTGTTTGGCCAATAAGCGACCAACGCATTGCATCTACAGTGTAGGATATAGGGTTAAATTCGGCTACAATCCTAAGCCAGGTCGGTACATTATCCAGTGGGTATAGGGCGCCACTTAGGAAGTAAAGCGGGAAGACTAAGAATTGGTTAATGGCTTGAAAGCCTTGCATGTCCTCAACAATTGAACCAATACCAGAGCTAAAGCAGGCAATAGAAATAGATATAACAAAGAGCAGTAGTATGGCTACTGGAATCATTGCCCAGTTCTGAGGCTTAAAGCCTAGAGCAAAAGATACAATTAAAACCAACGTACCTTGAATAGTGGCAGTAGTTGCACCACCGAGTGCACCACCCAGCATAATCTTAAGTCTAGAAACTGGAGCTACCATAGTTTCTTTTAGAAAACCAAACTGACGATCAAAGATAATCATGGCACCAAAGAACATAGCCGAAAATAGAGCGGTTTGGACCATGATTCCTGGCACTAGAAAGTGTAGATAATTACCCTCACCAGCTCTCTTATATACAGAACCAAGTCCATAACCTAGTGCTAGTAGAAATAGTAGCGGCTGACCGATGGCTCCAACAATTCTAGACTTACTTCTAACGTAGCGTTTGAGCTGTCTTAACCACAGATAATATATAACTCTCATCTCATAGCCCTCGCTCGGTGTCTTTCTTTCCAGGCACTATGAGCATCGGCTTTCTCGTCTCTCACCTGATTACCAGTCATCTTTAGGTATGCCTCTTCCAGGGTCTTAGTGTTAGTCTTCTTCATAAGTTGAGCAGAAGTTCCACTGTCTATTATCTTGCCGTGATCTATAAAGGCTATCCGACTAGCGTTAGCCTCAGCCTCCTCTAGGTAGTGAGTAGTAAAGAAGATTGTCATGTTTTGCTCACGGCTAAGCTTTTGGACATAATCCCATAGCAGATTTCTAGTCTGAGCATCTAGCCCCAGAGTAGGTTCATCTAGGAATAGTAGCTTGGGGTGGTGAAGTAAGCCTCTAGCTATCTCCAGTCGTCTTTTCATACCACCGGAGTAAGTTTTAACGAGGGAGTCACGTCTATCCCAGAGCTCAACCAGTTCAAGCAATTCTTTAATACGTGAGTTTACCTGATTAGCAGGTACGTGATATAAAACAGCATGAAGCTGCATGTTTTCATAAGCTGTCATTTCGGTATCGACACTGGGATCCTGAAAGACAATACCAAAACTACGCCGAGCAGCATCCTGGTCCTTAACTACATCATGGCCATTAAGGGTTAGTTTGCCACTAGTCGGTCTTAGTAAAGTGGTCAGCATTTTAATAGTCGTACTTTTACCAGCACCATTTGGCCCTAGTAGAGCAAAGCGCTCGCCAGCTTTAACGTCTAGCGAGACATCATCAACGGCTACAATTGAGCCGAACTTTTTAGTAACGTGATCTACTTTAATCATTAATTTCCTTCATATAGAGACTGAACTAGGGGATTACTACGAACATTAGGATCGTTAAGATTGGCATTATTTTGTATTGGACTTGAGGCAGCACCGCCATTAGAATATGTGCTCCCTGATCCATTTGGCTGAAGGCTAGTTGAACTTCCTGCTGGAACGTTAGAACTAGAAACACTCGGGCTTATACTATTAGGCTGGGCTGAGATAATATTAACTTGGTTACCTGTTAGATTAAGTTCACCCAAGTTAGAGTCAGTTGACTTATCATTATGTCGCTCCTGGTAGCCTATGCCAAGGAGAGCAAAAAAGACGGCTATCAAAGATAGTAAAACCTGCCATCTTTTAACGACATCAATAACAGACCGAGTTGTTATTTTGTCCCCCTTTGGTATTTATCTAAACGCTCCCTCTATTTTAGCATGTCTACTTTAGGTAACCTGAAGAATAATCTAAATGTAGTACCGTTATTTTTATCCGATTCAACTTTTACGTAGCCCATAAAATCCTCAGTTATTGACTCAGCCGCTAGGCTAAGTCCTAGTCCTAGGCCACTAGTACCTCGCTTAGTAGAGAAGTATGGCTTAAAAATCTTAGACTTGTAAGCCTTACTAATACCACTCCCATGATCCTTGATACTGACCACCAAGTAATCTTTTATAAGATGATGCTCAACTACTACATATCTATTAAGCCTTAAACAGTCATCGTAGGAGTCTATAGCGTTTCTAATAACACAGCTAATTATCTGCTTAAATCTAGTAGCGTTACCTCGCAAGGCACAATCCTCATCGACGTTTAATTTAATTGTTACTAAACTCTGGCTAGCTACAGGAGACAAGTTTCTAACTATATTAGCTAGCTGCTTATTCACAGAAAAGGGCCTTGGTGGAACGGGCAATCTTCTAATTAGCTGCCTAGTATTAGCTAAATAATCTTCCATTAGCTTTAGATTAGATTTGAGCATCTCTAAACTCTCGGGATTACTAGCTAGGAGATACTTTTCTAAGTTTAGGCTAGCGGCCGTCAATGGACCGCTGAGTTCATGGGTTAGGCTCAGTAGATTCCTGTCCCAGTTACTGAAATAACTACTAGTCGTAGGCTCAGTAGATAACTTAGGCATTTATTCGTCCTCTAATCTGTAGCCAACACCATGGATAGTGTTAATAAGCTGCTTCTTAAATGGTCGATCAACTTTATCCCTCAGAGCCTTAATATGAACATCAATACTGTTAGACCATGGTCTTTTATTGTCTTTCCAGACATGTGCTGCTAGCTTATCTCTATCTACTACCTGACCAGCGTTCTTAATTAAATAATCTAGGATGGTGTATTCCTTACGCCTTAAGTAGATAGACTGGCTGCCTTCTCTAATAACACTCTGGTTAGTTCTATCTAGCGCCAGATAACTAGTCCTAGGGTTAGCCAGCATATCTTTGTAGGTATTAAACCTTCGACTCATAGCCCTAAGCCTGGCTTCTAACTCACCTAAACTAAAAGGCTTAACAACATAATCATCTGCCCCAACACTAAACAGTGACAGCTTAGTCGACAACCGATCATCCCCACTTAAAATTAAAATCGGCGCCTTAACGCCGATTCTTCTGACTTCATGACAGATCCTAAGACCTGAGATATCCGGCAGATTAAGATCTAATATAATAAGCTCCGGTTTATCGCTCTTAATTAAGCTCAGTCCCTCCCTGCCGGTAGATGCCCTAATTAGTTTGTAACGCTTAGATAGAGCGGCATTTAATGTATCTGATACCGCTTGGTTGTCTTCAATCAGTATTGCCTTCGGTTCTACCATTGGACACCCTTAATATGCCAAATATGGCATATACTCGGAGTATAGTCAATATTATTATTAAAATTATTTAATCTGTCTGATGGTGCCGAGCGTAATCAAAGATACGATGAGCTAGTACAAAAGACAAAATAGCCAGCGGTATTTCTAGTATGAAGGCTTCTAGGAGGGCTGACCTTAGGTCGGCATGTGACCTAGCCGTCATAATATCGAACCAGGCATCAATAAGTAGAGTAGTGCCTAACATAACAGAGGTAAAGGCCGTCCAAGCAGAGTGTTTAATAGCTAAAAAGGCGGTAGCAGCAAAAAGTAGAATCTCAAAACTATCAAAACCAACCCAAGCTGCAGACCAATGCCCAGAAACATAATGTGGCGGCAGGACAATCGACAGCAATACGGTCCAGGGTATAAGGAAGCCGCAAGCTGCTCCATAAAGTATCGTGTACCAGCTAGGAAAGACATGTTTAAGCATGCGATCGTTGTAATGGTTTTTCAGTGGTTTTGGTATTGCCATGATCTAGCGCTAATTATACATATTTAATATACAATATGACTATATGGTGAAGGTAGCCGACGATAAAACTGACCTAAAACGGGGGGATTGATCATATTGGCATATCTGCTAGCTTTGTTGTTCATGACGGTAACGGACGGGTACTACTTCAAAAGAGAGGGCCTAAAGCTCGAGACGAACGAGGAAGGTGGGATGTAGGTGGTGGCGCCATTGAATTTGGCGAGACTATAGAGGATGCAGTTAGACGAGAAATAAAAGAGGAACTGTTAACCGATCCTCTAGAGATTGAATTTATGACAGTTTATGATGCCCACAGGGAATTTGAAGGCCAGCCTACCCATTGGGTGGCTATTATTCATGCCGTTAAGGTTGACCCTAGTAAAGTAGGTATCGGTGAACCACATAAGATATCTGAGATCGGTTGGTTTACCTCAGATAAACTACCAAAACCACTGCACTCTCAGTTTAATAAGTCCTATTCAATAGCCCTAGCTACCGGCATTATTAAATAGATTCGTTTTAAGCTCTCTCTAATTTTACATTTGTAAAATATATTCATCGTGTTGTCCAAAATACTTGCGCTTAACTTTGGATTTATTAATTAGATGTTATATAATATTGTCTGCCGTAACCAAAACAAAAAATAGTTAAATCATGAATATACGAGAAGCTAGCTCTAGTCGTAGAGCTTATCGTCAACCAGTTGAAATTCCAAAGGCTGCCAAGCATCGTCGCCTTGGCCCAACTCTTATTTCCCTCATCTTTATAGCATCATTAATTAGTTGGCTATTTTTAGGTGTTTCTCACGCTAGTACACTCGGAGCACCAATTAAGTCTGGATTGTCTGGTTATTGCCTTGATGACTACAAAGACAGACCAGCATCTGGTAATCAGGTAGAGCTTTGGGATTGTAATAACAGTAGTGCTCAGGACTGGCAGGTTAATCTAACCCAGATAATTCATGATAATAGCCTTTGTCTAACTGCCGATTCTAATACCAAGATAACTATCACTACTTGTGATCAAAGTGCTAGCCAAGTTTGGCTTAGAGATAACACTGGCTTCCTAAATCCCAATCTTGGAGGTTGTCTAACAGCTAACAGTAGTGGTGAAGACCAGCCACTTAGTCTAACTTCTTGTAATAAACTAACTGAGGATACCCAAAAATGGACCCCAAACTTTGATTACGCAAGCTATAGCTGCACTGGTAGCCAAAGTCAGTTGGTTGCCTGTTATGCAATTAAGGACTGGATTGATTGGACTAGCCATCCAAATGATCATGTAGCGTTACTTAATACATATACGGCCGGTGCTTCCTATGAGGAGTGGTGTGCAGATTTTATTAGTTATGTATATAAGCAAGCTGGTTACCCATTTAGTAACGGTAACTATTCTGGTTGGGATGAGAATATAGCTAGTGCGGTATCCAATCAGGGATTTACTATTCAAAATAGTAGCTATACTCCTCAAACGGGTGACGTTGCCTACTTCGACTATCCGGGTGGCCACGTTGAGATAGTTATAGCTGGTGGACCAAAGCCAACCTTTATCTACGGTAATTCAGCTACCATTGATCCCACTACCGGTAACGGTGAAATGGCTGCCAATACCATAACTAACCAAGGATCGTTCGGCCAACTCCTCTACTATATGTCTCCAAATTCCTCTACTTAAAATAGCAAAGTGTTAAATATCTTATTACGCTAGTGTGATAGTCGGTTTACAATGTGAGGGTAAGGAGGGTTGATGCCAGACTTTAACGCTTCATACGTTAGTTTAAAGCCTACTAAGTATAGTCGATTAAATTTCAGTGATGCCAGAGATCTAATTAGCTTTATTAGCGAATTCTCTAAAAGATCCTTTATTGAGTTAGTTATAAAAAGCCAGAACTCTCATGGCTTGGAGTTATTTATTGGCCTTGATACAAGTAACGTTAAGGCTGCTACCAAGCAGATATATTCAATTAGCCCAGAGATAGTTGTAGACAGGGTTAAAAAACATGACGTTCATATAGATAAACCCCAGTCAAATCCTGAACTTTAGCCTTAAAAAACACTATGCCTATCCAGTATATGATGAGCTAAAAGCAGATACCGATGCCTTGCTAAGGTTTATGAGAAATATAACCCAGCTAGATGATCGTGAATCTATCGAGTTTAGTCTTACGGCTATACCTACACAGCCAATTAAATCCAAAATGTTAAGGCGTCATCTACTTGCTGGTGGCCAGGCACCAATAGCAGCTAAAGGCGTGTTTGGACTTGCCGGTAAGGGCTTAATAGCTACAACTTCAACTATGTCTTTCATCTTTGATATGGCTAACGTAAACCAGACCAAGAAATCGCCTACAAAGCCCGTAAAGATAGTTAACCCACGAGTCGTTATGTTACTAGACAAGCTATATGAACCACTATTTAAGGTTAGCCTACAAGCCAGGATAAAAGCTGCTAGTCAAAAACGAGCTACTGCTCTAGCAGGTGATTTTGAATCTGCTTTAAATAACTTTGCAGCGGGCATGGGCCATCAGCAATATTCTAAACATGCTCAGCCCAGAGTCGATATATACTCAGCCAGCGATTTAGCCAGCTTTTTCCATATAGATAAGTCTTTTATAGATTCAGGGATATATAACATTGACCAGCTGAAGTCCTTACCTAAACCAATTGGAGTAAGCAATAGAGAGCCGGGTGATGTGGTGGTTGGCTTTAACAACTATCAAGGCATAAAGACCGATCTAAGCCTGAACCGAACAGATAGACACCGCCACCTATATGTAAGTGGTGCAACGGGTAGCGGTAAGTCGACACTGCTAGCTAACCTAATGCTGCAGGATATTAACTCAGGTCGTGGCTTAACCCTCATAGATCCTCATGGCGATCTGGCAATGACACTACTGAAATATATTCCTAGCTACCGGCTAGCAGATGTTATATATTTTGACCCTTCCGACCCCAAGTCTAGGATCAGCCTGAATTTACTCGAACTTAAATCCAAGCGCAGTAGCGATAACTATATGGCCGAAGCCGATCAGGTGACCGAGGGAGTAATTAGTTTGTTTAGAAAAGTTTTTAATGAGGACGGTGGTCATCGTATAGAATATATCTTAAGAAACGCTATCCAAACCTGTCTAACTATTCCTGGTAGTACCATATTTACTATCTACAGGCTACTAACCGACCGCAACTTCAGAGTTACTGCAATCTCAAAGCTAGATGATCAGGACTTAATTAACTTCTGGCGTAATGAACTGGGCAGCGCCGGAGAATACCAACGAGTTAAAATGACCGCCGGCGTAACAGCTAAGATCGGTCGTTTCCTATTCTCCGAACCTTCTAAACGAGTATTTGGCCAGAGTAAATCGACTCTAGATATTGCTAAGATTATGGACGAGGGCAAGATCTTAATTTGTAACTTTGCCAAAGGCAACATTGGTGAGGATGGTACTAAGCTATTCTCAACGGCACTACTAACAAAGCTCCAGTTAGCTGCTCTTGGTAGGGTAAATACAGATCCTGCTGATCGCCTAGGTCACTATCTCTACGTAGATGAATTCCAAACTTATGCTCCAAGTGTACTAATCCAGATTCTATCTGAAGCTAGAAAGTATGGGCTCTACCTTAATATGGCTGAACAGTCCCCATCCCAACAGGATATCCAATCCACAAGCACAATATTAGCTAACGTTGGTAATCTAATGTGCTTTAGAACTGCTAGCCCTAAGGATGAGCAACTTCTGATGCCCAACTTTAAAGATTTCCTAAGTAGCTCAGACCTAAATAATCTACCAGCGTATAACTTCTATCTTAAAACTACGACTATACAAGCTAATTCTCCAACCAGTGGTCAAACCTACCCGCTACCAATAGTAAACAATCATTTTGAAAATAATCTCTCAGGATCAAATAGATCGGGTAGGTATAGAGGGTTAATAGGGCCACACCCAAGAGAGCACCGAGCAACATAAAAAAACAGGTAGCTATTTAGACTACCTGTTTTAATAGTTAGTCTACCTCGTTACTTAGATAGGCTCTTTTCTTCACCGGCCAGTTCAGCTACGTGGATGGTACCGACCACGATTGCATATAAGCCAAGAATCCAGACGAATGAGACACCTTGTGCTTGCTTAGCAAACAGTACAATAATGCCGGCTACAACAGCGCCTAAACCCGCTAGATAGCTAATAGCTTGAGCTCTAGTAGATAGACGAGCTGTGTAATAGGCGTTAACAGCCTCAAACACGCCTGTGGCAATCAGTGTAAAGCCGATTAACACTATAAATGTACTGAACTTAACAGTTGTGTGTCGAAGGAGATAAACTCCAACACCCACCTGGAAAGCGCCTAAGACAACTGGCAGAAACCAGGTGTCACTCTTACCTACGGTACTTAGACCAGTTAACACGTATACAACACCTGTAATTAGTGCATAGGCACTAAATAGGTAAAGTACTACGAGCAAGGTTAGGCTAGGCCAAAAGACCACAGCTAAACCAAATAATATTGTTACTACACTCCCAAGAACTAGGGCCCACCAGTTTTCCTTAGTTACGCCTGCAGTGCTCATAAAGAGACCCTCCTTATTTGACAAGTTTATCATCTACCAGACGGGCATATATGTCAAACTCATTGTGTGGATAAGTTTTAGCATAAGCATTTTACCAATTTGCTATCATATATTAATGCAAACAAGAAAATTAGGATCATCAGACTTACAGGTACCTGTGATTTGCCTAGGCACAATGAATTGGGGACAGCAGAATTCCGAAGCTGAGGCGCATCAGCAGCTAGACTACGCTATTGGTGAGCGTGGCCTTACTTTTATTGACACCGCCGAGATGTATCCCATACCTCCAGATCCCGAAAAACAAGGCAGAACCGAAACATACTTAGGTAGCTGGCTAAAGAAGAGCGGAAAGCGAGATGATCTTGTTATAGCAACCAAAGTTGCTGCAGGCAGTGCTATTAGAACACGAGATACCGGACCAGTTCCTCATTATGACCGTAAAAGCATCAGAGAGGCTATTGATGGTTCCCTGAAGCGACTACAGACAGATCACATAGATCTATACCAGGTGCACTACCCTGAACGCAAAGCTAACTTTTTCGGTGCCCGTGGCTATGTCCATGATACCGAGGATACTGCTACACCAATTGAGGAAACTCTAGATGCATTGGCTGAGCTAATTAAAGAAGGTAAAGTTCGCTATATTGGAGTATCAAACGAAACACCCTGGGGTGTAATGGAATATTTACGAGTAGCTAGAGAAAAGTCACTACCGAAAATAGTATCAATACAAAATCAATATAGTCTGACTAATCGTACTTTTGAGATAGGGCTTGCAGAGATAGCCATGAGGGAGAATATTGGGCTACTGCCCTATTCAGCCTTAAACATGGGCGTATTAACAGGCAAATATCTGGATGGAGCAAAACCATCAGGTGCAAGATTTACTATATATGAGAGAAATACCGAACGATATAACCCACCTAGAGCTCAAGAAGCCGTAAGGCAGTATGTCAAGCTAGCTAAAGATAACGGCATGAAACCAGAGAATTTGGCACTGGCCTTTGCAATTAGCCGTGAGTTTGTTACATCAGTTATCATTGGTGCAACATCAGTCGACCAGCTACATGCAGATATCGATAGTGCTGATGTTGTACTTTCTGAGAGCATACTATCTGAAATAGAGAAGATACACCAACAGTTCCCAGATATTACGCACTAGACCCTAGTGTAATATCTTGAATTAATGCCCATATTATTGTTAAATAGCGCTCTATGGGAAGAACGATAAATTTACCAGAAGCCTCACCAGAATTTGAAGTAGACCCTAGTGAGCTTAGCGATATATACCGGCTAAACTACGGTCGTGAACGAACATTTGTAGAATTCGATAAGTTTGAAGAATTTCGTGGTATACCAAACGGCATGTTACTTTATGATGCTATGTTCCCAATCTTGCAACGTGCTAGAAAGGCTCTACATGCTACAAAAGTAGGTGGAGTATTGGATTGCAGGCCCGCATACTCAGGCCGACCACAACGGGCAGTTTCCTGGCATATAGATAACTTCCTCAAAGGAATAGTAGTCAGTGATGTACTACCTACCGTATTTGCTGAAGGTGCAGTCCCAAGAAGTAGTGATATGGGTAAAGCCTATGAACATCGTATTGCTACGGATGATCCTAGTGAACAACAAAAAGTCGAGTTCGCAGAGCTAGTAGGAACAGCAATCGATAAAGGTATGTTACGTGAAGTGTCGACTGATCCATACGTAGGGTATATTGCCAGCGGCAACGCTATACACTCCCCAGCTATTAACGAAACTGACGAGAATATGGATCGTTGTTTTATGGTTATTTATAGCTACGGTCAATAAACCCTTTGTGTATAAATAAGACATACTATGTAAAATAGATCTAAGCATGGAGCGTCTAACAACTGATCTTATCCGTAGCCTATTCCCTAAGGGGGCTAGAGCGGTCGTTCTCTAAGGATCAAATAGTTTGCTATGACGGAGACCAGCCACATCACGTTTACTTCGTTCTAGAAGGACACGTAAAGTACTACGACATAGATAAAGAAGGTAACGAAAAAGTTCTACATATAAATGGACCCAGGAATGGCTTCCCGATGATCTTTGCCTTTGGTGTCGAGAAGCAGGTTAGAGGTTTCTATAGCTGTATAGATAAGACTAGGCTACTAAAAGTAACAATGGATGATTTCCATAAAGTAGTTAAAACAAATATAGAGTTTACCAACATGATGCTCGTCTGGTTCCTAGTAGAGATACAGGAACTGTCTTTTAGGCTTAATGGACAGGAGCGAACGGATGCTAGATACAAAGTACTGTTTGCCCTTAAAAACCTAAGTAGATATTACGGTAAGGCTGATGGTGGCTGGATGGCTATAGATTTCCCAGTAACTAGGCAATTTATGGCCGAGTATACAGGCCTTGCTAGAGAAACAGTTAGTATAGCTATGACTGAACTAGAAAAAGAGAAGATTATTAAGCCATCCAAAGGTCGAACTTTAGAGGTGAAACTTAGCGCATTACCACCTAATTAATAAAATCTGTTAAAAACATTACAGGTTTTCTCAGCCAATTATTACAAAAAAACTGTAGTTTAAATTATAGTGCATGCGAACAATTGCAGGCACAATAGATAAAGCGTTAGTTTGTGATTACCTCACTAAACGCTTTGGAAAAGGAGGGCAGTTTTGCGTAGAAAACTATTAATAAACAAGGCCAACAAAAAACCAAGATATTAGGTTTGAAGATCTAAACGAAGCAGAACTTAGCAATGAATGGCAGGATAAAGCCAGGGCTCTACAGCTGCGACGCTGGAGAGCATTAAAGCACGAGTTAAAACGTGGCGCCTACTAACCCCTAACACGGGCTTGTAAGGACTCCTGGGAACAGGAGTCCTTACTGTATAACCAATATCCACTAAGCTACAATAGGTAATATGCCTGAGACTAAATTGCAGAGGTTTTTAAGTAAGTACGATGGGCGCACGTATAAACGTGGTCAGATAATTCTATTCCAAGGAGAATCTCCACGCTACGTCTACTTAGTTAAAAGTGGTTTAGTTAAGACCTATAACATTGATTACGATGGTAAAGAACAGTTTATAAACCTTGAGTCTGTTGGCTCAACTTTCCCAAGGCTCTGGATTTGGGGCAAGGAAAGCAGTTCTCATTATTATTACGAAGCACTATCTGACTGTGATATATACGTTCTACCTAAGCCAGCTTACATCAATTTTGTAATGAGCGACCCAGAGCTTCAGAAGGCAGAAATGGCCAGCATCTTAAATGACTATGCAAACAGTAACACTCGCTTGAACGCTCTTCTGTATACTCGGGCAAGTGATAAGATAGCTCACATCATAAAGTACCTAGCCAATACCTATGCACCAGATTCTAAAAACGAGACATTAAAGATAAACATAAAACTAACCCACCAACATTTAGCCAGTCTTACTGGCCTAACTAGAGAAACGGTATCAGTTGAGCTAAATAAACTAAAGAGCAAGGGTGTACTAAGCTACAAGCCGTCTGAGTATAAAATAAATGTTGCTAAGCTTGATCAAATACTAAAGAAAGAGTTCTAGGACTACTTAGAGGCTAACACTTCGTCAACAATCTTTAGTAGGCCATGTGGACCAGTCCAGGACTTAATAATGTATCTATCAGCTCCAAGTTTATAGACATCCTCAAGCTCATTAGAGTCTTGAAGGTTTGAAAACACAATAATCTTAACGTCTTTATGTTCTCTGTCCCGCTGGTATTCTTGCAGGAATTCTTTACCCGATTTAATTGGCATTAAAAGATCAAGTAGAATCAGCTCTGGTTTAAAGTTTTTAACAGCTTTTAGAGCCTGCTTACCATTGTAGGCTTTCTCAATCTTATGTTTTGCAGCCTTTAGTACTAGGGCATAGGCTTCGATCAGGTCTTTATCATCTTCTACTAGAAGTATTTTGGCCATCTGTTTACCCTCCTTAAATATTGTCTCACAATCTTCATAACAGTCTAGGGCACCTCCAATTTAAAGCGACCTTGTTTTTTAGACGAGCCGACTAGTGGTAGGGAAAAGTAAAAGGTCGTACCCTTACCAAGTTTTGAATCAAACCAGATATCTCCCTGCAATCTGTCGGCAATCTGCTTCGCCAGATACAGGCCAATACCGGTACCAGAGACATCGTACTTTACAGCATTCTTAGCTCTATAAAACTTAGAGAAAACATAATTCTTAGCTCTATCGGGTATGCCAAAACCATTATCTTTAACCGATATAATTACCCTGTCTTTCATCCGTATATTAATCTGTACTTTACCACCGCCTGGGCTGTACTTGATTGCATTAGACAGCAGGTTAGTTATTAGCTCTCTGAGCAATATTGGGTCGGTATCTACGTTACTAGTAGCATTGCTGGTAAGCTTAATACTTATATTTTTATCATCAGCAAGCCGTGACAATGCTTCTATGATCTCCTCACAAAGTATATTTAAATCAACAGGCTTAACATCAACTGTAATATTGCCAGCTTCAAGTCTCGTAACGTTGAGCAGTGAATGAATTAACTCATTCATTCGATTAGCAGAGTTTTCAATAACTGACAGGAAATTAGCCTGTCGGTTATTAACCTTGCCAGCATAGCCTTCAGATAGCATTTGGGCATAGGTAATTTATTGAAGATAGGGGTGTTCTGAGTTGATGGGAGGCTAGTGAAATAAATTCAGACTGGATAGCTTCCTTAATGTAATAATCAGTTAAGTCCCTGAATACCTCCACGGAACCAGAAGGTATACCGTTAAACATAAAAGGTGAAACGTTAATCTCTACCGGTACTATTACATCGCCTTTTGTTATGTAGTAGGCACGCTCAGCTACTGGTGACCCATTTAGAAAAGCTCTGGTTATTGGACGATCAAGAGGCTCAACAGGTGAGCCGTCTTCATTAACGGCTTTAACAGTTTTTAGGAAGTGTTTGCCAAGTAGCTCGTTTCTCGTATAACCAAGTATTTGGACACATAGGTCGTTAACCTGCTCAATATTGCCATACTCGTCAGTGACTATAACGCCCTCACCGATACTAGAGAATAAAGCCGAGGTCTTAACGTAGTCCTTGTGGGCATCTGCTAGTTGACGTTTAAGATCTGCTATTGTCTTTTGATAATCTTTAGCTGTAGCCACCTTATGGTGCCTTCCTTGGCTGGCTAGCAAGCTTTTCCAGACTATCTATATATTTATCTACTAGCTCAGGACTATCCGTTAGCAGGGCAATAGCTGGCTTTATCCACTTAATAATCTCAGCTAGATCCTGGGTTCTAAGCTTTTCTGGCGCCATATCTAAATGCCCAACAATTTGTCGGGTGATGAATAGATCTGCGGCAGGTCCGAGATAAACTGCCGTCTTGTCAACCACTTGCTTGTAAAGTGAATTGGCTTTCATTTGATGGCTCCTAATAAACGGCTTTAAGTTAAGCTTTAATAACTATACCTGGCATCCCGTCTAAATCCGTAAGAATCTTTACAGGTGAGAACATTTGCAACAGTACATTAATTACTGGTTAGAAATCTAACTATTTAATTATGAATATGCATACGGATTTAAATTACAAACATATATAAAGTTATAGCCATGGTAGTTATGGGACTCCGAATAATAAGTCGCAATGGTAGAGTTCGACGCAGTCCCATAATCTACTTAAGGTAAAGGAAAGAAGATTATGCACGAAATGCTTAAATTACCGATAATATCAGACGACTACATCAAAGACTTTATTAGAGTTAGAGAGCAGCGACTTAACAGTAGGTTATATAACAGACCGGCTGCCAGGATCAAGAGACGGATACGAGTTTTTAGTTAGTCTAAATCTTAGCCAATTTTAAGCATGCACATATATAATGAGTGGGTATTATGGCTGGCCACTCAACTACAAAAAAAGAGGAAGCCCAATTGGCTAAAGCGTAACAAGCTAGTAAAAGCCATCAAGAATACCTCTCAACCCAAGGTTACTGCTAGCTTTGTCATCTTAGGGTTCTTACTCGGCTCAATCTATGCTTATCACGGTATAGATGCCTATTACCATACCATTAGAACATTTGTTGCTTATGAGGATAACTTTAAGGTGCACTTTCCCGGTAAACCAACAGTCAATAAGATTCTGGCTCAAAACGGCGTACCCGGACAGGTTGAAACCAGTAGATCATATAATTACAGCGTTAGTAAAACTGGGGCAGACTATATAGTTGAAGCTACCAAATATGCAGATCTAAGTAGTTCAAGTTTATCTGGCTCTAGCCTACAATCGCTACTAGGTAATTCAATTAATACTACAGCCTAATGTAGTTACAGCTTCAGTCAAAAATACCAAAAGCATTACATTCAAAGGGGTACAGGCAGCTGAGGCAGCCCTTATACCATTCGATGGAAAGTCTAATACGATCTATCTTATAACCTTAGTAAAAGGACAGACTATTTATACTATTGAGAGTAATAACTTAACTGAGGGTCAGTTCAATAAGTTTGCAGATACATTTAATTTATTAACAACTAAATAGCCGGAGTTGGTGGCACGGGTGGCTGAGTAGGTGTTGTTGGACCTTGAGGTGCAGGCTGTTCTGGTGGTTGTGGCAGAGGAGGAGTAGTTGGCGGCACTGTCGGTGGCAGAGGTGCTGTCGGTACGCCGGGAAACAGGTGGGGTGTAGCCGACTGGTTGCGGTGCTCCAACTGTAGTGCCATCTATCATATCGTTAAAAGTATCTTGTATTAAAGCTACACCAATTAGATGGATAAGATATAGGATCAGGAAGGTTACTGCAGTGCTCATTTTGCCTGAGGTGTATTCGTTAATGGCCTTCGAGAATTTAAAGAACCAGTACAAACCAATAAATAGTACAGCTATCCAGCCAAGTATTAAGAATATGGAGGCAAAAATTGTTAAGCCTTCACCGCTGTTAGAACCATAGGCAACGTTATTGCGGCTGACGACAGCTGAGACTATCAGAAGTATATAACCGAATATCAATACTAATGACGGAGCAATTAAAAGCCAGATCGATGGAACATGTTGTCTTGTTTTTTGATTCAACTCATTTTTAGTAACTACTAGCCAATAGATATCGTAAATACCCAATGTAACAATACTCAGTGCGAAGACTGCTAGCGGATTCCTTTGTTTCATGCTGTTTCTCTTGTTTAGTAAATGTTGTTATTAATATATCAAAGGCATAAGAGTTATAGCAAGTTTACTCACCCTGGATATCTCTATAGTTAAAGCGCATAGCACCTACTAGAATCAGCCACAAAGCTATACCAAGTAGCACATAGTTAACAGACCAATTAATGCTAACCGACGGTGCTAGGGCAACCTGATGCAGTATAGATGTATCAAGCAACCAGTGGTTAAGATTTAACCCGGTACTGAGCATGGTCAGTAGAAACGACCAGCCGATAACTATATAGGCAACAGAACTAGTTAGTCTTGGTATAAAACCAAGTATAAAAATACCAGCCCCTAGAACCAATATAATAGGTACAACGGCGTTAAGACTTGAAGTTAGCATAGAGTTGAAGCTTAGACCGGTATGTTGAGTGGCTTGGCCCAACCAAGAGAAAACGGCAACGACTATAAATATTCCTGCAACAACAATTAAAGCTAAAACAATCCGGCCAGCTAACCACCTATAACGACTAATTGGTCTAATTAGAAAGTTATCTAAATAGCCCTTAGACTCATCGCTTCTTATTCGTCCAACTGCACTAGCTGCATAAAACATACCAACCAGCATCACAATAAGAAAAACTATACCCATAAAAGTTTGAGCTGTTAGTTGGTAGTTATGGTCTGTTGGTGATAGATTCTTTAAGCTGTGGCCAATATTGCTAGATTTACTAAGGGACTGAACAGCGCCTTTAGCCAGTAGTGAATATATAAAGGCCGTGGCCGATAATGCTAAAAGCCAACCTAAACTTGTAGCTCTGTTCATTCTAAATGCTAGCCCAATAGGAGACCCCAGCAATTTGTTATGACTCCTAGAATTAGATATATCTGCTATTAAGGCTTCTCCTAAATCTCTACTGGCTGCCGCTTTAACGGTCAGCCAAGACAATAGTGCAATAAAAATAAAGATTGGTATTAACCAAATAGAATCACTGCCATACATTGGGGCTAATCTTTCAATCCAACCAAGAGGGGATAGGTTAAGTAGCCAATGTGCACCGGATGTATCAGCGGCCAGCCTTATGGCATAAAATACTCCAAACACTAGGACAGATAGACTTAAAGCCTTGCTTCTAGTCGGCATTATCTGACTAGCTAGTGCACCAACTGCTAGAAACTCGGCAGCACCCAAGATTAGAGACAGTGCAAAGAACAAACTAGCAGTGGTAGTAAAGTCCGCTCCTTTAAGCGAGCCAATGGCGAATGTCGATAAGCTTATTAGTACGTATAAAAGTACTAAGCCCAGCCCAAAAGCTTTAAGAATATTTATAGATAATCTTCGTAAGTCTGTTTGACCGCCTAAAAACAACTCACTTCTGCCGCTTTCTTCTTCGCCTCGAAAGACTTTCGTGGAATAGATTATGGCCCAAACAGCTCCCGATGCAGCAACTAAACAAAGGAAGTTCCAAACTATAAAGCCACCAATGGTATTAGTCTTATGACCAATACCAAGCAAGGCCTCTATGCCGACGTTTGAACCTAAAGTTTGAGCTAGTCTATCCCTAGCTACTGTAGTTGGGTAGGCAGTAATAAATGACTCAGCTTTAACATACATATATAGAGCTATAATTAACCCCAGCGTCAGAGTGTTTCTAAAAGTTCGCTTTAAAAAGAAACGCTTAGCTGCAGACTTAGAGCGTTTGTAAACTTTTATCCTGCTAGCTGTTGCCACTGCTGAACTAGTCATCTTAGTTTTGTTTATTCTTTACTTCCTCATCACCATATAGCGATAAGAAAAGTTCCTCCAGGGACGGTTCACGGCTAAGTAGTGTTTTAGGATGTGCAGCTACTAGTACCTTAAATAGGGGTTCTATTGTCCCATGAACCTGGCAAGTCAATTGATGGCCAGTAACTTTAACGGCACTAACGCCCTCAATATGATCTACGCTTGGTGGTTCACCCAGGAAAGTTGCTTCAATATTCAATGCTGAGAGATGTCTCATTTGCTCTAGAGTGCCAAGCTCAATAAGCTTACCTTCCCGCAGTATGCCAACTCGGTCACAAATAGATTCAACTTCCTCCAGGATATGTGAGGATAAGAAGATGGTCTGTCCCCTAGACTTAGCTTCTAGTGCACATTCACGAAAGGCTTGCTCCATTATTGGGTCAAGACCACTAGTCGGCTCATCCATAATAATTAGATCAGCTCGAGTTTGCATGGCAGCAATAATATTAATCTTTTGACGGTTGCCTTTTGAATAGGTGCGAACTTTCTTAGATCCATCAAAACGGAACTTCCTGATTAGCTCCTTTTGGTACTTAAGATCAACCTTACCTTGAATTCTTCCAAGTAAGTGAAGAGTTTCATCCCCAGTAAGATTTGGCCAGAACGATGACTCACCAGGGATGTAGGCCAGTTGCTTATGAGCTTCAACTTTATCTCTCTGGCTATCTATACCGAATATCTCTGCACGACCCACCACTTGGTTTAATAAGGCCGAGGATCAATCTAATAGTAGTAGTTTTACCTGCACCATTGGGTCCTAGGTAGCCTAGAACTTCACCTTTGTTAACTTCAAGATCAAGTGAGTTTAAAGCATCAAACTTACCGTAGCGTTTGCTTAGTTTTTCAGTTTTTATTGCCAAATCCACAGACATGTAAAATTAATTGTAGACAAGAATAAGCAGTTTTCAAAACCAATATGCTTAAGTTTGTGCTACAATCAAAATAATTATGGATCAATTCGGTAAATCTCAGAAGATAGTAATCGTCGAAGATAACAGTAACCTATCTGAGATATATAAGACTCGACTAGAGGTTCTAGGCTACCAGATAATCGTAGCTAATGACGGCATAACTGCGCTCAACGTTATAGAAAAAGAACTGCCAGATTTAGTGCTGCTGGACCTAATGGTTCCTAAGATAGCCGGTGATCAAATTCTTGAAACAATTGCGTAAGAGCGATTGGGGTAGAAACATACCTGTCTTTATAATCTCTAATCTTAACGAGTCAGATGCCCCAGCTGGTATACGTGGAATGGGTATCGAAGGCTACGCAGTTAAAGCCAATCTTTCTAACGACGAGCTAGATAAGCTAGTAGACAGCATACTTACTCCACCAGATCAAAACGAAGCATCGCTTGACGTTAATAGAAATCAACAACAGCAAGATCATCAGCCAGAGGAGGTTCAACCTCAGCAACCACCCCAAAATCCTGATGAGCTTAGCGTTCATCACGATCAAGATGATCAAGGTCAGCAAGACCAACAGTATCAGCAACCCCAGCAATAGACATGGGCTTAGTTCATAATCTAAGCTAGAATATTGATGTATATACAATATTATTGTATAATCTATATTAATGAATCTACATGTGCCCGCAGAAGGCAGCCCTTACGTTGAGAGTCTCAGTGTTGATCTGCAACCATTCCAGCTTAAGTATGCTGTTGGTGTGTTTGCCGTAGCGGAAGGTCGAGATGCACTACTTGACGGTATTGCCGAGAAGATATCCTCAGAAAATATAAAGTGGGATGCAAGTGATGTCGATGAAATCGTAAGCTTACCGACTGAGCCCTTCAGCGTTAAGGTTTAACGTTTTTCATGAGTTTATGGACGATATCCCAGTTGTCTTCAGGCCAACTAGACGATTTGGCTATGGCCTTGTAGGTGATATAGCTATCCCAGATAACGCTAGAAGAGAAATACGAAAAATGCAGCTACTGGATACTAGGGCAGCAGCAAAGGAAGATAGGACAGTGCTAGGTATGAGTGGCGAGTATGAAGCGCTTGCTAGCCTAAGAGTAGTGTCAGAAGCTGTAGGTAACCATGTTCTACCAAGACGTCGAGCCGTAGACTCTGATGTGGTATTGGACATCGCAACTCTACATATAGGCAGCGAAGAAATAGCCGAAGTAGAAACTGAAGAGAGTCTACTGATGGCTCTTATTGAACACGCTGCCAATAAAGAAATGTAGCCGTTCATAGCCTATTGCTGGTATTATTTAAGCAATAGCATGGACAAAGAAAAAGCTAAAAGCTAAGTGTAGACGAGTGTATAGCCGAGCTTAAAAACCTCGGCTGATGGTCTATCTGAACACGAAGCTAGTTTTAGGCTGAATCGTGACGGTCCTAATATTCTAAAGAATGAATCAAGAAACAGACTTTCTAAATTACTTATAAAACAGTTTCGAAGCTCCCTGGTTTATTTACTTGTTATAGCTAGCATAATATCTTTTATTGTTGGCGATCCTAATGATGGCATCGTTATTGCCGTAATATTGGTCATTAATACTGGCCTAGGTTTCTTCCAGGAGTATGCTACCGGAACATGGCTATAGTTTCTCCAGGACACCCCTCTGGGCAGGTATAGCGATGCTGCCTTTAACTGCTGGGATCTTACTGGCTGGCCCAATATCCGGGATACTATCAGACAAATATGGATCCAGACCGTTTGCTACAGCCGGTATGATTGGCTCTGTTATAGCCTTTATTCTACTTAGTCTTCTACCGATTAACTTTATATACTGGCAATTTGCTTTAATACTCCTATTTATGGGAATAGCTATGGGCTGCTTTGCCGCACCGAATAGAGCAGGGGTTATGAATAGTTTGCCACCAGAGGATCGTGGCTCAGGTGGTGGTATGAATGCTACCTTCCAGAACTCAGCCCAAGTCTTATCCATAGGTATCTTCTTTACTCTAATGATTGCTGGTCTTGCCGCAAACCTACCAAAGGCTCTAGCCAGTGGTCTTATTAGTCACGGTGTACCGCAATCTGTGGCATTAAGCGTATCTCACCTACCACCAGTATCAGTCTTATTTGCTGCCTTCTTGGGCTACAGTCCAATAAAGGAGCTAATTAGTCCTAAGGTATTTAAGTCTATCTCACCGCACAACCAGGCCATTCTAACTGGTCATAGCTTCTTTCCTAGACTTATTGCCGCTCCATTTGCTCATGGTCTCACAGAGGCCTTCATCTTCGCTATAATAGCTTGTGCTATAGCTGCTGCTGCCTCATGGTTTAGAGGTAAAAAGTATGTTCACGGTTCAATAGATTAACTTTTTTGCTAATATATCTGTACGTGGCGCCTTGGCGGAGTGGTTACGCAGAGCTCTGCAAAAGCTCGTACACCAGTTCGATTCTGGTAGGCGCCTCCAAGTACTTTAAAAACTTGCAATATTTTTTCATGGTGGTACGATATTCTGTTATGTCAAGTAGGCGTAAGTGGAATGACGAACAGTTAATGGAGGCCGTAAAGGACTCAAGAAGCTACAGGCAAGTGTTGATAAAGCTTAGCTTAATACCGGCTGGCGGTAACTACGTTCAGGTACAAAATAGGGTAAAGGCCCTAAACCTGGATACTAAACACTTCCTAGGTATGGGTTGGAACGTCGGTCTATTGTTTGTTCCCAATCCCGCACAGCCTTTAAGTAAGCTTTTGGTTAAAAACAGTACGGCACAGAGCTATGTGTTAAAAAAACGACTATTCGTTAGCGGGTTACTTAAGCCTAAGTGTGAGCTGTGTGGATGGGCTAAAGTTTCAAAGGACGGTAGAATACCAGTTGAGCTAGATCATATAAATGGGAATCATTACGACAACAGGATACATAACCTTAGGATACTTTGTCCCAATTGTCATAGCCTTCAGACTACTCATCGTGGTAAAAATAAAGGGTCATACAAACATTTACGCAAGCTCTAGGTAAATTACAGATGCTAGGCTTGACAAAACTGTGGGCGGATGGTGAAACTGGTATACACTGTAGACTTAAAATCTGCTGCCGATAAGGCGTGCGGGTTCGACTCCCGCTCCGCCCACCAAACTATAAGATATGTATAAAAGACCCCGGATGAGTAAGTGTCCACCATTTCGATGGAGCACCTGGAGACTGGCTTAGTATTGCAGCTGTAGTTTTTGAGGTTTTAAGCAGATCACTGGTAGTAGTAATAGTACCAACAACCTCATTAGGCTGGGATTTATACGAAATAGATTTTAAACTTATAGATTCGGCAACTTCGCTACCACCCCAGGAGACTATTTGGACTGGCTGACTAGCGATAGCGGTTATCTTCTGTTTATCCCAAGGTACCGTGTATTCACCAACTATCGCTCCTCTTTGTATGTTAGCTACAGTAGGTGAGTCTGAGAAGTTGGCCTGAGCCGCCTCAATAAGGGGCAGACTGTTATACATAGCGTCATAGAGCGTTGGTGCCTGCATAACTGCTGTAATGATGGTTATTAACTGATCGTTAACAGGTATCTTTGAAGCAGATAGATAAACACCTCCGGCTTGGTCGCTGTTACCAGTCTTAATACCAACAATATTACTTTGCCCAAGTAGCTTATTAACATTCTTAATTGTACCGACTGCCGGTATGCCACTAACTGATGGTTTAGCAACGATGCCCGAAATAACTGGGTCGTCCATCGCAGTTTGGCCCAGTTTAACCAGATCTGAGGCTGTTGAGGTGGTTGTTGGGTTAAAGCCACTGGCATCGCTACCGACATGAGTGTTGGTTAGGCCATGATCTTTTAGATATTGGTTAGCGTATGTACTGTAGTTAGCTAAAGACCCAAAAGCCCAGATAGCTAGACTATCTGCAATATTATCTGCTGAAGGCAGTAACATAGCTTCAAGCATCTGGTACTCACTAAGCTGCTCGCCGCCATATACTAGGGTGTCTGAGCCATCTTCTGTCTGGTAAAGGTCATATAGCACAACATCAGATTGGTTAAGGGTAATTGTTGGTCCAACCTGACCACTGTTAAGCGGATACTTCTGCAACACACAAAGAGCGGTAATAATCTTAGCAACAGAAGCGGTTGGAGCTGGTTTCTGAGCCCCAAATGTATCAATAACGCCTAAGTCATTTATACCTATAGCTGATTGACCATAGCTGGGCCAGGGCAGCTGAACACCGGGCACCGTACCAATTGTTGTTTTTATTGTTTTGGTCGGTCTAATACTAGGTACGGCAGCTGTTAGTGCCCAAGATACGTAACCCGCAATAACAAGAAGAACGATAACAATTAGAAAAATAGGCCATTTACGCTTCTTTTTCTCAGCTTGTTTGCTCATGCAACTCCTATAATATCAAGTAAATCCTGGCTCACTAGAGGTGGCTTAAGGAGTTGTCCGCTTACACTCTATCAAGCTATAATAATGACAGAAGAAATGGAGGTTTCATGATCGCATTAATAATAATCATTGTCGTAGTTGTGATAGCTATTATCGCAGTTATAGCGATGTATAACGGTTTGGTTAGACTAAACCAGCGTGTAAGCGAGGCCTGGAGCGACATCACTGTCCAGCTTAAGAGACGATATGATCTAATACCGAACCTAGTAAATACCGTTAAGGGTTATGCCAAACACGAGAAGACAGTCTTTGAGGATGTTACTAAAGCTCGAACACAGGCTATTAACACTCAAGGAGTTAAGGAGACTGCTAAAGCCGAAGGTCAATTCTCCCAGACCCTAAAGAGCCTATTTGCTGTAGCTGAAAACTATCCAGATTTGAAGGCCAGTGAGAACTTCCGGGAACTACAAGCAGAACTAACTGACACCGAGGATAAGATCCAAGCTGCTCGCCGTTTCTATAACACCGAGGTCAAAGACTTCAATACTAAAAGACAAGTCTTTCCAACCAAAATATTTGCTAAAATGCTTAACTTCACTAGTGATAAGGAATACTTTGAACTTGATGAAGCTGATACTAAAGCTGCCAGTGAACCAGTGGACGTTAACTTCGACAATTAGATATGTATAAAGACATCAGTCAAAACAAAAGACGCACCATATACATTATGGCTTTGTTCCTTATCTTCGTTGTCGCTATCATTTGGATATTCGTTAAATTTCTAAATGGTAGTATGTCTATCTTCTATGGTGGTCTAATAGGAGCCCTAATCTATACTGGTCTAAGCTTTTACTTTGGTGCCAAGTTATCCCTTACTGTAAATAGAGCTCAAAAGATTGAAAAGAAAGACAACCCTAGGCTTTGGCGAGCTGTTGAGAACCTAGCTATTACTGATGGCCTACCAATGCCAGCTGTTTATATAATGAACGATCCCTCACCTAATGCCTTTGCAACGGGTAGAGATCCAAGTCACTCAGCTGTCTGTGTAACCTCGGGGTTGCTAGACATAATGAATGACAATGAACTCCAAGGAGTGCTAGCTCATGAAATGAGCCATGTTAAAAACTATGACATGCGAGTTAATATGATCGCTTTTGCTCTAACAGCAGTAATCTCCCTACTAGCAGACATAATTATTCGAGTAGTTTGGTTTGGAGGCGAGGACAGGGATTCTAATAACCAGGTCTTTTTAATCCTAGGGATAGTGGCTGCTATCCTAGCGCCAATTGTAGCTATGTTTATCCAGTTAGCCATAACACGTCAGCGTGAATACCTGGCTGATGCTAGTGGTGCCCTAACTACTCGCTATCCAGAGGGCTTAATTAGCGCCCTACAGAAGATATCCAAGACTGGCAGTGCAACTAAAGTCCAGAACTCCTCAACAGCCCACATGTTCTTTGCTAACCCACTTAAAAAGCACGGTCTATCCAACCTATTTAGTACTCACCCACCAATACCAGCTCGCATAAAAAGACTTCAGGATATGGAAGGTCATGCCTAAAAAGACTCAAGCGAAAAAAGCTACACCCAAAAAGAAAAGTACAAAAGCCACTAAATCTAGCAAGGTTCAGATTGTTGAGCAGGTTAAGCTTTCCAATGTTCTACGTATTGCGGCCGGTAGTTGGTTAATAATCTGGCGGAACCGTAAAGCCTTTTCATTAATTATTCTGATCTATGGATTTGCTTACTTAATTCTAGTACTAGGCTTAAGTAGTCCGGCTAGTGCCAATGGCTTTAATGCTGAATTTTCAAATATTACACACGGGCACTTAAGTAGCTTTTATTCCGGCTATAGTGTCTTTACTTTTCTTGTTGGCTCAACTGCCTCATCGGGTACAGCTGAGGGTGGTGCCTATCAGGCTTTTATTGTGGTTATTGCCAGCCTAAGTATTATCTGGGCACTAAGACAGCTCTACTCAGGTACCAAAATTAGAGTAAGAGACGCTTACTACCTAGGTATGTACCCTCTAATTAAGTACATTCTAATAATATTGTTTATGCTGATAGAACTAATACCGCTAGCTGTTGGTCTTGGTCTATACAGCTTACTATTTGGCAATAGTGTGGCTGCTACCGCAATAGAAAAACTTATTTCACTAGTTATAGTACTGGGACTAGTTGGCCTAAGTGCCTATCTAATAACTTCCTCAACCATCGCCCTATATATAGTTACCCTACCAGATATGACGCCAATGAAGGCTCTAAGGTCTGCCAAGAGTCTGGTTAAAGGCCGACGCTGGAGCGTCTTTAGAAAGATAATCTTTCTACCCGTATTACTCTTTATTGTTGCCGGTATAGTAATACTGCCGTTCATTCTAGTCGTACCAGCACTTTCTCCCTGGCTGTTCTTTATTATTACGCTAGTTGGCTTAGTCTATGTACATAGCTATTTATATAGCCTATATCGGGGGTTAATTGATGACCAAAGCACAAGCTAGCGAACGCATCACTAAATTAAGACAGCTAATTGAGGATTACCGCTATCACTACCATGTGCTAGATGAGTCAATAATGAGCGAAGAGGCTGCCGATAGTCTCAAGCACGAACTATCTGTACTCGAGACTGAATATCCTGAGCTAATAACCCCAGACAGTCCAACACAGCGAGTAGCTGGTCAACCTTTGCCTGGCTTTAAGTCTGTCCCACACAGCGAACGAATGCTAAGCCTTAATGACGTCTTTAACCATGATGAGGTGGCGTCTTGGCAAGAACGTGTAAAAAAGATTCTAGCCGTAGATAAGCTAGAGTATTTCGTAGACATTAAAATGGACGGCCTAGCCTGCGCACTGGTATATGTAGATGGTCAGCTAACTCAAGGTATAACAAGAGGCGATGGGTTTGTTGGAGAGGATGTTACCATGAACATTCGAACCATTGAATCGATACCACTAAAACTACGAAAGTCTAAAGCTCACACCGATCTACTATCTGGTCGAACTGAAGTTCGTGGTGAAATAGTTATGTATAAGGAAGACTTTAAGAAATTAAATGAAGGACGAGTAAAACAAGGCAAGCCAGAGTTTGCTAATCCAAGGAACACGGCTGCCGGCACCATAAGACAACTAGACCCAAAGCTGGTAGCTGAGCGAAAGCTTCACTTTAGATCCTATGACATCATAAGGGAAGGTAATCCAATAAGGACTAATAAAGAAGTATACAAAACTCTAAGTGATTTAGGCTTTCTAGTTAACGCTATGAGTAAAGTCTGCACTACTCTAGACCAGATTTACGACTTTGCAGATACTTGGCAAGAAAAGAGACAGGACCTACCATTCAACACTGATGGCCTGGTAATAAAAGTTAATGACCGTGGGCTATATAGAGCAGCGGGTGTTGCTGGCAAAGCCCCAAGGGGTGCTATTGCCTATAAATATGCTGCTGAACAAGCTACTACTAAAGTTAAGGACATCTTTGTATCTATTGGCCGTACAGGCTCGGCTACACCCGTAGCAGTCCTAGAACCAGTTGTCATCGCTGGCAGTACCGTTCAAATGGCCACACTTCATAACGAAAGTGAAGTACATAGGAAAGATATCCGTATTGGTGATACAGTCATTGTCCATAAGGCTGGTGATATTATCCCAGAAGTAATCGAACCACTAGTAAAACTAAGAGATGGCACAGAGCGTAAGTTTGTTATGCCTAAAGTTTGTCCAGATTGTGGTAAGCCACTGGTTAAACTTAAAGAAGAGGATGCGGCCTGGCGCTGTGTCAACAACTCCTGCCCATCTAGAACTTGGAAGCAGATAGAGCACTATGCTTCAAAAGAAGCTTTGGATATCGAAGGACTAGGAGAGAAGAACGTCATCGCCTTACTAGATGCTAAGTTAATCAATGATCAGGCAGATATCTATGGACTTAAAGAAGAAGAGCTACTTAAACTCGAACGCTTCGCTGAAGTTTCAGCCCATAAGCTAGTCTCAGCTATTCAAGATAAAAGCTCGCCAGACCTTAATCGCTTTATATATGGCGTAGGTATAAGACATATCGGTGTTCAAACTGCCATAGATCTTTCAACTCATTTTAGGAGCATAGAAGCTTTATCTGAGGCTACCGTAGATCAGTTAAGCCAGGTAGAAGGTATAGGTGAAATAGTAGCTGAATCAGTAGTCGAATGGTTCTCAGAACCAAAGAATCAGAAGCTTCTAGATAAGTTTAGAAAGCACGGCGTTTGGCCTAAGACTGCTCGTGTAATTAATGGCCCGCTAAATGACACCAGAATAGTAGTTACTGGCAGTCTAACTTCTATGTCTAGAGAGGAAGCTGCTGAGAAGATAAGATCACTAGGTGGCACCTTCCAAAGTAGTGTAGGTAAGGATACGGATGTTCTAGTTGTCGGTGAAAACGTTGGAGCCAATAAGTTAAAGAAGGCTAACGAACTAAACATTAAACAAATAAACGAGAAACAGCTCTTAGAGCTTATTGACTGATGTGCAATTAAATTGTTATGCTTAAGCTAATCGTGCGCAATTAGCGGCGTATGCCATTAAGAAACAAAAACTAAAACAAACAGCACCCGCCGCTAGGGTGGGCGCGCACGAAACACCACCTAGAGATAGGTGGTGTTTAGTTTAGAAAGGCGCCTACTATTAGACCCATAATTACAAAAGTAACAATTCTGTTAGTAGCATTTATCCAGGTTAGCTTCTTATCCTCATGAAATACGCCATGAGCAAATACTGCAGTCATTGCAAAACCAATTCCAGCTACTAGAGACGCTTCTAGTCCCGCCACAACCCAACCAGTACTGTGTCCAGTTGTATGTAGGTAGCTATGCAAGTAAACAGTTACAAGTGACAACGCATAAGCAGACAGCAGAGATACCACTACTATAATAGGCATAACCTTAGGCCTTACGGCTTTCATGGCTTTGTCTGATACGCCTGTTAGTTTTGACCACTCCTTGCCAAACAAAGGACCATACCAGATAGCACCAACTATCATTGCCGATATAGCACCGACTAACACACCCCAAATTGATACGTGCGCAAACATATCTAACCCTCCTTGTTATATATCCTAAATATACCATAAGTAGTTTAACGGTTAGCTAAGCATATAATATTGATGTAATATGTTCTGAAGTTATGGGGATATAGCTCAGTTGATTAGAGCGCTTGCCTGGCAGGCAAGAGGTCCGGGGTTTGAGTCCCCGTATCTCCACCACGGCAATTAGGCTACGTTATGCTTTAATGTAAAAATGCACACTGAAGATGAGCGGCAGCTTGCAGCTGATTTACTTGATAAGTACGGTGGCGAAGTAGATGACTACTTCAAGCTTTGGCCTAAAGATAAACTATACTTCTTTTCCTCTGATGGTAAGGCGTTTCTAGCCTACGGCATTAAGTATCATGTAGCTGCTTGTTTATTTGATCCTGTAGGCAATAAAGGCTCTATCGAGAAATTAATGATAGAGTTTCGAGATCACTGTCACCGTCATCATCTTGGGATTATCTTTATTCAGACAACTAGCAAATATGACAGTATATATAAAAAGATTGGGCTACATAGGATATTAATTGGTGCTGATGCCATGATTAATATTGATGACTTTTTATCTACTACTATTAAAAACAAGTATTTCAGGAATATATCTAACAGATTTAGCAAGATAAACTACCACCTTGAAACGGCTAAGCCACCACACTCAGACAAGATCATGAGGGAACTGCAAAGCATATCCGATGACTGGGCTAATCTGCCATACCATAAGGAATGGAACTTCCTAACTGGTAGATTTAGTAAAGACTACTTTAAGGACCTAGATCTATATATTTTAAGAGATGATAAAAACAAGGCTGTAGCTTTTGCTAATGGACTACCAGCTTACCGCAAGAATGCTGCAACCATTGATTTAATTAGACGTCGTAGGGACTCACTACCTAATTCCATAGACTATCTATTCATTGAGATTATGCGTTCACTACAAACACGTGATAATGTTCACCACTTTAATATTGGCCTCTCACCAATAGACGCTCAGCTATTCGCCTCATCACTACTTGAAAAGACAGTAATAGCTTTCTATAGATCAAGCTATAGATTTGTTGGCTTTAAAGGGCTTCATCAGTTCAAATCTAAATATAAACCGGAGTGGGAGCCAAGGTATTGCTACTATTCAGGTAATGTAGCCGGCTTAACCCTAAAAGGCCTAGCCATATTTAAACTAATGCTTTAGACGTCCAACAGGTATAATAACCATATGCAAGCTATCAAGCGTGTCGGTAAAGCATTTATATGCAGGATACTTGAACATCAAGTTAAAAGACTACGAAGACGTCATGAGTTTAAGATTGTCGCCGTAGCCGGCAGCGTCGGTAAAACCTCAACTAAACTAGCTATAGCTAAAACGCTAGCTGCCAGCCAGCATGTTATATATCAGGACGGTAACTATAACGACAGACTAACTGTTCCTCTAGTTTTATTCGGTCATAGCGAACCAGGTATCTTTAACGTCTTTGCCTGGATCAGAATAATATTTTCCAATGGCAGAGTTATAAGAGGCGATTATCCATACAAATACGCTGTCCTAGAACTTGGTACAGATGCACCTGGCTCCATGTCCAAATTTGCCTACCTAAAACCAGAAGTAGTGGTGCTTACTGCTATAGCAGCCGAACACATGGAGTACTTTAAAACACTGCAGGGAGTAGCTGACGAGGAACTTGCTGTCTTTAACTATGCTCAGCAGATATTAGTTAACGTTGATGATGTTAGCGAGAGCTATCTAAAAGGCCGAGAGTATCTAACGTTTAGCATTAGCGATAAAAGCGACTTCTATGCCCACAATATAAAATCAGAAGCATTAAAGGGCAGTACTTTTAGCGCACATCTTCCAAATAATGAAGACCTAAGAATTCAATCAAGAACTATGGGTCTGCAAGGTATAAAGATAAGTTTGGCGGCTGTTGCCGCTACACATCTACTAGGCATAAGCCCATATGACATTATTAATGGTGTAGCTGCCGTTGAGCCAGTTGCTGGTCGGCTAAGGGTCCTAAGAGGTATTAAAGCTAGCACCATTATCGATGATAGTTATAACGCTAGCCCGACGGCAGTTGAGGCCGGACTAGACATTCTCTACTCTCTCAAATCGGATCAACGGATAGCCATATTAGGTAGCATGAATGAGCTAGGTGATTTCAGCGCTGAAGCTCATAGGGAAGTTGGTAGTTACTGTGACCCAGCTAAGCTTAGTTTAGTAGTGACAATTGGAGCGGAGGCTGAACAGAACTTAGCTCCGGCCGCTATAAAAGCTGGCTGCAGTGTCAAAAGCTTTCAGAGTCCCTATGATGCTGGTCTGTTTGTCGTTGAACAGGTAGATGCTAAAGATACTCTTATCTTGGCTGAAGGTTCACAAAATCGAATCTTTACCGAAGAAGCCGTTAAATTATTGCTAGCAGATAAAAACGACGCTAGTAAGCTAGTCAGGCAATCTGGTTACTGGCTAGGTATAAAAGCCCGTCAGTTCCCTCACTAGCTTCTCCTTTTGATATAATGAGAATCAAATGACAAAGACATACAACACTGCCTATTTAAGAGATGACTTCATAGATTTTAATGATGCTAACCTAAGTATTGCTAGCTCAGCAGTTCTCTACGGCCTAAGTATTTACACCGTATTTATAGTTAGCTGGGATGAACAAGCTGGCGGAGCTACTATCTTTCGTTTAAGAGATCACTATGATCGCTTAGTTAACTCCTCAAAGATAATGGATTTCGATAGCTTTGCTGATCAGTGGTCCTATGAACGTTTTGAGCAGATGTGCCTGGAACTTATTAAGCGAAATGAAATCAAAGAAGATTCCCTAGTTCGCATAACTGTATTTATTGATGAGCTAGTTGCTGGTACTAAGATCCATGGGTTAAAAGATAGTCTAAGTGCCTATATATATCCTATGGGTGAGCTATTACCTCTGTCTGGTGTGCATGCCTGTGTATCTAGCTGGGTTCGAAATGCCGATAACTCTATACCGGCAAAAGCTAAGATTAACGGTAGTTATGTTAATGCTAGCCTTATGAAGAATGAGGCCGTACTGAACGGTTATGATGAGGCTATAGCTCTAGATCATAACGGTCATGTAGCTGAGGCTACAGTCGCCAATATCTTTATTGTACGTGGCGGTAAGCTATCTACTCCCGATACCTCCACAGACATACTAGAAGGTATAACCAGAGATACACTACTTAAGTTAGCTCCAAGTCTAGGCATAGAAACAGCAGAACGTAGCATTGATCGCACTGAGCTCTATAAGTCAGATGAAATATTCATCTGTGGTAGTAGCGCTCGTATTACACCTGTACTATCTATAGACAAGAGACAAGTTGGAGATGGCCAAGTAGGTCCAATAACCAAGAAACTCCAACAAGCCTACGATGATATAACCTCGGGCAGAAACCCTGACTTTGCTGACTGGTCGATGTCTCTCTAGAACGCTAAGCCCTTATCCCTGATATAATCTTAGAAATGAACCGTTACAACCCTACCGACATTGAGCCCAAGTGGCAGAAGATTTGGGATGAATCTGGAACCTACACCGCTAACCTAAAAAGCGATAAACCCAAATACATTGCTATGAGTATGTTTAACTACCCGTCTGGGGCAGGTATTCATATTGGCCATGCCATGAACTATACAATTAGTGATGTTAAGGCTAGGTTTAAACGTCAACAAGGGTTTGAAAGTTATCATCCAATTGGTTGGGATTCCTTTGGTTTGCCTGCAGAAAATTACGCTATTAAATCTGGTATTTCACCTCAAGAGAGTATGGCTAATATTATTCCTGGTTATCACAAACAATATAAGGCTATGGGTTGGAGTAATGACTGGGAGAAAGAGATTGCCACGCATCTACCCGAATACTACAAATGGACCCAGTGGATATTCAATGAAATGCATCGCAATGGTTTGGTTTATCAAGATTCTAGAATGCAGTGGTGGTGTGCTATAGATAACACCGTACTAGCTAACGAACAGGTTATAGACGGTAAATGTTGGCGTCATGATGGTCCAGACGATCCACTGGTAGAAAAAAGAGAAGTCAAGCAGTGGTTCTTTAAGATAACAGACTATGCCGATGAACTGCTCGATGCCATCGACGGTCTAGACTGGACGGAAAGTGTTAAATTAGCTCAGCGCAATTGGATAGGCAAGAGCGAGGGTGCTGAAATAACCTTTAAGGTCGATAACTCTAATGAGGAAGTAAAAGTATTTACCACTCGTGCAGATACTATCTTCTCGGCAGCTTTTATTGTCCTAGCTCCCGAACTTGAGTTAACCGAAAAGCTAACAACTGAGGAGAACAAACAGGCAGTTAAGGATTATGCAAGATCTAGTGAACAAAAGAGCGAAGTTGAACGCCAGGCAGATAAAGATAAGACAGGTGTTTTTACCGGTTCCTACGCTATTAACCCAGCCAATAACGAAAAGATACCAATATGGACTTCAGACTTTGTGTTAGCTGGTTATGGTACGGGTGCTGTCTTTGGAGATATTCACGATGAACGTGACTTTGAGTTTATAAACAAATTTAACATTCCAGCTAGAGTAACAGTTGTACCTAAAGACAAATCTGAAGCTGAAAAGGTTCTAGCTAAGGAATACTGCTATCACGGCGAAGGAGTCTTGGTCGATTCAGGTGAATTCACAGGACTTACTAGCGGTGAGGCTAGAGGCAAGATAATAGAATGGCTAGCTAACAATGGTAGTGCTAATACTAAAGTTAACTACCGTATGTTAGATTGGAGCGTTAGTCGTCAAAGATACTGGGGTGCACCTATACCAATTATTCATTGTAAGGATTGTGGGCCAGTCTTAGTACCAGATAAAGATTTGCCTGTTATTCTACCGGAACTTACTGACTTTGCGCCAAGTGGTGATGGCCGTAGCGCACTAGCTAACGCTAAAGACTGGCTAAATGTTGAGTGTCCTAAGTGTGGTGGCCCTGGCGAGCGAGAAACAGATACACTGGATACATACATAGACAGTAGCTGGTATATGTATCGCTACTTTGATCCAAGAAATGGGCAGCAGATCTTCGATAGTGAGCTTGTTAAAAAGTGGGAGCCAATTGATTTCTATAACGGTGCTGATCACGCTACAGCTCACCTGCTTTATGCTCGTTTTATTGCCAGATTTTTTACCAAGATCGGCCTAGTAAACGACCCTGAACCTTTTAAACAATTTGTTTTCAATGGTAAGGTTACAGCCAGTGACGGTACCGGATTCTCAAAGAGTAAAGGTAACGGAATTGATCCTCTGGAAATAATAAACAGTGGTTACGGGGCTGATTCGCTAAGAGTTTATCTAATGTTTGCTGCCCCTCTCGAGGTTTGGACTCGCTGGGATCCGAAAGGAGTACCTGGGGCCTTTAGATTTCTAAATCGTCTTTGGACTTTAGTTGGTGAATATAATGAGGTCAAGGAAGGCAATCTAAGTTCAGATCTGGAAGAGAGCCTAAAACGAGCCATTAACCCAGTTATTAAGAAGGTTAGTGAAGATCTTGAAGCTAATCGATATAACACGGCTATTGCTGCCAGCATGGGTTGCCTTAACGAACTGTATAAACTAAAAGCTAAAGAACTAGTTAAGTGCCCTACCTGGCAAGAGACTCTAGATAGTCTGGTAGCTCTTGTTGCTCCTTTTGCTCCACATATAGCCGATGAGCTTTGGCAACAACTGGGGCATAGCTCCTCAGTTAACATAGATAGCTGGCCCAAGTACGATGAGAAGTACCTAACAACAGATACCGTAACAATTGTAGTTCAAGTTAATGGCAAACTAAGAGCTGAGCTGCAACTGTCTGCTGGCACTGATGAGGATACGGTAGTATCTGCCGCTAAAGCTAATGATAAAGTTCAAAAGCACCTGGAAGGTCAAACGATTATAAAAGCTATTTACGTTCCAGATAAGCTGATAAATATAGTTACTAACTAGTTTTTGGGGACTTTAGAGAAGTATGACGTGTAAGTTAGGTGGAGTTTCGGGTATTGGTCCGTCACCCTCAATCTGTGCAACTACGTGGCCCCGCAAATATCGGAACTCAGCATCTGGTTGGCTCTCTTGAACTGGTGCCATCTCTTGCAATGGGGGAGTTACATCTATGCTATCAATATCTTCAACTCTAGTGACATGTGATAATACTCTTCTGCCCAGTCTATGAGGTATCCTAGTGTCTGTATTTATGGCCCTATCCCAAGCTCGATCTTCAGACTCTCTGGCAGCTCTAACTCTTTCTTGCATTTCGCCAAATGAGGTGGATTTGTAGGTTTCTGTTAGTGCCATAGTTTGTATTTGTTTTATTTATATACTTCTGTTTTACCATAACCAATTTATTTTGTCTAGTCCCATTATTTTCTAAGCCCATTGACAATATTAACTAAAAGTAGTATCATAAGCGAAATTACTGATATAATAATCAGCATTAACGGTGAGGATAAGTAGATGTCAGAGCGAATACCTAGTCTAGAAGAACAGCGTTTAACAATTGGCTTAGAAGCTGCTTTTGCAGCTAATGATGCCATTAATGAACTAAAGGTTGGAGATGCTAAGGCGGAAGCTCTAGCGACAGTACTTGATCTGAAAATAGAAGGCGTTAATGTTGACGCATCCCTTGCAGAAATGAAGCTTGACGAAGAATATGGTAAGACTTCAGCCCGTTTTAATATGTTTTTAGACGCCGCTGGAGCCTTGATTGGGCCAGACACAGTGAATAGCGACTCTCTCTTTAGTACAGGCAATGAAGCTAAAGGCCTACCACATTTTGAACTAGCCCTCGAAGAGCATCTGCCTGCTTTCCTTAACCCGGAAGTAGATTTTGCACCTAGCTATCAGCTAGAAGTAATGGGTGAGTTTTGGAATACTCTGGGCTTTAAAGTTCCAGAACTTAGTGATGAACAAAAGACAAGTATAGAGCAAGAACTTGCTGAACATCCAGATAGACGAGTTATACCAACCCCTCTCCTTCATTTAGAAGCTCGTAAAGCTTTAGTCCAAGCATCTAGGGATGAGTTCGCCAAAAACGAGTTTGCCCAAACAGGAGATCCTCTATGGACTTCGGATAAAGGCTGGATCTACGGCGAGCTACTAGCTGATCCAGAGACGGACGTAAAAGTCGGTAGCACTACTTATGGTATGCGTTATAAAACTGTCACTGGCGGAATTGTAAAGCGTGCAGAGTATATAGATAATCTCAAAGCTGCTGGTCAAGCTATAGTAGATGAAGAGGGTACGATTTGGGCTTTTCCTGTTATGGACGTTCGAGTTAAATCTCCTAGAAACTCTACATCCCTTGCTGCCCGAAGTCTCTACTCTGAAGTTAGGCCTACAGCTACTCCAGAATCTCTAATTGCCATGCAACTGCTGCATCAAGCTAACGGTACACCAAACCCTGATTGGGAAGTGGACTTTGCTAATGAAGCAGTTTACGAATTAAAGAAAAACGGCGACTTAAAAGGCCTCGTCAGTGTTGCCGGTGTGCGCTGGCTCCCTGGCGAACGTCGGGTCCGCTTGCACGACTGGGATGCTGACAGTCAGAATGGCTACTTTGGGGTGCGTGCTGGGGAGAGTGGAATTAAAGCTTAAGTCTTTGTTTCTTTCTTCTTCTTTTTCTTTAGAATTTTGTTAAAATCTATAGCATCGGTGAATAGTTCCAAACTAAGTGCTGTTTAGTGCTAGTTTGCTACCGTGTCATTGCCAAAGGTCGTAAAAGCTAAAATGGTATTCGTTTTGACTTATGCCACACGCTAATCTAAAGCAAGTTTACAATTTTCCACTCTCGGACTACGTTTAGGCTTAGCTCTTTTGAGGGCTGAAACAATAGTGCTGCTGACTGGTGCGCCAGTTAGCTAGACCTAGATAAGCCAGTAGTCAATAAGTTGCCCTCTCGTCTACGTTGCCAGTGTCAACTGGAACCCGAACAACCGTCAGGTGAACTTGAACAATTGGAATGCTGACAACCAGAATGACAACTTTGGTGTTCGCGCCGAGGAGACGGGGAGATCTGTAGAAATCATACCAAGGCGTTTGCCTTGGTATTTTTATATCTGAAGGCTTTTTAACCAACCACCAGTCATCCGACCAATATCTTGCAAACACGACTGGGCTTGGAAGATCTTAGTTTCATTAACTAGTTTTAGCTCCAGGTATAATCTGAGCTTTAGAGTAGCAACTTCTTGTTGCGACAAGGCTTTTATTAGATACGGTGCTTTTAAAGATTTCGGAGCATTCTTAGCCATAATTAGCTGTTCCATAGAATTTCTTAATACAGAACTGTCGCTAACCGTAAACCACAAATTAGACTATCTACAGTCTACTCACAAAGGCTTAACCTATCTCGGGTTAGATATATGGCCTAATGGCAAACGACTACAGCAAAGTGTTCAAAAACGTGTTGAGGAAAGACTAACGCTACAAAACGTTGCAAGTTACCGCTCATTAGTTAGGGATCACCAGAAACCTAAAAAGTTGAAGGAGCTAAATTGGCGGCTTATGACTAAGCACCAAAACGCCGATTAGCCCTCTCATCAGGAGACGCTATCTTTAAAAGATCCCAACAATCAGATATAATATAGTGGAAATTTAAGCTTAGTAACAGCAAAAAGGAGCAACATATCTATGGGTAAACCAAAGAAACGAACTAGCCCTAGAAAGACCGGCACTCGTCGTAGCCACCTAGTTTTAAAACTGGCAAGAAAAGTAAATGCTAAATCTCCAGTTAAGGCTAAGACTACACGCAAGGAAACTGGCAAGAAGCTATCTAAAGCCGCCTAAAACGGCCGTATTTTAAGGTTATATAAAGCTATGAATTTAAATATATACATATCAAAATATAAAGGAGTAGCTAATGGCATCTAATCGACACCTTGGTAGAGTAATAGCTTTTCAAACTCTTTATGAACAAGAGTTTAGAGTTGATGCTGAGGATAAGAAGTTTAATCTCGATGAAGTCTTAGCTAGAAACCTGACTAGATATAAGGGCATGGTTGAGGATACTGACTTTGTTATAAATCTAGTTAAAGGCGTTAATTCCAAAGCCGATGAACTAGATGCTCAATTGCAGCCAGTAGCACCAGAATGGCCTATTGATCAGATAGCCAGAATGGACCGCATTGTCCTTCGTATGGGGCTATATGAGCTAACCTATCTTTCTGACGTTCCAACTAAAGTCGTTATTAATGAAGCTGTTGAGCTAGCTAAAGCCTTCGGTGGAGACAACTCCTCGAAGTTTATTAACGGTGTGCTAGGTACCATATATAAGAACAGCCAGGAAAAAGAAGCCAAGCCCAAGCCAGCTAAAACCACTAAACCAAAGACAACGGCAGCGAAGACTACTAAAGCTAAAAAGGCAGCAAAATGAAAAAGCCTCAGCCACTATTAAAAGGTTTTAAGAACCTGGTCAATAAAAGACGACCAGTAATTAGTGAGGTGGTTAGAGAAACTACTTCTGGCGGTGTAGTATTTAGAAAAACTAACGGTACTCTTGAAATATTACTTATTAAAGATGCTAAAGACCGCTGGACTATCCCTAAGGGCCACGTAGAGCCCGGTGAGGAGACTGGAGCTACGGCAGAGCGTGAGATTAGGGAAGAGACTGGTCTTCAGGACATGGAGGTCCTAAGTTGGTTAGGTAAGGTTAACTTTAGGTATAGGAGAGCTCACTCACTAGTACTTATGACCATGCATATCTGGTTGGTTGAAGCTCAGGGTGATACCAATAAGCTACATCCCGAGGATTGGCTTAATGATATTAAATGGATAAAGGCAACCGAGGCTGTTGATCTAATAGCCTACGACGATATTGGTAAACTGATTCTAGTTGGCATGAAGAAGATTAGAGAAGGTAAGTACTAGAGTAGACTATGGACGTTTCAAGTTACCAAACATTTGCCAAAGATAAACTAAAGGTTGAGTTTAAAGACATCGACTTGCTTATTACTGCCTTTACTCACAGATCTTATCTAAATGAGCACAAGAAGACCGTTAAAGTTCATAACGAACGACTAGAATTTCTTGGTGATGCTGTTCTGGAGTTAGTTGTGACCCAATTCTTATATATAAACTATCCCGACCCTGAGGGTGTCTTAACTAACTGGCGTAGTAGTCTAGTTAGAACTGAGAGTATAGCTGAAGCTGCTGCTAACTTTGATTTTGAACCACTGCTAAGACTGAGTAGGGGTGAAACCAGGGGTAGCGAGCGAGCTCGTAGACAAATTCTCGCCAACTGTTTTGAGGCTGTTATTGGTGCCTTATATATTGACCAGGGTTATGACAAAGCCAAAGACTTTATTACGGCCAGCGTTATCTCTAGATTTGAGGAGATCTTAAAGAGTGGATCTTGGATGGATCCTAAGTCCCATCTTCAGGAACTAGCCCAGAGTAAAGAGACTGCCACCCCTGTATATAAGGTTATAAGTGAGGAAGGACCAGATCACGATAAGATATTCACAGTTGGAGTATTTGTTAGTAACCAGCTGAGAGGTCAAGGTGTTGGACCCTCAAAACAAGACGGTCAACAAAAAGCCGCACAAGCTGCTCTTAAATATTACGAAAATAGTCAGTAGCTGGGCTTAAAGATAGTAGTTAACCGTGCCATTTACAACTCGCATAAAGCAGCGACGTATTACTTCATCAGTTTGATTTATTTGGCCACAGTGCACATGTTCATAAGTGAAAGCATAAGCTGTACCTGGATCAGTCTGGTATAGCTCTAACTCACCTTTATCAATTGCTTGATCTACAGAGTTACTAAAATCATTTGGTAACTGGTGGCCTTTAGGAGTTCCATGAAACATAGCTGCTATCGGATGTGTCTCATCAATTGTGCCGGTAACAAAGTTGGTTGTAAGTGCATTGCTTGCAACTACGGATCTAGCGGCACCATCCCAGTGCCACTGGGGGCTACGTTGTGCTGAATTCGGTGCTACATCTTGTGTGTCCACAGACAGTTCGACTATGTCACCGCCCAAGACTTTAGCGCCCAGTTCAACCAATGGACTAGTTAACTTAAGTAGCTTCCTACCTCGATACCAGTTTAGTTTTTCTCCGTTAAGGAAGTCTTCCCTTACCAATGAGCTGTTATTAGCTGCATATATATTCATACTTAATGGCCACATAAGCTTCCATACCCTATCAAACATCTCATCACTTAGATCAACTATAGGTTTTGGAGCGGGTAGGGTGAACTCTTTTGACATTTTAGTTTTATACTATATTACCGGCAATAAATCAAACTAATCATCGTTGTGCAGGATTACTCCTTAGGACCTAGCGACTTAACAGTAATTGACATAAGAGGTGCTAATCTGTAGAATAGCAGATACTGTTTATATATTTTTTAAGGGAAAGAGTGTTAGTAAGCATTAAATGTTAGTTATTCGTTTGCAACGAACAGGCCGCAAAGGCCACGCCATGTTCCGAATAGTAGTCCAAGACTCTAGACGTTCACCTTCAAGTGGTAAGGTCGTTGCTCTATTAGGTAACTACGATCCACATGCCAAGACAGTCAATATAGATAAAGAGAAGGCTGTTAAGTTTATGACTAATGGTGCTCAACCATCTGATAGGGTCATAAGTATTCTAAAATCTGAATCAGTAAAACTACCTAATTGGGTAGTTGCTAGCCCTGCTAAGAAAAAGACTGTTAAATCACCCGAGAAGAGACGATCAACCTCACTAGAACCTAAGGAAAAGCCAGTTGAGCAAGCTCCTGCTGTTGAAGCTCCTACAGAGGAAGCTCCAGCACCAGCTGAAGCCGTTGAAGCTCCAGCCGAGCAACCAGAGACCAGTGAAGAACCAACGGAGGCAGAAACACCAGCTGAGGAAGCCAAGGTTGAGGGACCTACAGCTGAACCTGAAGCTCCAGCTAGCGAAGAAGAGCCAGCTGAAGAGGCTAGCGTACCAGAGACCGAAGATAAAGAATAGATAACCCTGTTTACCTATTCATCGACCAAATATCTCTGATATAATTTAGAGACGTAAACTAAAAGTGGAGGAGGCTTACTGATGAGTACTAGCATTGATGAACAATTTGTCGAATTTGTTGTAAAGTCACTAGTTAATAAACCAGACGAAGTAAAAGTAGAGAGACGCATTGATGAAAAAGGCGTTCTTCTAGAATTAACTGTTGATCCTGAAGACTTAGGTAGAGTTATCGGTAAGAGAGGTGCTACCGCTCAGAGTATTAGAACCTTACTTCGTGCTCTCGGTACAAAGAACGATGCCAGATACAACCTAAAGATCGTAGATAACGGTGTGCAAGATCAAGGTCCAAGACCAGAACGACCACCAAGAAACGATCAACCAGCAGCAAGCGACGATGATGATAGTCAAGTAGCTGCTCCAGTAGAGGATGAACAAAAAGATCTCCCAGAACCAGTAGCTGAGGAAGGTAATGTCGAAGAAGACAAGCCGCAAGTAGAGACTAGCGATCGTATATCTCAGGCCAGAAAAGAACTAGAAGAGCTCGATGACCTAGACGTCTAAATTGAGCCTTACAACCTCATCAGTTAATACCTTGGGATTTTGCCAGTACTCTCCGTCGCTACCAGCAATATTAACGACATTTCCAAGCTCTATATAAAACCTATGCAATGGCCCTGCTGGCACAAGGACATCTTCTCCTTCATGCCTTGAATACATTACAAAATCGCTGAAAGCTATACCCATGTGTTGTCCTTCGTCTCTAAACCCACCCATTGTCAATCGCATTTGATAAAGATCTTGGCCGCTTCTTAATCTATCGACAAGCTCAAGTCTAGGAACTGTTAGGTCGTTCTCTGGATCCGAACCAGCATACTCTCTTTCTATCTGATTCTTTGCTAGATCGGTAACTATAGCCACTAACCCACGTTTTCGACTCTGGCGATCATTATTACGACCCAAGATCTTATCATTAAGACACTTAATGGCCTCTAGCCTCTCTGCACAATTAGCTAGTTCCTCGAGCACACTGTCATCGTTAATGAGTATGCCATCTAGATGGTACCTATTAATCTCTTTCAGTTCGGCTATAAATCTTTTACGCTTATCTTTGCCAGCCTGGCCCGCATTAGCTAGGGCACGCTCTTGAGCCTTTATTAACTCTGGACTTCGAACTTCAGTAATACTCATTCCAAGTATATTGTAGACCCGGACCAGATCTTCGCAAGCATAAGAATTAAATAACCTTGTAAATCGCAATGCTTAGAGATATACTAGCTTCCAGTCGTTTGAAGACTAAACTTAAAAATAAAACCAAAAAAGCTCATTGCGAGCCACAAATAGTGGGAGCTTTATGTGACAGAATGAACCCTTCTTAGGGTTCTTTTTGTTTGGGTTAACTATCTTCAACTATTCGTAGATGAGGTCGTGTACTAACTGATCTATTAACTCGCTGTCTTGCTGAAACTGCAGCATTTAACCGCATGCGTCCAGCAGCTGAGCTTGCTCCATTAAGCACAAGGAAACCCTCTCGCCCTAAATCTTCCGTACGCTTCTGTCCAGCTGTAACTAGCAAGGAGAGTGTTTCAATTAAATGCGCTTCAGTCCTATTATCGTAAGGGAATTCTACGACTCCATCTGTTGCAGCTGAAATGTCCTCTATCTCATCCCAATTAAAAACTGGTAGATCACTATCTCCTGCAGTTAGTGCAATACCTATCCTACTTAGATATTTAAGTTCATAACCCCTTTTAGCCGTTCGTATCCTGTCGGTAAGATCGCCAACTTCTAGTTCTCGAGTGCCAGATTCGGCATAGTTTATTTCTAAATAATTTAGAAGGAGGGCAGACTCACCAAGATCAGTTTCGCCCATAATCAT
>JBBCHN010000011.1:0-44004 GCA_037200105.1 Candidatus Saccharimonadota bacterium | reverse complement strand
CTTAAAAATTATAGCAGGTTTAACTATATATAATGCTTACACTAAGCCTTTGGTTCGTAGTGAGTCTTCAAAGCCCCTAGCTCGAGCTAGGTCAACTGAGTGTAGAGCCATGAAGCCTACCTTTTTATCAGCGTCACGCAAAAGTTCTTGTACTGGCTCAGGCACTATGTCACTGCAGCCGGAAACAAATCGGCTATCATCGTTGCAGCATAGACTCGCACTTCAGGTGCTTTACTAGTTCTTAGTCTATCGAATACCTCCATACCTTTTTCTGGCTCTTCAATGACTAGAGTAGATAATCTTTCTCGTATAACTTTGCGGGCCTGAATTAAAGCTAATCTACCTTCAGGGGGTCTACTGCCAGGAGTATGTACGGTTCTTACGATACTACTTGGATTCCTCTCACTCATATGAACATATTAACATGTGTTATAAGATAAGTAGTATTATGGCAAATTTTAGTTTCGATATTGAAAGCACCCTAGATAAAGCTGAGCTAACTAATGTTTTTGAACAAGTTAAGCGAGATATAGCTAGTCGTTATGATTTTAAGGGCACTCCTGCTGAGATCGAGTGGCTAGATGATAATCATGATGGCTTTAAAGTAACTGGCAATAGCGACTACCAGATTGAGTCTATAGCTCAGCTTATTAGATTATCCCTAGGTAAACGTGGGCTTAGCCAAAAGTTGCTAGATGTAAGCGGCCCAATAACTACCACAAACCTTAAAGCAGCCAGGAGGTGCCTTTTAAACAGGGTTTAGATCAAACTAAAACCAAGGAGCTATCTAAAGCCCTAAGAGACTCTATGCCAAAGCTTAAGGTCTCTATTCAGGGACAAACTCTAAGGGTAGTTAGTAATTCTAAGGATGAACTTCAAAAAGCTATGAGCTTAATAAGATCAAAAGATTTAGATTATCCCCTGCAGTTTACAAACTTTCATTAGTTAATGTTTAAGCTTGTCATATAATTAGGGTAGATGGCTAAAAAAGACACTGAGGTTAAAAACGAACCAGTTCAGGCTAATGATGATTTAGAAACTAGAGCTAAAGAGGTTCTAAGGTCTAATGATAAAGGCACATACACTGAGCCTAATGCTGATCTATATAGGCATCAATGGCTATGGGATAGTTGCTTTATAGCTATTGGCCAGTCTAACTACGATGTTAAGCGAGCCCAGCTTGAAATTAGAAGCTTGCTTCGTGGTCAGTGGGATAACGGCATGATACCCAGTATTATTCTTCGCCGAGATGATCATGATAAAGATACCAGGAAAGATAGACATGAGAAAATCTGGCGCAGCTGGTTAAACCCCAATGCTCCTGACGATATGGCCACCAACGGCATAACTCAGCCCCCAATGTTAGCTGAAGCTGTTACTCGGATCGGCTCAAAAATGAATAAGACTGAACGTAGGCGTTGGTATAGGCAAGTCTATCCAGCTATATATAAGTATCATAAGTGGTTATATAGCGAGAGAGACCCGCACTCAGAGGGCTTGGTACTGCTTATACATCCTTGGGAGGTTGACTAGATAATACTCCTCCTTGGATGAGTGAGCTAAATGAACATTTACTACCTTGGTGGATTAGAGTTGTACGTCTGGTTAGACTGGACACAGTATTGGTTGGTTTAGATCAGATAATAATATGCCCGTAAGAATGAGCGCTTAACCAATGTAGAAGCTATGGCCTTCTTTGATGTACAAAGAAGACTTAGACGCAAGAATTATGAGTTTAGTAAGTATATTGATCACTCGCTGTTTATTATTGAGGATTAACGTTTAACTGTATTTTAATTAGGGCCAACAAGTTACTCAAAGATATTGCTAGCTTTATTGACGAAGATATTGATCCTGAACTACTGGAGTGTATGGATAAAGCTGAAAAGCAGCTAGCTAAGCTTTGGGATGAGTATTCTGAGGAGTATTTCTCGAGGGACTTTGTATCACACAGATTAATTAAAGAGTCGTCCATAGCCAGCTTTATGCCACTGTACAGTGGAGCTATTAGCAAGGATCGAGCTGCTAGGATAGTTGCGAGTTTAGAGAACGAACATCGCTTTGGTACTAGCTGGCCAGTACCCTCAGCACCACTGGATTCCTCGTGGTTTGATCCGCACAGATACTGGCAGGCCCAACCTGGGTTAATACTAACTGGCTAATAATTGACGGTCTTAGACGCTACGGCTTTAAGGATCACTCCGAAGCTCTCAAAGAATCCACAATTGAAATGGTTAGAAAAGCCGGTTTTCATGAGTACTTTAGCCCACTTAATGGTGAGCCGTTAGGTGGAGATAACTTCTCCTGGACTGCAGCCTTAATTATTGATTTACTAAACGATTAGGTTACTCGTTTGGCTAATCTTTTACATCCAGAGGTCTGACTAATTTTCTTGCCATAAGGGTGCCTCTCCTATAGCCATTCTATCCAATTGATAGGCTGGGATAAGCGATAGCCTTCTCTCTCTTAACGGTGTATCGTATTTCCATTTAGCTAGGCCGATACCTATTCCTTGTTGAACAAGCGACGTAAGAAGTGCATTAAAGGTAATATTTTTCGGTGAAAAATCTGGGTTTGCATTTGCTGCAGTAAATACTGCTGTTAAGCCAAGTGTGGCCAGACTTAGTGCAGATACCTTACCCAGTAATTGATCACCTACGGCTCCTGATAGCCCTTTTTTCATGTCTCTGTTAAGATATCTAGCCCAGATGGTGCCATCTCTTACCGAGCCATCAGTCTTGCGTGCACGCTCGAAAACCCTGTCTCCCAAGTCTGGAGCATTAATGTCTAACTCTGCGTCACCCCCACCAGTATTCGGAGTATGGCTTATCAAAGTGATCACCAGCATCCGTTACTTCTGTCTTTACCTCATCTGCCTTTGCATCAACTGCACTCATACCACCTACAGCGGTGCCATCTTGGCTTAAGCCAACTACACTCTGCGTAGTGTTTGCTCTATCGCCATCGTATAGGCCAACTCTTAAGTGCTTTATACCACCTATATATGCAACTCTCCGTAATAAGTTAACATCTACGCCTATTTGATCAGATGGCACATATTCAGGTAGCTCTAAATTCCAAGCTAGACTATCGCTTCTATAGCCTTGAAGCTCTGCTAATGACAATACTTCACTATTTTTGCTCATAAGTTGACTATTATAAAATGATAGCTGTTCCTGGTCAATCTCTATCGAGCTTTTTAGTCATTATCTAAGCTAGGCTTCTCAATTAAAATTGGTTCAACGTTTGACTCAGTATCAGCAATCTTAACTACGTCCTTGTCTATTTTGCCTAATTCTTTATACGTGGTGTTGAAATGTCCAACTGTAGTCCCTAGAGAATTACCTAGTTTATTCATATAGCCATTATGGGCCATCAGATGCTTACTCAGCTGTTCAATATTTTTCCTTATCTTATCTGTATCTTTTTGGATCTCTAGACTCCTTAGACCTTGCACAATAACCTGAAGCATGGCGGATAGAGTACTGGGGCCAACAATTGTTACCTTCTTATCTACGGCAGCATATTGCATAAGGCTACGGCCACTTACGCCGCTTACACCAACCTTGTTAGCGAGAAGGTCGTAATATATAGCCTCACTTGGGATAAACATTAAAGCCATGTCTAGAGTACCTTTATTTGGCTTTATGTACTTAGCAGTTTCATCAATTCTTTTCTTTAAGTCCTCTTTAAATTGTCTCTCAAGCGCTGGCCTGTCTTCACTTTTAGCCTCAACTAACCGGTTATAGTTCTCTAGGCTAAATTTGGAATCAATAGGTAAAATGCGATCATCTAGATTAATAATGGCGTCTACAATATCATCACCAAGCTTAAACTGAAGCTGGAATGAACCTGGTGGCAACATATTCTTTAGGATTTGTTCTAGGTAGTACTCACCTAGTACGCCTCGTTGTTTAGGATTTTGTAGAACATTCTGTAGAGTTTTAAGCTCGCTAGCAACATCACCGACGCTTTTGTTGGTACGGTCTAGCTCAGTTAGCTTCTGGGTTACATCCCTTATAATCTTGGCACTAGCTTCAAACTGGCTAGTCATTTGTTTGCTGTTCTGGCCAAGCTGGTCACTTAACTGCTTTTGGAGGACCGTCCTTTAGTTCCAGCATCGACTTATTTAGATCAGATATGTCTGTCTTAAGTAACATTGCTGCAGACTGGTTGTCATTTGTTCGACGTGGAAACTTAAGTATTAGTACTACTGCGAGTACCACAACTACTAACCCAAGAAGTATTATTGCTGCCAACATATTTAATAGTCTAACAAATTATTGTCTTATTAACTTTCAATAGTAACGGTTGTACCGACTACCGACCAGTTATATAGCCATTTAGCAGTAGCTAGTGGACATTCAACACAGCCGTGTGAGGCATTGGATGAATCGGGGCTAATATTACCGAAGTCCGTAGGCTGTCTCCAGGTAGCGTCATGGAAGCCGTATTGGCCATACTGGTTGTCTAAAAATGGCATCCAATAGTTGACATAGTCATTCCAACTGCCGGTGCTGTCATGGCCAATAAGGTGGGTATCTGTTTCCTTGGCATATATATGATAGGTGCCAGTAGGAGTTAGATCAGCAGCCAGGAAAGACATGCCGGTTATAACAGATGAGTCATAGGCAACGTTTGAGTTGTCACAGGCCCACAGATGTCTTTGGCTAATACTAACTAGGATTAGCTGGTTTAGAGTGTTGCTAGAACAAGGACTGCTAGCACTCAAAGCACTAGACTTAGTAGCTGAGGTTATCTGTTTTTGTTTTACTGATGCAAGATCGCTAGCCGGCACCTTAAAGTCTACAGCCTCGCTATTAAGCTTGTTATCCCAATGATGTAGTAGTTCGACTCTAGCAAAGCTAGCTAGGCCGATTAGAAGCACACCTAGAACTACTAATTTAAGTAGTTTTGTTGGCTTTTTAGCACGTCTATTATAATTCGGTTTCAAGATACTTAACATTATACCCTAACAGGGATAAAAAAAGGATCCGGGAGAATATCCCGGATCTGCAGGAAGCCTCACACTTCCTAAATATCAGCTTATCTTTAAGGTTTTTAAAATACAATAGAATTTCAAAACATTTGCGATATATATCACAGATCATCAGCGCTTATATCTGGAGATGTAAGGGTTGTCTTTAATATAGAAGCGCCACTTTAGCTCGGTGGCCTTAGATATTCCAATACGTTCAGTAGTAACTATATCCTCGGAAGCAACTGGCTGCTTTAACTCTAGCCTTAGTGGCTCTTTGGTTAAATCATGGCCGCTTAATTGTTTGTCGACAGCTAGTGCTAGACAAAGCTTGCCGGGTCCATTAGCAAGCATGTAATTGTCTACGATCTTTGGTCTGTTTGTTTTTATTAGCTCTACTCCAGATAGCGGTTCGACTGCTCTAATTAGTACTGCAGCTGCCTGATTTTCTGGGCCAACAACAACGTTAAGGCAGTAATACATGCCATAAGTGAAATAGACATAGGAATAACCAGCTGGACCAAACATGACAGCAGTTCTTGGAGTCATCCCTCTATAACTATGACTGGCGGGATCTGTCTGGTCATAAGCTTCTGTTTCAACTATTCGACAGACGACCTCAACACCTTCTAGGCTCCGTATTAAATATGAGCCCAGTAGTCTTTTAGCTGCATCCACGGCAGATATGCTTAAAGGTTTACTAAGGGAATTCATTTTAATATTTTAGCGAAAACTATATAGTTAAATAAATGGTACCAGTAGATTACACTAATTTCTTCGTAGCGGTACTGACAGCCTCAGCTTCGTTTATTGGTCTGCTGTTTGTGGCTATGACACTAATCGTAGATAAAAGCAGTAAAAGCCGAAAGCAAATAGTAAAAGAGAACATCTCGGCAGAAGCCTCATATATTGCGCTACTTAATTTGTTTTTTGTTGCACTCGTTGCCTTAACGCCACAGGCTCAGCTCAACTACGTTATGGCCATAATGGGTGTTCTTGGTATCCTAAGCTCCGTAAGGCTATTTAGATCAGGGTTACGTAATGGAGCTAGTCGAGGAATCCTAGGAATAAGTACCGTTATATACGTCTTGGAGATAGTTTATGGAGTCTATCTTATATTTAACTCCAATAAGACAATCAGTGAGACTCTACTTCTTATTATAGTATTCACTCTATTCGGTTCGGCATTAGGTCGTGCTTGGGAGTTAACTGGAATACACGACGAGCACGATAAAACCTAAGTAGTTGTAAAATAGGTGGTAGCCTATGAATAAACCACCACTAGCTGAGAGGATGAGGCCGAGTACCCTAGCAGATGTCTATGGGCAAAATCATCTTATAGATAACGGCAAAATAATTAATGAGATTATTGCTAGCAAACAGCCTACTAGCTTAATACTCTGGGGACCACCTGGTAGTGGAAAAACTACTCTTGCCAGGATTATAGCTAGTGGAGTTGGTGCTGAGTTTGTTGAACTTAGTGCTGTAACCTCCGGTAAGGCTGATGTAGTTAGAGTAATTAATCTAGCCGAGCAAAACCAAAGACTAGGACTTACGACCGTCTTATTCGTAGATGAGATCCATAGATTTAATAAAGCCCAGCAAGATGCTTTTTTGCCCCATGTAGAGGACGGCACGATCATACTTATCGGCGCTACTACTGAGAACCCCAGCTTTGAGATTATTAATCCACTGTTAAGCCGTAGCCGAGTGTTAACTCTGCAACCGCTATCTAAAGAGAACATGATAAAGATAATAGAGAGGGCAGCTAAGACGGAGGGGATATCCAAAAAGAGACTACCTAGCAGAACTATAGACTTTCTAGCTGAAATAGCTGGTGGTGACGCCAGAATAGCGCTTAGTAATCTGGAGTTAGCCTTGCAGCTAACAAGTGGAACTATAACTGTAGACACCATCCAGACAGCTGCACAGAAGAGGCTACCAGGATACGATAAAAATGGTGAATATCATTACGACTTAATTAGTGCCTTCATTAAGTCTATGCGTGGTAGTGATGCTAATGCTGCACTGTACTACATGTCCCGCATGTTAAGGGCCGGAGAAGATCCTAAATTTATAGCTAGGCGTATGATCATCTTTGCTTCTGAGGATGTTGGTATTGCATCCTCGCCCGCTCTAAACCTAGCAGTATCTACCTTTGATGCTGTAGATAAAATAGGCATGCCTGAGTGTCAATATAACCTGTTTCACTGCGCCATAGTATTATCTAAATGCCAAAAGTCTAGAGTGGTGGCGAGTGCTATGCAAAAAGCACTTAAAGCTGCTGAGGACTACCAGGATCTACCGGTACCACTTCATCTTAGAAATGCTCCGACAAAACTAATGAAGGATCTGGGTTATAACAAAGGGTACAAGTGGAAAGCTAACTTTAAACACTCAGAAGGCTTCCTGCCAGAAGAGTTAAAAGATATAGATATCCTATAGTTACTTGGGGACATGCATAGGTAAATCCAAGCTACTTTAGTATAATTGCCTCTGTCGTTGGGGATTGGCCAAGCGGTAAGGCACTGGGTTCTGGTCCCAGGATCGGGGGTTCGAATCCCTCATCCCCAGCCAAGCACAAGCGTTATTAATATTTAATTTTAGTTGATATACTTTTACTGAATTATGGAAACACCACTAACCAGTTCTTATACGACCCCGATTAAACGTCAACGTCTCTATAGGGTCGCAGAGGTAATGAGTACGGGCGGCTTCTCTCTCCTAAGCGAATCCGGCTACCCTTCCCAAGAAGAGCTACATGATATTGAAGAAAAAAGGATTCGTACTAAAAAGCGTTCAAGGTTACCTTAATAGACTCGAACAAGGTACTCCTGCAGAAATACGTTCTGCTGCTATGTTAAGAGGTGCGTTTAATGAACTCTTTGAGAAAATCGAAGAACAATAAACAGCTTCTTAATTAAGTATAGCTAGGAATAAATTAGTTCTAACTTCGTCACAGATACCCAGCCAAACCATTTTTATATTTGTAGAAGCTACGTAGACCAAGTGGGACGTTAGAACTTTTCAAGTCGTTACTTATACACTCGGAGCTACCTGCGCTTAAATGGATGGAATAGCCGATAAAAGTTAAATGTATAACCCCAGCCAAATGCTTTTGGAGTTATTAAAGGAGCTGCTGGGTTCCAGAATCTTGACTTATACCGATCTTTAGTCGGACGCCTTAAGTCGTAAGGCATCCCAGCTAATTTACCTTGTTTGTCGTTTTTGCTCATATTTTCTCCTAAATAATTAAATTGTTGTTTACCTATATTAAAAGGAACATCGAGTGCTAGCTTGAGCCAGAGGCTAATCCGTTTTCCTGCGCCACCAGCTTCATCGAGCATATCGGCGGTTGTTTGCAGTATTTGCTCTTCATATTTATCTCTATACTCTTTTGGATAGAACCGCATAAAGTGAGAATACACAGGGAAACGTCTACGCAAATTATCCATTGACTAATAACCTATCGCTTCAAAAACCAGCCGTTGTTTTGCAAGCTTAAGAGTGACATTAAAATACTCCAACTCAGCATTTATCTGGTTACGTCCTTTTTTAGTAAGCTGGTAATATCTTCGACGCTCGTCTTTGTCAGGGACTTCCTCGATTAAATCTGCTTCATGCAAATTCTTTATGGCACTATATAACGCACCAGGCACAAGCTTAATCTTACCGAGTGAGTCTTCTTCTACTTGCTGCATGATTTCATAACCGTGGCGAGGCTTCAGACTCAATGCTATAAGAATACTCAAAGACACTTGCGGCAATAATTTCATCGTACGTTTCATGATTATCAATATATAACGTCTTTAGGTATAACGTCAAGCTGTATAAGTTAGTTAAATTGTACCTGAAGCGTTATTAAAACTGATTAATCTGGTTCTAACTTCGTCACAGATACCCAGTCAGTACATATTCGAACCTAAGTCAAATAAGTAGCCAGGCAGGTTTGTTATACTGCAGATATGGATGAGTACGACCAAGGCTTCTTCGACAGTCATACAGGCGGGTTCTAATAGTTCCGCTTTGCATCTTGTGCCGTTATTAAGCAATTTGCTACATCCCAAGTCAGTCCTAGACGTAGGGGGTGGTATTGGCGAGTGGCTTCAGGTCTGGCAAAAGTATGGCGTAGAAGATTTTCTGGATGTAGATGGCAAATACATCAGTACGTCACAACTGCTTATTCCTAAGAGTAAGTTTTTAGCACACGACTTAACCAGACCATTAAAACTTGGTCGCAAATTTGACCTCGTAATGTCACTAGAGGTTGCTGAGCATTTAGATAATAAAGTTGCAGAAATCTTTGTGGAATCGCTAACTCGTCACGCGGATACTATATTCTTTTCGGCAGCGATACCCGGTCAGGGTGGAACCCATCATGTCAATGAACAGTGGCCAAGCTATTGGGCCAAAAAGTTCATCATCCACGGCTATCAGTGCTTTGATGTCATTAGACCGTTAGTATGGAATCTGGATATCGTAGATTTCTGGTATAGACAAAACAGCCTAATATTTGCAACCAAAGCAGCATCTGAACAATATGGTCTCGTTGCCAGTAAGGCTCCTCTAAATATTGTTCATCCTAGATTACTTACAAAACTAATAAAAAAGGGCCACTCCAAGTAAGTTCAGGTTCTAGAAAGGAATGCTCAGCCAATAACTTGATCGTTATGTCTTTTTATGTTATTGTATTTCGATGTTTGAAGGCTTGAATCCACTTGAGCGTGAACTTTATGCTGAAAATATAAAATGGTTTGCAGCAGAGCTTGCTAGTGGCGCTGAAATTGGCGAGTTTGGGCAACTAGTCCTATCCCAGCAAAGGATCGACCAACTTCACGAAGAGGTATTTCCAAGTCTGCTTGCTGAAGAGCGACAAATAGAAGCTCATAACAGCTACCTCAGCTTATTGAAAAGTGGTATTGATGCCGCATTGATCAGTCCTATAGATATATGGCAATTAGGGGTCTTTAAAGAGCAAGGAGGGTTTGCGGGTTTTAAAGACTTTGTAGGGAAAAATGATCTGGGTATTGACTTAGAGCAAGTCGAAATAGAAGCTCGTTCTCCTAACGATAGCCCAGCCATACACTTACATCAAGCAGAGATATAGTTAATTCTTCTATTAGTGACCTTTTACATACGAAAAACAGATTGTTAGAACTTGGTGTATACAGTCTAGGTGCCGAAGTTAAAGTACTGAATGATATCGAGGGCACTAAGACCTCGCATTTAGACACCGGCTGGACAATAGACTCGATACTCGCTAGCGGCAAGATAAAAGTGACTAAAGACGGGCGGTCAAAAAGAGTGACCATAGACGACTTGCACAGTTGGCAGCGATCTTAGCTAGTCATCTATCATCTTTTTTTTTGATTCTAGCTTCACGCAAAGTGGCCAGTCATTGACATTTCCGTCATATTATTTTATTATCTACATTATGAAAATTCGAATTCCTGGAGCTCCTTCAAATGCATTTAACCAATGTGAACTCAAGAGTGTAGCTACCCGAATAACGGTAAGCCTCGATGGTCAGGCAAAGCTAGAGTGTCCTAGCATCGAGGATGGTAGACCCGATCCGGGTTGGGTTAAGGACTCTACTAACCACCAGCCGAATGAATCTAAACGTAGAAGAAGCGCAGTTAATAACCTTGCGAAAATTTGCGGAGCCCAGCTTTGCTCTACCTGTATATATAAAGGCGTAGATGACCCACTGACCGTTGAAAGTATAAGACAACAGTCAGCCTTAGACGCAGAAGAACTAGCTAGGCAAAGACTAATAACTGCTGAGACTCGACTTAATGCGGAAAGCGTTGAACAAGCGGCATTACAGGCAGAATTAGCACCGACACAAGATCTATTTCAGCTACCTGTTGTTGAATAACGTTCATATCATAGAGGTTCGTAACTAGGTCTGGATGGCTAGCCAATATGCCCATACTTGTACTGTTGCTCGCTTAACCTATACACTTAAATTATAGTAAGGGTGTAATATTAATCTTAAGGTAGAGAAAATATGAGTAGTAAATCGCAGCATGGAACAACTAGCTCAGAGATGAGAGCATCTAACTTACTTCGCAACCCTAAAACTTGGATCACCCCAACAGTAATTACCACCATTGTGATCGCTCTAATGACACTCATCTACTTTGGCGCAATCGTTAATCCAGTCTCACATTTACGAAGTTTGCCAGTAACCGTTGTGAATGAGGATGCTGGCAGTAGCTCCCCATCAGGACCGATTAATATTGGAGACCAGGTTGTTAGTGCCCTTAAATCTCAAAAATCCATAACAACTAGGCTTAATATTAGAATAGTTACCCTAAGTCAGGCCGAACAGAGACTGGATAAGGGCTCAGATTATGCAGCTGTTGTTATTCCATCTGATCTTACTAAGTCGGTTCTAGCTCTTTATTCTTCATCAACAAACACGTCCGAGCAGCTTTCAACACCTTCGATCGAGATACTAACTAATCAGCGCTCTGGAAGTCTTGGCGTCAGTTTAGCTAACGGCGTGCTACAACCTGCTTTAAACAAAATTTCCGAGAAAATTGGCCAGAAACTCTTAAGCTCACCAGCCTCAGAGTCACTTACAAACCCCGTTTACCGAGACATTGCAGGCAACCCGATTAGCATCTCCCAGACAACATACCGCCCCCTGCCCAATAATGCCGGCTTAGGACTTTCGGCTTTCTACATTGCCCTATTGACCATGATGTGCGGTTTCCTAGGAGCCACACTAATAAACTCGAGCGTTGATGCAGCCTTAGGCTATTCAGCAACAGAAGTTGGCACAAAATGGCGACAAAAAATACCTATCAAAATGTCCCGTTTGCAGACCCTTCTGACTAAATGGCTAATGGCTCTACCTATTGTCACCGTACTTGTAAGCGTCATGCTGCTTGTAGCAATCCCGATACTTAAAATGGACGCTCCCCACTTTGGCGACCTGTGGCTACTAACGGTATTCTCAGCCATAGTAGTAGCCATGGGGACGTTAGCTTTATTTGCGGCTCTAGGTAGCCTTGGCCAAATAGCTGCAATGCTAATTTTTGTCTACTTAGGTTTGGCCTCGTCTGGAGGAACTGTACCCCTTCAAGCCCTAGGTGGCTTTTATCGATTTATTGCTAATTTTGAACCACTGCGCCAAATATTAGGAGGAGTGCGCTCAATCTTATACTTTAACGCCTCGGGTGCAGCAGGCTTGGAGAGAGCCTTCGTTATGGCTGGTATAGGTTTCGTAATATGGTTAGTTATCGGGCTGTACGTGACAACTATGTATGACCGTAAAGGTCTTGATCGTATGAATCCTGAGCTTATGGACTATATACAAAAAGCCGTATATAGCCGGTCTAAAAATAAGACTAAGGCTTAACTACAAATTAGTACGAAAGTACTTCGAAAATAGTTCTAGACCGTCGTGCTCAGCCAAACTTGACAAGTGATACACTTTTGATACACTAAATGTATGAGTACAACAAAATCACGCCTTAACATAAGCCTGCCAGATGACACGAAATCAGCGCTAATAAGCATATCTAAACGAGATCAGATGCCCGCTGCTACTAAAGCTGTAAGGCTTATTGAGATCGGTATGGAAGTTGAAGAGGACGATATTTGGGACACAGTTGCCTTCGAAAGAGATCGTAAAGATAGTGTTTTTCATCCTCATTCTAAAGTATTTGACAAGTAGATGTATGAAATTCTTTACGTTGATGAGGTAGTCAACCAAGACCTACCAAATATACTTGACCCCTCCAAGAGCGAAATACAAGCCGCTATTGAACGCAAGTTAATGACACGTCCAGAGGTGTACACAGGCCACTTCGCAGATCCTTAAGGGGATATCGTAAACTAAAAGTTGGAAATTATAGGATCGTTCTTAGAATAGAGGAAAATACAGTCAAGATTTTTGTTATACAACTTAGATCAATTGTATATACGACGGCATCTAAAAGACTTCGATAGCCATTCTGGTTATAACAGTTCTCGGATCTCTTGAATACTGACATCTCGCTCTAGTGGTTCTATAAAGGTTATCTTAAGGAACCCTATCCCCAGCCAATTTGCTTATATCTACAATATATATTATTATAATTTAATGCTTAGTGTTGAAAGCTCTTACAGCTCATCAGTAGAGCTTTATCATTTATACGTCCCCGAAAAACTCACTCCTATAAGCTCCGAGTTGGTCGATAGACACTCAGAAATGCCGCCATTTGAACCACTTACGGAGCAGCAAATTAATGTTGGTGCTCTAGCACTTACGGCTTACAGACTACTTGAAGATCCGCTAGTAGTGTCGCTTATAGATGATGTCGTCCCTGCATATAAAAAAGCCCAGGGGCTAGAGCCGACAAGCAATAGTCTAGTGACGAAATTATCTTTAATTTCGGGTATTGAAAGGTTCCGACCTCTAGGTATCAGTAATGATAATTTTAAATTCTATATGGAGTCTGATTATGTAGAGCCAGCAAAGGAATTAATTGCCAAAGTTCAGAACACCTCCCTGCCCGACGGCTTTCGGCTCGGTCAAGATGGACGCAGTCTCATATATGGCTCAGGCAAAGATAAGGTTAAGATAAAGATACAAGGCTTTTCGGGGATAGACGACCCTGATCACCCAAGCTGCCAAATGCTAGATGCAGCATGGACACTTGACCGGTTAGCATCCATAGGTCCAACAGCAATTACAATATTGCCTGAGGCCTTTAGCGAGCAACAGGCACAATCTGCCCTACTGACTCTAGCCATACCAGATTTTCATGGGCACGACTACAGAGTAGTGAGCCTACTGACCGATGAATCGGGTCGCTACACCGAAGAGTTTGATTGGCCACTCGCAGCTTAAGGTCCTACTTGTAATAGGGTTCTGACTCTGTCCACGATGGTCAGCCAATAATCAACTACAGTTTTATATTAGGACCCTCTAGTGTATAGCTAGCTAACTATATGATGTGCTACAGTATTAATTAATATTGTTACGCTTTAATTATGACGTGTTGAGGGATGTTTTGAGGCAAAGCAAAAAACTACGAACTGAAAGAAACATTTTAAGTTTAAAAACTCTGAGTCGTGGACATCTTTTGCTTATGTCGTTACTGTTTATAGTTACATTCCTAAGCACATCGCTGCTAAACCTACCAAAAGCACACGCCTCACTACAATCTGCAACAGTCTCAGTACCAAATGATTACAGTTTTACTAGCGGAACTGGCAATAATGTAAGCTATGGCCGAGGTGACAACCAAACAGTTGGCATTAGCGACCTTTCGGGTACAACTGCACCAGATTGGGACAAATATAAAGTACCTATCACAATCAACAATACTGCCAATAGCGGTGCTGTCACGAACAACAACATAACCTTCACCCTCAATACTCAGAGCCTTATTTCAGCCGGCAAGATGCAATCCGACTGTGGTGACTTACGTTTTCTGGACTCAGATGGCAGTAATTTGCGTATTATGAATATTGCGAACTGTAATACAACGACTTCAACGATTACACTACTTATTCCTTCAATCCCGGCAGCCTCAAGTAAAACAATTACCATGTACTACGGTTCACCCACCGTCCAAACTACCGAGAGTGTACCGCTAAGCTCAGGATCATTCACGGATTCGCTAGTCAGCGGTTCACCATCAGACGCCGACTTTAATGGTGACTCAACCTACAATAGTCCTGGCGGCTATGCCGAGCTTACCCGTAATATCAGCGGCACTAACGGCAATATGTTCTACAATGTTGCTCCGGCTACCAATTACGATGTAAGTTTTCAGCTGAAAGCAGGCGGTGGTACTGGTGCTGATTCGCTCTGGTGGCAAACCTATTGTAATGCTCAGCCAGTTACAGAACACGATAGCTGTGGTGGCTACATTGTTGCTTACGATGAGTATTCACAGGATATAATCCTGCAGTATGATGGTCAAACACTGGCATCGATGCCTGAAACCAACATCAACAATAATACTTGGCACAATGCCGAAATTAAGAAAATCGGTAACGAATTCCAAGTATATTATGATGGCGTAAAAGTCATTGACTACACCGATTCGACACGTACTATCGTTGGTGACATTATGGGCTTTGGCTCACGTAATGGTGGCTCTAATGACAATCACCTTATTCGAAACATTACTATCAGCTACGGCGTCACTACACCAACCAACACACCAAGCGTCAATCTTGGTTCTGAGACGACTATAACGCCATCGTATAACAGCACGACGCAGACACCCACCTGGAAGAGTAAGGACATAGACTTCGGTAACTTTGGCGACTGGGGTGATACCACTAATAGCAGTACAGCTATGACCTTTAGTTATCATATGTCATCAGCTAACGAGGAGCTCAAACTAAGTCTCAGCGACGATGATGGTGACAGCTGGACGCAAGTAGCTGACCTCACTTCTGGCTCAAGCTTCAGCCTCACCAAGGCTCAAATGATTAATACCTATCATTTCTCAGGTGGAGAATATATGGAAGCTAAGGTAAGCTTAGCCACAACGGACAATACCACTCCTACATTCTCGATTTAGAATTCTTCTACACACTCGCTAACGTTCCCAGTGCACCCACAAATCTAGCAGTAAGCGGTAATAACTACGACGGAGGAATAGCATTCAATTGGGATGCACCAGCTAACGTTGTTGGCGCTATTCAAAATTACGAAATAGATTACTCTACAGACGGCACAAATTGGAATTACCTAGCATCACCGGATGGTGATGTAACAAGCTACACCCCTAGTGGAGGTACGCTAGCACCATCAACTGCCTACCAGTTTAGAATCACTGCCACTAACGGTGCTGGCACTAGTGACTCATCCAATATCGTTAGTACGACAACTTCTGCGGCGCAGAGTTACTCTATAAATAGCTGTAGCGACTTACAAAATATTTCAAATAGCGATGCATTTGGTAACTATTCGCTTGCTGGCAACATTGACTGCTCAGCTTCATCTAGTTGGAACAGTGGTAATGGGTTTACTCCAATCGCCAACACCAACACAAGTGAATTTAATGGTACGCTCAACGGCAACGGCCATACCATCAGTGGTTTAACTATTAACAGTACTGATTGTGCGGTCGGGCTGTTTGGGACAACTGAAGACGCTACCATTACTAATCTTAACCTTAGCAACGTCAATATTACTGGCGATTGCGAGGTAGGTGGACTAATGGGTAGCTCCTATGGCGATACCATTTCGCACATTTCAGTTCAAGGTTCAATAACTAGCAGCGCTGACGACACAGGAGGCTTAATCGGTGTGTCTAGCGCTGATAGCAGCAGCCTTGGGACAAATGTAAGTAATTCGTCTTTCAACGGCACAGTTAGTGGTGACGATGACTATACGGGTGGCCTAGCTGGCTACGGTAGCCAGTTAAACATCAAAAACAGCTATGCCAATAGCACGGTGAGTGGCACTTATTATACTGGCGGGTTATTAGGCAACGAGAGCGGTAGTAGTGGCACAGCGATTCAGAACAGCTATGCAGCTGGTCAAGTCACTGGTTGCTCATATGCCGGTGGCCTAGTTGGTAGAGATAGCACTACGGCAATCACTAACAGCTTTTCAGCCAGTAAAGTAAGTGAGACTAGTGGTTGCGGTTCACCATCACTTGGAGGACTAGTCGGCAGAGATACATCAAGTAGTGGTCTATGGTCTAATAACTTCTTCGACAAGGGCCTCTCCACGCAATCAAACTGTGTTAATACATCAGATAGTAGCAACACCTGTACTCCAGAGGACAGTGACGGCCACAGCGCCTCCTATTTCTATAACCAGAACAATGCACCACTTAACAGCTGGGATTTTACTAATACCTGGCAAGCACAAGCATCCGGTTACCCACTACTGATAGCCGAAGCCGTCACAACAGGTTCTACTAGTACAGGCAGCGGATCAGCGGCAACTAGTGCTCATACCGGTAAAACTACTAATTCAGTGGTGGGACATCCAAGCGCTAACGGTTCAAGCCCAATAGATCTGGATCTATTCGACAATTACAAGAATGGTCAGGGACAGCAGTTCGCAGTAGCGCTTAACCAGGTATTTAACTTTTCAATTAACGTTAATGGCACGACCGAGCAACACGTGCTAACAGTTGCCGACATAAACACTAATGGACCATCTGGGCCTCAAGTTACTTTTACTCTACATTCCACACCACAAACTTTTAGCGTAGGACAAGGTCAGACAGTAAAAAGACAGATTGATCCCGATAATAAAGCTGCCGGTTCTATAGGCATTACTGTTAACTCAATTACAGCATCGCAAGTCGCACTCTCCCGTTTGGCGTATAGATGAACCTACTACCTCCGCAAATACGTCTTCTACCTCTAGAGTTAGCATTAGTGAATCAAGCAGCCACAGCAATAACCGTGCGGCTTATTGGTATATTGCCGGTGTTTTATCTGCCGCACTTATTATTTTTCTAGTATTTAGAAAGCATCGACGGCAAGGCTCCACAGAATAGCTCTGTTCCAAGCCCTCGCCCATAGCCATAAGCATCAGTATAATGAAAAACTTCTACGGAGGTCTTTCTATTTAGTGTATTTTGCGCATGTACCACACTATAGAACCTGAAATTCAAGAATCCTACTTAACTAGGTTGCTAGAAGACGCTGCCAAAAAATGGGGGACCTTTGACGATATGAGAGTGAACCATAAAGATGCAAACATTGCACCAATATTATTGTTAGTTCATATCGAACGTCAGGCCGTTCATGGGGAATGTTTCTGTACCGCTCGTAGAGCAGACCTCGACGCCATACTCTAGCTGAGTGGGGACATCGGACGACTTAGCATAACCATTAGCAACTTCCCAATTATATATAGCCAGGATATCAAGCGAACCTGAGGCGACTTGAGAATCTCGGAAGAAGATGTACTCGCAGTTTGATTCGTTAGCGGCATCACAGTTGCTGCCGAGCGCTAAGAAGTGGTACGCAACACCATTGATAGTTGCCGCCTGTGAGTTAGACGATGCGCCGCCATCGCCAACGCAGGTATTTTGAGCAGATCCAGGCTCGGCACAGCTACCCCAATAGTCCTCTGTCCCTGCCCACTGGTTCCAAACCATAGTTTCGTTGGACCAGTCGTCTGTCCATAAGTCATAGGCAGCGTCCCAGCTACCAGCAGAAGGGTATGCTTCTGAGAATGTAGAAGTAATCGATTTATATTGAGCGATAGTCTTAGTAGCATTATCTCGTCCAGCTATATCGTACTCTGTGTCAGGGTATGTCTCGACCTGACCGCCATTATTTGGCTGATTTGAGGTTGCGTACCATGAAGACTGGCTACACACATTAATAGTCTGCGGGCCAGCAGAGCCACTCCAAGCATCGTTGTTAACCCACCAGACGTCGCCAGTACCAAGAGCATCTGTGTCTTCAGGATCACTGCTGCTCCAGCTTGGCTTAGTGCATGTTGAAGTCCCTGAAGTATTCGATCCTACGCCAGTATTAGAACCGCCCGCACTAGAGCCACCGCTGGTACTTGAACCGGTAGAACCAGCAGTTGCAGCTCCAAAAGAAACGTACTTACCGTTGCTAGCATTGGCATCAGACTTAACGCTAGCTGGGCTAGTAACTGAACCACCGCTAGCTTGGATAGCTATAAATGGTGATGCGGCAAAAATATGAGTAAGAAAAGCGACGCCAGCCACAGCGACTGCTAGGACAATGAATATACCGGCTAGACGACTCGGGTTCTTACTTAGTCTACGTAGTAGTGAGGTACGGTTCTTTTTTTTCATAATTTAGCTTCTCTTTTCATGGTTTAACTACCACACTGCCTTCTAGTTTAGGGTTCAAATTGTCGTGGTAGGTGTATACGCCTGCTTTATCAAAGATGTAAGTGTAGGCATCATTGGCTAATAGGGAATTCTCAGAATTTAAGCTCGCTAGAGTATTATCTGAAGGATATGGATCACTGGCTATCTGATGAGGCTTAGAGTCGTTATTAACCCAAACTACAGCCTGTCCTCTAACAACCTCAATACTAGCAGGATAAAAACCGGTTGAAGTTACGCTAACTTGAGCTACGGGGGCTTTAGATACGTTTACGATTGCGGCTGTAGACGTAGGGGCGGATCTTGGGGCAGATGCAATAGTAGATGTAGAGGTAGCAGCACTGCCTCTGCTGGCAAGATAGGTGATGGAGCCGGCAACAAGCACCAAGAGGACTATCAGAACCGCATAGGCCTTGTTGCTTAGCGCATCAGAATCTTCACCACCCACCAACGGCGCATCAATACTTTGATATTCGTCTTTTTGGTCTTCTGGAAGTTTGAAATCTGACATAACTTATACCTATTTACTTCTTGTTTGTGATAGCTTTACGTTTCTAACTTGATTACCGGCACTTAGCTTTAGCTGTATGGTAACGCTCTTATATCCTACGGCACTAAAGCGGTAAGTATGAGTGGCCTTCGGACTGATATTAGTTAGCACATATTGGCCGTTAGAGTTTGTATGGGTAGATTCAGTTCCAGAGGAAGTAGCAAATCTGCCAGTAGTTACCAGAACATTGGCGATTGGAGTGCCAGTTTTAGCATTGGTAACTAAGCCGCTTAGAGTGACGCTAGTGGCAGTGGCGGCTTTGGTTTTAACTGATACCTTTGGCGAAGCTGTGGAAACGTTACCAGCGCTGTCAAAAGCTTGAACATAAATACTATAAGTAGTTGATGGCGATAGTCCAGTAATACCGTAGCTGGTGGCGGTAGTGCTGGTATTCTTAGTGCCGTTTAGATAGACATAGTAGCCGGCTACGCCAATCGGATCAGTGCTTGTAGTCCAGGCTAAGCTAATTTGCGAGGAAGAAACTGCCGTAGCCGAAGTAATAGTAGGCTTAGTAGGTAAGACTTTTGAAACAGCAGCTGGCGTATTAACAACAGCTGAGGCAGATGGTACAGAGACGGCCCCAGCACTGTCAAAGGTTTCAACTGTATAAGTATAGCTAGTGCTCGCCACAACAGATTTGTCGGTATAACTGGTGTCCGTAACACCGCTAGGAGTGATGTTTACTCCGTTTCGAATAACATAGTATCCGGAAGTAACAGTGCCACTTGGAGCAGTAGCTGCTGTCCAGGACACATTTACGCTAGTAGCTGAGGCAGCTTTAGCTGTTACTCCAGTAGGAGCATTTGGAGGAGTGGGTTGAGTAGCGACCGGAGCGCTAACCTTAACGGTTACTGGCGAAGAGGCTGTTGTACCATTGGCTGCATCAGCAACCTGAGCAGTAATTGAATGCGACCCGACTGCTGTGGATGTCGATGTTTGCCAACTATAGGTATAAGGACTGCTGCTTGAAGAGCTTGATCCAAGCTTAGTCGTGCCGTCATAGAAAGTTACGCTTGAAATTGTACTAGTATCAGACACGCTGGCGGATAGCGTTACCGTGGAGCCCTGAGTTACGGTAGTCGGATTTGCGGTGACAGATATGGTAGGTGCCACCGGTTCACAGTTAGAGCCATCACCTACTGGAGTGCCACAATTGTTACTTGTAAGCAGCAGGACTTTATCTATACCAGTGTTTGCAGCTGTACCGTAGTATTTAAGCGTGTGGCTGCCGGGAGTAAGGCTAACTTGAACTGGCGTACCAGTCTGGCCATTAGCATAATTAACCCAAGTCCAGGTATTGGCAACGACCGATGAGCTACCGCCAATGGAGTAACATGTTCCGCCGTCAACTGAAGCCTGAACAGTATCAGTGGAGGTAGGTACCAGGATCCTGGTCCATAAGTAATAGTTCTGGGTAGTAGTTACGCTGGATGGAGTACTAAAAGTCAGAGTATCTGTACCATTATTGGTAGCCGGCGAACAGTCAGCTTGGACGTTATGTGAATTCAAGAGTGATAGTGATGCTGCTAGCGCAAAAACTATTACTGAAACTGCGGATATTTTCAGGAAGCGACCGTATTTATGACGACTATTTTTGATTTTCAACTTGCTTATACCGTTTACTGTTTCTAGATTAAGCACAATTATGATCAAAAATCTGCTAAAGGCAAGCCTAAATGCCGATATCTGTGGAAAAGCTTAACAATATAATCAGTAGCTTCCAGCAGATCTTATGCGCCAAAGATTGTTAGCTTAGGGCTTCAATAGCAACTCGCTAGCCAACCGCCTTACCTAGCGATTAACCGTCGACATATCAGGATAGCGGACCCTGAAGGCAGCATCTTCTTCCGGTACCGTAGCTGAAAGTACTAATGTCGGAGCGTCCGATACTGGCTACGGCACACCTCGTAATGACAACTACTTCATTATATTCTTCATACTAAGCTCTTATGTTGTTCTTATAAGTGGCTTTAAAATTCACAAGCGTGGGCTACTAACCCCAAAGATTAGCCCTCAAGGTCGAGGACTCAAATCCCTTATACTCAGTCACAAGCATAAGCAATTTAATGTATATGAACTTGTCTGCTCATCATATAACGATTAACTGGCACCGTAATAAAGAAAGCAATGGTTAAAGATATACGGCCTTTTGCATCATTCCAGCCTCTAGTTTCTTGAATTATCTTCTCGCCCCGCTCTAGTAGTTCAATCTGTCTCTCGGTTTCAATTGATTTAAAACTATTCAAGTTTTAGTTTCAGTTCGGGTGCCTAGATTGTCGTCTGTAGAAACACTGACGTTAACATCAAAGCGCATGTTGCCGTAATAGAGATTAGCGTCAGAAGCACCGGCATAGCGCATTAGGAGGTAAAGCTCTCGAGCATAGGCTTTAGCCTCAGCAGCGGTATGCATTTCTGGTTCTGAGGACAATCTCAATAAGTGGTGTTCCCAGCTCGGTTTAGATCTACTAGGCTATAGTCTCCACCATCTGGGTGAGTACTCTTACCAGCATCGGCTTCAAGGTGAGCTCTGGTAATATTGATTCGTTTGAGCTGCCCGTCTTCCATAAACTCCACATGTCCGCCTATAATAATTGGCTCATCAAACTGGGTTATCTGGTAACCCATAGGTAGATCTGGGTAAAAGTAATGTTTACGGTCAAATTTAGAAAATGGCTGCGGGCTGGAGTTGAGGGCGAAAGCAGCTTTTGAAGCTAGCTCTATGGCTTTTCTTGTTTAGTACCGGTAGAGCGCCTGGTAAGCCAAAGTCGATGTGATTAACCAGAGTATTAGCCTCTGCCGTTCTAGCGTCATTATCTGCACCAGAGAAAAGCTTGGATTTAGTCCTTTAGCTGAACATCGAGTTTCTATACCAACAGTTAGTCTATATTTAGAATTATCGCTCATGACCAGTCTTACTCTTTCTCTCTGCACCTAAGGCACCAATATCTTTCAGGGCTAATTTAAATGACGACAAGGCATCGAGAGTTTGCTGCTTATTAAGCTTCCTTAACTCATCTTCCTTAATTCGGTTCTTTAGCTTGTGGCTAAACCATAGGCTGTCGTTAGATGAAAAGAAGTGTTGAGCTGAGACTAACCGTTCGCCAGTAGTTTTGCCCTTAAAGCGTCTTTGTCTCTAGAGCTTCGTCTAGTAGCTCATCGGCATCAACAATGGCCTTATACCAAAGCTTTTTATCTGAGCATAACTTTTGAAGTCTAACCCAACGTCTTTGGAAATATCTCTTATCCAGTGAAGTACTGTTGCTAGTACGTTTATGCAAGACGATAGTAGTAATCAGCATATTGCAATAAGAGATCCAGCGACAATATCCACAGCGTTATACATTAATAAGCTCCTCAATAGACTTAGCGTATTCAATAAGCTCTTTATCCTTCTTTTGGTCCGCCATTAACTGTAATCCTACAGGCAGCCCATCATGCTACCTACTGGCAGCGTAATAGCAGGTATACCCACTAGGTTAGCGGCTACAGTCATAATGTCATTTAGATACATAGCCAGCGGGTCGTCGGTAAATTCTCCTAGCTTAAAGGCTGTAGTAGCGGCGGTTGGTCCAACAAGAAAGTCATATTTTTTGAAGGCTTCAGCAAAATTCCTTAATAAGTTTTGTTCTAACTGTCTGAGCTTGTTTGTAGTAAGCGTCATAATATCCGCTCTTAGTACGTAAGTACCGATCATTATTCGTCGCTTAGCCTCAGCTCCAAAACCCTTTTGAGCGGCTATCTAGGTAGCTATCTTCCATAGAGCTAGCCTGGCTATCGCTATAGCCATAGCGCTGCCATCGTAACGGCTTAAGTTAGAGGAAACTTCGGCAGGACAAAGTATGTAATAGGATGCTAGAGCTAGTGACAAACTAGCAAACTAGTAACCTCACTAACTACGGCGCCGTCGTTACTTAGTTTTGTCTATAGCCTCGTTAATCTTCTGTTTTACGCTATTGTCTATACCTTGGCTTAAGTATTCTTTAATAACACCGATCTTTACCTGTTTGTCTGTGCCTGATGTAACACTAAACTTATTATCCTCGACTTCTATAGTTGTAGCATCAAGGTCATCCTTGCCACTCATAACCTCCATAACCAGAGCTAGATCATCAACATTGTTAGTTAGAGCCCCAATGGTATCTGTGCTACTAGCCATAGCCACTACGCCTGAGCGGCTAACTAGCCCATAGGTTGGTTTGTAGCCAACCACACCACAGAAACTAGCTGGTAGCCTAATAGAGCCGCCGGTATCAGTTCCGAGGGTAAATGGCACCATATCTAGGGCAGTTGCTGCCGCTGAAACCGCCGGAGCTACCCACCAGGTTACCCGAGTTTTATCGTGTGGATTATACGTCGTAAAGAAATCACTGTTCTCGGTACTGGTACCATGAGCAAAGGCATCTAGGTTAGCCTTAGCGACACAGATGGCGCCTTCTGCCTCAAGCCTATTAATAGCTGTTGCCTGATATGGTGCCTTAAAGCCTTTTAGGATATTGCTAGCGGCTGTAGTCTCGGCACCAAAAGCCAGGAAGTTATCTTTAGCAATAAACGGAACACCAGCTAGTCTACCAACTGGCTTTGCAGACTTAATGCGAGAGTCGATCTCTTTGGCTCTCGTTTTAGCTCGTTCGGCAGTTTTAGCTATTACGGCTTGGTACTCGCGGTGTTCTCATCAATAAGGGCGAGGGCTTTATCTACTAGTTCGCTAGCCGTTAGTTTACCACTTGTTAACATCCTCAGCTAATTGGCTAATAGTGGACCACTGACTCATTAGATCATCCGTCCGACTTTGATATATCTATTCTGAGTTTTAGGTACATTCTTTAATAAGTCATCTGGACTATAACCGTAGTCGATAATCTCATCCTCACGCCAGACGTTGGATAGACCAGTTACCTGGTTGGTGGGCTTTAGCCCATCGGTGTCTACGTCCCCCAGCTGTTCTACGTAATCTAATACTTTGGTTATTTCCTCAGCAAGTGTTCTGCCTCATCATCTGACAGTATAATACGTGCTAATTTAGCCAATTTGAAGACATCGTCCCGAGATAATTTTGCCATTGCTGATAGTAAGTATACCAGCCAAGGTAAGTGGTAGCCACTTAAAGTATGTCGCTTTTTTGTAAGAATCTTTACAAAACGTAATCAGTAGGAATATATTTAAATGAACGAATTAATCTAACACTAAAAAGCTGCAATAGTTATGACCACTAGGTTTGAAGAACTAGGCGGAGTCTCAAGAATCAGAGATAGCTTTAGTGATCCACTACTAGACGAACATACAAAGCTTGGAATACTAGATTTAATTACCCCCAACCCTAATCCAAATGTTGATACATATAGATATAGGGGGCAAGTAAGAGTTGGCTATACGGGTTATGCCAGGTGACACACTCGAAGCCCGACGTGAAGAATTTGAGGAAGTAGCAGATAACAGGCCCATGCCAGTAGAGTTGATTGAACATGGCTTAGGAGCTGGTGAGGAAGCCTATGCTCGCTTACGTGAGGAGTTTGCCCTAGCTGGACAGATGGCCGCTACCACGGATGAAACAGGCATAGTTTTTCATAGAGACAAACCTGTTCAGCAAATTATTCACCCTGAAAAACCACAAGAAGAAGCTGGTATTGAAGTTATACGTAGCCTTAACGGTCTACTAGGCGAGAAAAACATTCGAATTAGGGGCCTAGGGGCACTCAGCTGGTGGGCTAGCTATAGTCAACATGGCTAAAGAACATCCTGAGATGTTTAACACGGTAACAATTATGGGATCAGTTGGTACTTCAGGTCACGGGCTAATTGGCCTAGTAAAGAAGGGGCCTAGATTTGTGCGGCAAGAATTAGGTCATACTACTCATCATCTGGATGTACATGTCAGTAGAAAATTATTGAGCGAGGAAGCTTTACTCCTAGCTAATACGCCGAGGTTATGTTTACACGGATTAGCGCTAAGTATGTCGGATCTTAGGCGGGAAGCTGATGGCTTACGACCCCGAATTAAGACTGCACAAATGCCATTTAGAAAAGATAGCTTATTTGATGCTAATAGAACCAGAGTACTATCCAGAGACCATTTCGATATCTATGAAGAGTTTTCTATCCCAGAAGCTGATCACTTAGCACCTCAAGAGTATCCAAAAGAAGTTGCCGCTCAAGTCTTGGGGATATACAGACTAGGCTAATGAATAAAGAACATCCTAAACCAAGACTACGATCTGTTTAGCTAGTTACTTTTCTCAGCCTTAGCTTTTATATCGTTAATTATATCTCTAAGCTCGGCTGCCTGTTCAAACTGCAAATTGGCAGAAGCTAGATCCATCTGGGATGTTAGGTCTTTAATTAGTGAGCCATACTCATCCTTGGGTATCTTTCTAAGATCAAGCTTAGCTCGTTTGGCTTCCTCCGGTAGGTCTGGCCTCATACCTTTATCTACGGACTTAATAATGCTGGTAGGCGTTATGTGATGTTCTTTGTTGTACTCATCTTGAAGCTTACGTCGTCTGTTGGTCTCATCGATAGCTCGCTTCATACTCCCCTGTAATCCTGTCAGCGTACATAAGTACTCGACCATTCTCGTGCCTAGCAGCTCTACCTACAGTTTGAATTAGGGCCTGCTCACTTCGAAGGAATCCTTCTTTATCTGCATCTAGAATCGCTACCAAGCTAACCTCAGGTAGATCTAGGCCTTCTCTTAGAAGGTTAATACCAACCAGAACATCGTAAACACCAAGTCTTAGGTCTCTTAGTATGTCACTTCTATCTAGAGTATCTATATCGCTATGCAAGTAAGCTACTTTAATGTTTAGTTCTTGTAAATACTCGGCTAGATCCTCAGACATACGTTTAGTTAGGGTGGTTATTAGAATTCTTTGATGCTTTTTAATGGTCTTGTTGATCTCATCTAGCAGATTATCTATCTGCCCTTCAATAGGTCTAACTTCAATTATTGGATCGAGTAGTCCAGTTGGTCTTATGAGCTGCTCGGCTGGTTTTGAACTTCTGGATAGTTCGTACTCAGCCGGTGTAGCGCTAACGTAGATAACTTGGTTAACGTGCTTTTCAAACTCAGTAAATGTTAGTGGTCTGTTATCTAGGGCACTGGGTAATCTAAAACCATATTCAATTAGTGACTCCTTACGAGCTCTATCCCCGTTATACATACCGCGAAGTTGAGGCATGGTCATATGGCTTTCATCGATTAGCATTAGAAAGTCATCCGGGAAGTAGTCTAGTAGAGTGGCTGGTTGTTCACCGGGCTGACGGTTAGTTAGATAACGAGAATAGTTCTCGATACCTTTAACAAAGCCTGTCTCTCTTAACATCTCTAGATCAAAGTTAGTACGTTGAGCCAGCCTCTGAGCCTCAAGTAGCTTACTCTGGCCGTTAAATTCAGCTACTCGCTCTTCCAGTTCGTTTTCTATTTTGCCTAGGGCTAGTTTTAGCTTCTCCTGTGGTGTTACATAATGAGAACCTGGGAAAATACGATAACTCTTTAAGTTTTGTAGGACTTCACCAGTCAAGGGATCAAGCTTAGTAATCTTATCTATCTCGTCACCAAAGAACTCTATCCTATAGGCTAACTCCTCACCGGCTGGATAAACATCGACAACATCACCTCGTACTCTAAAAGTACTACGGTGAAAATCTATATCGTTTCGTTGATACTGGATGTCACTTAGCTGGCGCATAAACTTATCCCGGACTCGTCTATCTCCGACTTTTAGATCAATGGATAGGTTAGAGTAGTCCTCTACAGAACCAATGCCATAAATACAGCTAACACTAGCGACAATCAGGACGTCCTTACGGCTTAGTAGTGCGTCGGTAGCAGCGTGACGCAATCTATCTATCTCCCTCATTTATCTGAGAGTCTTTCTCTATGTATGTATCTGACCTAGGTATATAGGCTTCCGGCTGATAGTAATCAAAATAACTAACAAAGTAATGAACGGCATTATCTGGGAAATAGCTCCTAAATTCAGAGTAAAGCTGGGCAGCTAGAGTTTTGTTGTGGCTTAGGACTAGAGTTGGACGGTTAACATTTTGGACTACATTGGCCATAGAGAAGGTTTTACCTGATCCAGTTACGCCAAGCAGAGTCTGCTGCTTTTGACCGTCATTTAGTCCATCAGTTAACTGCTTAATAGCTTTTGGTTGATCACCAGTAGGCTTATATTCACTTTTAAGTTTGAAACTACTCACCTATATATTTTACATGCCAGATAGACATTACTTATATAGTTGTCGGTATTTTGCGTGTTCTTGGTCTAGGAACTTAGTTAAGTCGGCTATTAATCTCTCGGGCTTGTCACTGAAATAAACGGCTGTGCCGCTCTTATGCGGCTTGGTTATATCCATTAGTCTACTAATCTCCTCGCCAACGCCACCTGCACCATGTAGGAAGCCAATTGGTGTCTCGGTTTCCATAGAGATAGTGAACTCGTGCAACGTGCCTAGACGGCCACCAATGCTTAGGACTGCATCGCTAGAGCTAATTAGCAGAGCGTCTCGGCCAACATAGTGCAGGCCGGAATATAAAATAACGTCATAGGCTTCAGTTGGCAGCCGATACTTCATTACATGCTCAACTTTGGACGAGGCTGGGCTAATGCCGAGGCTTATTTTGCCGCCAGCAGCCTTGTAACCCTCGGCAGCATAATTTGGTAAGCCGATGGTAGCTCCAGTAAAGTAGTGTGTGCCCAGCTTTAGCTAGAGCTGCTCCCATTTGCTTGGCTAACTCCCTACCCTCGTCTACGCTATCGCCTTTAGCAGCCCCAGATATACAAAACTGATACATAATTTATCTAGTATACCGCTTGAGCTTTACTATCTGCCAATATATTCTCACCAGATTGCTGGCCATCACTACCGATAGACTCAATAACTTGTTTCTGGCGAGGTGTAGAGTTTAGCTAGCTCCTGAATTAGATTATGTCTAAAGTGATCGAGTGTTCGTTCACTAAAAGGCAGGTCGTTAGCTACATTGCTGGCAACATCCATAATATTTAGTGATGTAGCCTTAGCCGACTTAACTAATGCTAGAACATCACTGTCCTCCCAGAACTTAAAGTCATCCAGGATGTCAGATAGTTTACTCAGTAGATTAGTTGGCGCTAAATCCTCAGATGAGATATGTGGAGCAAAAGCGCTACTATCTTGACCAATAAGTACCTGCTGAGCAGTTTTAAAGCTTACCTTATGATCCAGGAAGTCCTTCTCTAGATAAGGTTCGTGCTCGACAATCTGCAGTAGTTTTACGCCAAAGTCAGCATTTACCTGATGCAGCTTAAGAAAACTAGATACGCAGTGTACTAGTGAAACCTCACTTAGCAAATTAGTAACTAAAACTGTTGAGTGACCAACCGCTGGCTCATTAGTTATAGGTAGTACAACAATAGTTGCCAGCTCGTAGCTACTAGCCATAGTTAGTCCGGTTCGTTTCTGCAACTCCTCTAGTATGGGAAGCCACTTCTTATCCTTGGTACTAATAACGCTTAGCTTGCGACTCTCAAAGCTTGTAGCCGAGTACTTCTTGTACTTGGCATATAGACTGGATACATAACTCTCAGACTCAAAGTTATTAACAGCTAGAAGAAGTAGGGCTACTGGCTCAAGTTTAAGCATTGAGTCGATTGAGCGGTAGTTTAGGGCTTTCATAACTTTCTTAGGTGGAGTCTGCTTTAATTGTTGCTTTAGAACGCTATATTTAAGCGCAAAACAATTACTGTCCTCAAGATTAAGCGATTTAACTAAGCTCATTACACCATCAACTAAGTTAGCTTCGGCATTAACGCTTTGAGCAGCCAAGGTTCTAAGTTTTTTAACTAGCCTGACGTCTTGCTCTTCTAGCTTGTGATTAAGGGCATAATAAAGTTCCTCAGCCGTAGTATCGTCTGGGTCTAGACCTAGTTCTTTAATCTTTTGAGGTACACTCTGCAGTATCTGGGAGGAAAGACGGATATCGTGGTTAGGATGGCCACTACGTCTTTCTAGTCCCATTAAGGAGTGTTTAAACTTGGGATCATCTGTTCCAAGTGCTTCAGATATGAACCTGCTCAATGCTACCCTCGATTATTTGTTTTACTCTCATATTTCAGCTGTATTTTAGCATAAATACTTATGCTAGTCGCCATTTAGAGGAGATGGGTGATACCACTCAGGTGCCTTCTGTAAATAGCCTAGAAGCTCTTTTTCATCCAACAGTCCAGCTTGTGCGCCAATCTTCTGTACGACGCTCATAGAGTTAATAGGCGCCCAGGAAAGTGCACCCCTCAACGTTCTGGCCCTTAATTAAAGCGGCTACAAAAGTTGCGGCAAAAGCATCACCTGCTCCAGTACGTTCGACTGGTGGGCCTGGATCTGGATAAAGCGGCATCTTAAACCTACTATTACCATCTGAAGCATAGGCTCCATCTGGACCATCGGTTACAACCACAATCTTTGGACCTAGGGCGTGTAGTTTATCTAGTAGGTCGTTAACGTCGTCATGATTACCTCCACCAACAGTTACGGCCTCTTCCCTATTTAGAATTAGAACCTCAGTACGCTGATAGATACGCTTCAAGCGATCTGTACCAGCCTCCATTTGGAAGGTACCGGGCTGAAAGGCTAGCTTTATATCCTGGTGTTCGTCTAACCAGTCTGAAACCTGATCATGGTAATCTATGGCATGCTCGCTTATGGAGCTAAAGTAAACCCACTTTGGCGACTCATCTGGTCTTAGATGTGGCCAGTGATAGTTGTATTCTTCATGCTTTATTAGGATAGTTCGCTCTGCCATGTAGCGTAGGACATAGTGATAATTACTCTTCTTGCCTCGGTTAATACGTACAAAGCGAGTGTCTACATCGGCCTTATCTAGAGCCTTAATCATGTCTCTACCATGAGTATCGGCACCAACATTGGTTACAAAGGCACTATCTAGCCCAATCTTAGCAAAAGCTACAGCAGCATTTGCGGCATTACCAACAGCCTCAATTACATCAACATTATCATAAGGAAGCTTAGTACCAAACTGCATAGCCAGCAATTTAGTGTCATCTCTCTCTATAACTTCAGCTTGATCATCTAATAATTGAATGAAGGCATCTGTGACTATGTCACCGATACTAATTACGTCTGGATTGTCTGCCAAGGTTGCCCACCTTTTGTCTGGTTTATGTTAATGCTTAGTATTTTTTAGTTTATCACAATGAATCAGCCAACTGAAGACGCTCAGCGTCACTAAGGCCAAGTAAATTAAAGCCTCCTAAACCTTGGCCACCTAGGGTTCTGTAGATATCAGTACCAATCGGTACTAAAACCTTGGCGTTATCTAGAGCTGTAGCGCCCATTCGTGGTTCTGGATAGATATTAGAAAGTCTATCGGTGTCGTGCACTCTTGCTCCGTCTATAAGAGGGCTTACTATTGATCGTTGGACTGCCGACATAGGAGGTCTAGCTGATATAATCGGCGGCTCATAACGAACATCAACCGTAACACTTAGTTCAGGGTTTGTCATATCGCTATTCTAACAGACTAGGATTCGGTTTGGGCCTTACCTGAGGAATTGAAGTCATCCAGTTTACTCTCAACAACTTCTTGAACGGCAGCTACTACATCTTTGGATATTAGCTTAGCAACAGAGTACTCATTAGGCTGTTCTTTTAGTACCTTCTCAAGAGTAGTCCTATAAGCAAAGCGCATGTCGGAGTTAATGTTTATCTTAGTAACGCCAATCTCGACTGCTTTACGAAAGTAATGGCCGGGAGTATCGCTACCTCCATGAAGAGAAATATTGCATTGTATAGCATCCCTAATTCGTTGCAGTAGCTCTAGATCAAGCACTTTAGGGACTGGGTATTTACCATGTAAATTACCGACAGCGGCTGCAAAGGTGTCTATCTCAGTTGATTCGGTAAAGTGCTTAGCTCCCTCCGGAGTTGAAAAGGTTTTCTTTATCTCGTCATAATCTATCTTTTCATTGTGTACGTTCGAGCTTCCGCCGAAGTAATGTGGTTCACTCTCAACTAGTGCTCCGGTAAGTTTAGCGTAGGCTACCACCTCTTTAGTGGCATTAATTATCTCCTCATCAGTAGCATCATGATTGGCTTGGGATATATCTATATGGATAAATTCAAAGCCGGCTTCGATGCCTCTTTTGGCATCATCAATGCTAGGACTATGATCAAGGTTAATGTATATCTCTACCCCATAGACATACTTAAAGTTATCTACCATGTCACGGACGTTATCTAGACCAAGATCATCAACCTCTCCTTGGCTAACTTCAACTAGGACAGGGGCTTTCTTCTTAGCGGCTGCCTGACAAACGGCCTTAAGCGTAGCTTCATCATCTAGATTAAAAGCACCAAAAGCCCAGTGCTCTGATCTAGCTTGAGCCATGCGCTCACGAGCTCTTTTACAATTGCGTCTAATTTCAGGGAGTGTTAATGGCATAGATAGTATTGTAGCTGCTAATGCTTTTTTTGTTCAATAAGATTATGTGCCGCCAGGACAATATGTTTAGCATCAAGACCAAAATAAGCGATTAACTCGTTCATTTCACCAGATTCACCGAAGCGATCTTGCATACCAATTCTTTTGAGTAGCGTCGGTTGCTGCTCAGCTAGTATCTCAGCAATGGCACCACCTAGACCGCCAATTATCTGACCTTCCTCAACCGTTACAACTGCGCCGGTCTTTCTGGCACTTGCGACTATTGTTGGGCTATCTAGAGGCTTAATGGTCGGTACATGAAGGACTTCAGCTTCAATACCTTGTTCGGCTAGTTTATCGGCGGCCATAAGAGCGTGGTAGGTCATGGTTCCTGTTGCAGCTATGGTTATATCCTTACCTTCTCTAAAAATATAGGCAGGGCCTACTTGAAAGGGCGTATCCTCGGTTGTAATAACCGGTATAGCCTCACGGGCTAAGCGCATATAACTAGGCTTACCGTTTTTAGCTATAGATAGGGTAGCTTTTCTAGCTTCAATAGAATCACAAGGTGCAACGACTATCATGTTTGGTAGTACTCGCATTAAAGCAATATCCTCTAACATTTGGTGGGTAGCGCCGTCAGGACCAACACTAATACCGGTATGAGAGCCGACAATCTTAACCGGTCTATCGTTTAAACAAATTGTCGTTCTAATCTGCTCCCAGTTCCTACCTGGACTAAAAGCGGCATAACTAGAGACGAATGGTATTTTACCCATGGCAGACAAGCCGCTACCGACAGTGACTAGGTCCTGCTCGGCAACGCCAATCTCAATAAACCTATCTGGGAACTTCTCTTTAAAGAGATACATTTGTGTAGATTCAGTTAGATCAGCGCAAGCAGCAACTACGTTTACGTCTTTCTCACCAGCTTCAACAAGACCTAAACCAAAACCTTTTCTGTTTGGCTCAAGCACCGGCTTCTTTAAGTCTGCTAGTTTTAAGTCGCTCATTCGTGCTCACTCCTTATTCGTCCACCAAGAGTTCTAAGTTCCTTAAGAGCTTTCTTGGCCTCCTCGGCATTAGGAGCATGGCCATGCCAAGTGTAGTCATATTCCATAAAATCTACACCCTTACCTGGTATATCGTGAGCAATGATCATAACCGGCTTTTCGGTTATAGCCTTAGCCATGGCACAGGCATCAATAACAGCTTCAATGTTGTTACCGTCAATCTCAAGTACGTGCCAGCCAAAAGCTGTCCATTTAGCATGTAGATCCTCAAGGGGCATGACCGTTTCAGTAGGACCATCTATCTGGATATTATTTCTATCTAGTATGGCCGTTACATTAGACAGCTTGTATTTACCGGCTAACATGGCGGCTTCCCAGACATTACCCTCATCAATCTCACCATCACCCATGACTACGTAAACCCAGCGGTGATCTATCTTGTCCATGCGCATCGCAAGAGCTATGCCGCAAGCCTGGGATAGGCCTGAGCCCAGGGGACCTGAGGTAGACTCAAGGCCAGGCAGTCTTAGTCTTTCGGGATGTCCTTGCAGCCTACTACCGAGCTTTCTTAGAGTCTTTAGCTCAGCTCTAGGGAAATAACCAGCGTGAGCCATAGTAGCGTATCTAACCGGTACACAGTGACCGTTGCTTAATAGTAGGATGTCTCGCTCATCCCAATCAGGCTTTTTTGGATCATGGTTTAGGATATCAAAGTAAAGAGCGGTAAATATATCTGCCAGTCCTAGCGGTCCAGCACTGTGCCCACTGCCAGCAGCAAGTAGCATTTCAATGATATCTTCCCTAATATCATTAGCTATTTGTTCTAAACGTTCGATCGGTAACTTTTGCATTTTTCTATCAGCTTAAACTACTTAACAGTTTATCATAAGCGTCTTTAGGACTACTGCTAGCTTGAATGTAACTACCGACGTTTATTACACTTACTCCGGCTTCTACAATTTGTTTTACGTTTTGATCATTAACACCGCCATCCCAGGCAATCTCAAGGTCTGGATAACTAGCTCTTAGTTTAACTACCTTATCTAACATTGATAGGTCAGCTTGAGCCCCCTGGTAACCCAGATTACCGCCAAAGATTAATACCTGGTCAAATGACGGTATTAGATCTGTAATAGAATCTATAGATGTATTTTGGAGTACGGCCAGGCCAGCTTTAATACCGTTATCCCTCAAATGTATGGCAAAGTGTTGGTGTTCAACTTCAGCTTCGGCATGAATAATAACCATACTAGGTTTTAGCTTAACCAGCTGATTAAGCAGATCCATAGGTTGTTGGTACATGACATGTATGTTTGCTTCTATGTTATCTGGCCAGTATATTTTATCTGCCGAGATAGACTTAGTTGGGGCTAGTTGGCCATCCATTAAATCTATATGTAGCCTCGTTGCAAAGTCTTTAACGTTATCCAGTTGCCTTAAATACTCTTGCTCGTTACTAACAGTAATTGTTGGACAGATAGCTGCCATATATTAACCTAGGTTATCTAGTTCTTTAATGCGTCTAATAAATCTCTCCTCAGGTGCAAATGGAGTAGTAAGCCAAGCTTCAATGATCCTTTTCATATACTCCCAGTCGGTGTTATCGGCACTTAAGCATAGAATATTGGAGTCGTCATCATGGCGGGCAGAGTAAGCTTCTTTTTCATCCCAACACATACTGGCCCTAATTCCTTTAAACCTATTAGCTGCCATGCACATGCCCTGGCCGCTACCGCACAGTAATATGCCTCTCGAGTCGCTATTGTCTGAGAGGATATGCTGTACCACTTTAGCGGCAAACACCGGGAAGTCATCCTCAGGGTTTAAGCTAACATCGCCCTCGTCGATAACCTCATAACCCTGACTCTTTAAATAGTCTATGAGCTTGGTCTTATCTTTAAAGCCGTGATGATCTGCGCCTATGTATATGTTCATTTATTCGTGGTGGTGTTCGCTGTTATGGTGAAGATTGCGTCCACTGTCGGCAACAACTTCAACCAATCTGTTGGAATATCCCCACTCATTATCATACCAGGCAACTACTTTTAGCATGTTGCCACCAATTACAGCTGTTAGTTTGAGGTCGACTATGGCTGAATGGCTATTACCGATATAGTCTGTGCTAACCAGTTCTTCCTCAGTAGCGTCTAAAATACCTTGGAAATATGGCTCCTTAGCAGCTTTCTTAAAGACTTCGTTAACTTCCTCAACCGTGACGTCTTTTTTAGTAATGATCACAAAGTCAGCTAGGGAAACTACGGGAGTTGGTACTCTTACTTCAAAGCCACCAAAGATACCACTTAGGGCTGGCAGGGCTTTAGCGGCCGCAATGGAAGCGCCAGTAGTCGTTGGAACGATATTTTGAGCTCCGGCTCGGTCTTCACGCAAACTCTTACCAGGACCATCCTGCAAGTGCTGAGAAGCGGTGTAGCTATGGATAGTGGTCATCATTAACTTCTCAATACCGAAGTTTGATTCAATGACACTAGCTACCGGGGTAATACAGTTAGTAGTACATGAAGCGTTGGATATAACGTCACTATCTCCTTCTAGCTTATCGTCATTAACTCCTAGGACTACGGTTGGGGCACTGTCGGCGCTATCGCCTTTAGCAGGAGCACTAATAACTACTCGTTTAGCTCCAGCTTTAACATGGGCTCTGGCTTTGTCTGGTTCTACAAAGAAGCCGGTACTTTCAATAACAATGTCTATATTTAGTTCTTTCCAAGGCAAGGCCTCTGGGTCTTTTTCGGCTAAAACCTTAACGTGTTTGCCTTCGACTATTATGCCTTTGTCGTCAGATTTCACTTCTTTATCATAAGTGCCGTAGTTACTGTCGTGTTTTAATAAATAGGCTAACGTGGCTGTATCAGTTAAATCATTAATAGCCACTACCTCCATATCACTTCTGGCGAAGGCAATCTTAAAAGCGTTACGACCTATACGGCCAAATCCATTGATAGCTACTCTAGTCTTCATTTATATCCTTGTTTTAGTGTTTATGGTTTAATTCTATAACTAAGACAGATATAAGATCAACCAGAAAGTAGTTTAAAGCTACATATTTGTAATATGTTAACGTTTATTATATAATCTGTATTATGGAAATGAACCCTAAGCGAATGCGATCTGGACCAGGCATGTTACATGGCCTTAAAAAGCCAGTAACTACTCCGGAGCTTACCTCTAGAGATGGCGAAGCTACTACACCGTGGGATAGTGAGCTACTATCCAAAGAGAGGATGGCAGAATGGTCAAAAAGAGAAGCAACTCAACAGTATTTATCACAGGTAGCTCTTAATGACCCCGAGTTGGGCTTTGAGCTTTTTGATGAATTTCTAGCCTCAAAAGATCCAAATAAAAGATACTATGCTTCACGTATGGCAACTACTCTCTTTCGTGCTAGTGAACTAGAGGGCAATAAGGCAATACTTCTGCTACTAGATGATCCAGACGTTGAAGTCAGAACTCCAGTCGAGCTACTGCTTACTACCGCACCACTAACTGGCACGGTCCGAGATGTTCGTGACCAAAAACTACAGTCCTAAACTAGCTACCTAGCCCTTATATCTCTCTATAGATTCGTTTATAACCTTTTTAGCGTCATCGGCATTACCCCAACCATTAAAAGATACTGGAGTACCCTGCCAGTCTTTCTTCAAGCTTTGTAGTTCTGTAGAAGTGTTCAATCATTGGTTTAAAGTTAGGTCCAAGATCCTCAACAGACTTAATATGACTTTTAGTAACGTCACTAACGGCTACACAGATTAGCTTTTCATCACCTTCACCATCATCCACCATATATAGAACTCCTAGGGGTCTAGCCTCTACAGCAGCACCATGAGGGATTGACTCGTCAATAATAACCATGGCGTCTAGTGGGTCACCATCTTCGCATAGTGTTGCAGGTACGTAGCCATAGTCTGCAGGATAGCCAAGAGCAGTGCCATTAACTCGTTCTAGAAATAGAACACCTGTGTCTTTGTCGACTTCGTACTTATTGTGATTACCTTTTTGAATTTCAATAACTACATTAACCTCATCAGGTGCTTTTGATCCGTAGTCGAGTTGTTTATCTGCCATTGTCGGTTCTCCTTAGTTTGGTGTTAATTATATCAGTAAATAATCATACTATAATCACAATCTTCTTAGGCAAGGACCGATCTGCTACCATTTGCTAATTTAACACTACGAGTGATAGATTTTAGATATATGATGGCAAAATTTGTACGAAAAGAGCCAGCCAATAAACACGATGCTGTGACTTTTTACTTTTCAGTCGATCACACGCTAAATTACACAGCCGGGCAGTTTACTGAACTAACACTAGATAAAGTAGGTCGGCATTGGTTCACGCTAAGCTCTGCCCCTGGAAAAGCCGAGTTCACTATTACAACTCGCCTAACTGGTAGTGATTTTAAGAATGCCCTAGATTCTCTTAAGCCTGGGGATGAAATATATGCAGCCGATTCCATGGGAGATTTTGTGCTGCCAATAGACTCGTCCAGACCAATACTTATGGTTGCTGGTGGAATAGGTATAACGCCTTTCTATAGCATCCTTCAAGATTTGCATAAGAAAAATTCGAGCCTCTACAAGCTGCATTTGCTATATATCGCCTCTAGTAAAGAGGACTTCCTGGACTTAAGTAAATACAAGGATCTGCTAGTAAGTTATAAGGAAATAATCGGTAGAGTAGAGTCTAGTGACATATTAAAAGATGCATCAGCACTTAGCGACCCCTATATCTATACTTCTGGGCCTGAGCCTATGGTTGAGAAAATAGTTAGCGATCTAAAAGCTGCCGGTATTCCCGAGGATAGCCTAGTTTCAGATTACTTTCCTGGTTACTCCTACGAGTAGTGTATTTCGTGACCCTCTAGGTACTCACGTATCTTTAGAGCAGCTGTAGCACCCTCGCCAGCAGCGGAGGCTATCTGCATAGTTGCGCCACTCCTTATGTCCCCAGCAGCAAACACGCCCTTCATTGAAGTATGTAGATTCTCATCAGTTTTAATAAAACCAACCTCATCAAGATCTAGAAATTCGCTAACGAATTGACTGTTGGGTATTAGACCTACAAAAACAAAGACACCATCAAGCTCAATCTCTTCCGTTTTACCGTCTGAGTTAACTCTAACTTTGGTGACAAGATTGTTCTCGCCTATTATTTCCTCAGTCGTAGTTTTAAGATGGATAGTTACCTTACCTTCATCTACATACTTCTGTAGCTCTTTTACTAGCACATCACTGGCTTTAATTGTTGAGCGACTAGCAGATCTATATGACTTGCGTATCTAGTTAAGAAGATACTCTCTTGAATTGCCGAGTTACCACCACCAACAACAGCTATCTTCTTATCTCTATAAAAGGCACCGTCACAGGTCGCACAGTAGTGTACACCTCTTGAAATGTATTCTTGTTCGCCCGGTACACCGATCTTCTTGTAGTCACAGCCAGTGGCGACTAAAACAGCCTTGGCTTCAACTTCTCCATCAGTTGTTTCCAATGTCTTAGTATTACCGTTATCTTTAATCGAGGTTACCTCACCAAGCTCAATAACGGCACCAAAGCGCTCGGCTTGCAATCTAAGCTGTTCAGCTAGGTCTAAACCTTCTACGCCTTTAGAAAAGCCTGGATAGTTATCTATGTGATCGGTAATAGCAGCAAGACCACCAACTACGCCACGCTCGTATAGAAGTGTGTCGATATCCTCACGGGTGCTATAGATAGCGGCTGTTAGGGCAGCTGGGCCTGCACCAACAATCACTAGATCATGAACTTTGTCCTCGGCCATAATTTAGATAGTTTAACTTATATAGTAGTTATTTAGGAAATAGCTGGAGCAAGTCGGGCTAGATTGTAGCCGACTATTACTTCCTGACTGTCGTCAGTTTTGGTAACAACAGTAACTGGAACAGTTAAAGCTCCAGATAGTCTTAGAGCCTCTTCCTGACGGCTGGATCTTGGTCTAGATTGACCTCGTCATAAGTGACACCTTTAGTACCTAGGTACTTTTTAACCATTTGGCAGTAGCCGCAGGTGTTAGTAGTAAAGATAGTAACGTTTTTTGGCATTTTATCCCTCATTTAATTTAGTTTATATTTTGTGTTTTTATTGCTTATAACACTTGTAACTATAATTATATATAGCGTAAGCATATTTGCAATACGCTATATGTTGTGTAATTTAGTACTTTTTACTACTAGTCTATGGATTTAACTGTTACGTTAAAAACGAGAGGTGCATTAGCGGGAATACCACTACCTGAGGGTGGGCTAGCACCGTAAGCTAGAGCAGCTGGAATTAGCAATTGCCTGGTTCCACCGACTTTCATGCCGGGTATACCTAGCTGCCAACCTTCTATAACTTGGCTTAAACTAAGTTTTACGGGGCTACTGCTTGATTGGAAGATAATACCAGTAGATGCAACAGCGCCACTGTAATCTACGGATACTGTAGCACCAGACTTAACGGTCGCTCCGGTACCGACAGTTAAATCAGTTGTCCTAAGCGTAGGACATTACTTACAGGCGTAAAACCAGTTAGTTTTTGACCACTACTAGCGGGTGTCGATGTTTGGGACTGCGGTGGCGGCGTACTGGCCGTTTGTGAGCCCTTAGAATTATCTTTGTTCTCCACATTGGATAGTATAAAGGCTATTGCCACAAAAGAGGAAGTAACTAGAAAAAGTAGTGCGAAGAATATAGCAAAGAAACGCTGACTTAGTTTGGCCAATTTAAATACTCCTCATAAATTATTCCAGCTATTATAGCTCACTATCTCTTGCGATACTAAGTTTAGTCGGCTTATCTGGGAAACCGCTGTCAATAAACTTAAGCAAAAGTTCTTTTAGTTCACTAGGCAATAGTTTAGTATTTGGTAACTCGCTTAACGGTAGCCACTTTGGAGTATATATGTTCTTACCATCGGCAGTAATTTTAGCTTCAATTGAATCACTCTCAAGCTTAGGCTCACCACTAACCCAGTCGCATAGATAGATGTACTGCAAGCCGTAGACATTACCAGCATCCTCTTCGATAACAAGACGAAGGTTAGTGATCTCAATGGAAGTTTCCTCTCTCACTTCACGCACTAGGGCAGCTTCTAGCCCCTCGTTAACCTCTACACCGCCACCAATTAGAGCTACATACCTATGGCCAAACTTATTACGATCCATAACTAGTAGATTGTTGTCTTTTATAATTATGGCTCTAACTGCAGTTCTCATTAGACTCTTACTGCTCCCAGTTTATCCTTAGCAAGAGCGGCTAGCTTATCTAGCAACTCGTTAACTTCCTGATCTTTTAGGGTCCTCTCATCATCGGCAATAACTAAATGGAAGGTGTAGTTTCTAGAGCCATCTGAGCCCTCAGGACTAAAGATGCTTGTTGGCGTTAGGCTGTAGCTACTAGTTTTAGCGGCTAGCCCGCTTAGCTGTTCTACTAGGTAACTATATATAGCTGAATAGTTAGATTCTCCAGCTACCTTCAGAGTTATATCCTGTTTTACAGACGGGAAACGAGATATTTGTTTGTATACTTCATCCCTATGACTGTCTAGGAACAGTCGGCTATCCACTTCAAAGCCAGCGGAATACTTAGGTAATTTAAGTTTAGCAAGTGTGTCTCTACTGAATTCACCAACTACACCCCATTGTTTGTCACCACTTACTACTAGGGCGCTACGGTTAATGTCAAAAGGTTTAGCAAGCTCACTTAAGTTATCTGCTATATCCTTAACACTACTAAGTGGCACGAACTTAACATCTACTAGGTTAAGCTCATCCAGTAGGTAGACTAGCAAGTTCTTGGCTTTAAAGTAGGCTGCCGAGGAGCCAGGATGTCTGGCGGCATAAACTAGAGCTAGCGATGGGAACTCGGCTGGTAGTTCTGGTTCATCCTCCTTATATATTCCGTAGATATGGTAAGTACCAAGCTCGAATAGAGCGAATTCGTCAAAGCCAGCCTTAATATTCATCTGGACTTTAGATAACAGTGAAGGTAGAACACTCACCCTGTAGTAGTTGAGCTCTGGACTAATAGAGTTAGCTATCTCAAAAGCACTATCTACAGATTGGTTAGCGCCCTCAACTAGCTTCTTGCTAATAAAACTGTAAGTAAGGAGCTCGTTGGCGCCAGCAGATGCTAGTAAATGCCTGACGTCAGATTTGGACTCAAGATCTTTATTCTTAGTAACGGCTCTAACCTGGCCTTCAAGTAGCACGGGTTTAATATTCTCAAAACCGTAGAGCCTGCCTACTTCCTCAACCACATCCTCACGTATTTCTAGATCAGTCCGCCAGAATGGAGCCGTTACGCTTAGTTCATTGGTATTAATCTCAACTTGGCATTCAACGTTCTGAAGTAGACTGGTTATTTCACCTTCGCTTAATGTGGTGCCCAGTCTTTTGTTAATAAAGTCAGCTGAAACAGTTATGGCTGGGTGAATTGAGTCACGTTTTATGGTAGCTTCAGGTAGATGTACGTCATCTACGACTGCTGAGGCGACCTTGCTGCCAGGAGCTAGTTCAGTAAGTCTTGAGATAGCATAACCAAGTATTCGAAGTGTTTGGAGTGGTGATTGACCTTTAGTAAAGCGAGTAACCGCCTCAGAGAAAAGACCAAGCTCCATGCTAGTACGCCTAATGTCGTACATATCAAAAGTAGCGGCCTCCAGCACTATAGTCTTAGTGTTCTCATCAACTTCACTATCTCTGCCACCCATAACCCCGCCTAGACCAATTAGATGATCGTTGACGGCTATACCAATAGACTCTGGGTTGGCTTAACCTCTTTGCCGTTAAGTAACATTATGGCCTCAGAAGGCCTAGGTAATCGAGTTGAAATAACTACCTCACCACCATTAGCCAAACTCTTAAGTTTATCGTAATCATAGGCATGGAGTGGTTGGCCAGTTTCGAGCATCACAATATTAGTTAGATCAACAATGTTATTAATTGGCCGAACACCAAGTCTAGATAGATAAGACTGCACGGCCATGGGACTAGGCTTAATTTCGATGTTATCTATAACTACGACTGAGAAGCGTGGAACTTTAGATGGTATCTCGTTTTGTACGCTTATCTTGAACTCATTACTGGTCTCTATGCTGGGTGCATTCAGATACCACTCAGGAGATTTAAACCTATGGCCCAAAATACCAGCCACTTCTCTTGCAACCCCAAGCTGACCAAAACAATCTGGTCTATGGGTAAACATCTTGTTCTCAATATCTATTAGATAGTCATCAAGCTGGTATACCTTTAAGAAACTATCCCCGGGATTAGTGCTAGGATCGACAACAAGTAATCCCTCATGGTCCTCAGACAGATTAAGTTCTTTTGAGCTAGCTAGCATACCGTTACTAGTTTGACCTCTCAGCTGCCGGGCTTCGAGCTTAAACTGATCCTTGAAATAAGTAGACGGAACAATAGCACCAGGAGGTAACCAAGCGGCCATCATACCGGCCTTAACATTGGGTGCACCACAAACAACTGGATTAATCCTTGGTCGTTGCGTTCAACACCGTCTTTTTTATGACCATCATCAACAAGACAGAGGTTTAAATGATCAGAATCGGCAATGGGCTTACATTCGACTACCTTAACAATTATTACGTCCTTATATACGTCACTAAGATTAACGGGCTGTTCTTCCATAGCACCAAGTCTGGAGCCAATGACATCGGCTAGTTCGTTAATACCTGGCAAGTCAAAGTCTAGATACTGTTTTAGATAATTAAGACTAACCTTCATTTTTAACCACTCCTAGTATCTGCTGTTGGATCTTAGTTAGCTCATCTTCAGCCATCTTGGGACCCTCAGCAGTAGATATATAGCCAGCATATTCAGGATAGAACTCTTCGTGGTTAACCCAGACATCGGTCTCCCCACCTAACTCTCCATGAAGCGGATAGAGCTTAACGTGAACATAAGGCACACCGGTGCCTTCAACAACCATGGCAACTCGTTTAACATCTAAGGCTCTCTCTAGATATTTAGCTACTTTCTTTGAGGCTAGAGTTAAAGACTCAATAGTCTCATCATCTAGATCAAAAAGGTAGTCTCCGGGGTTAGTTTAGGAATAACGACGCTAACGCCAGGAGTATTAGGAAATGGGGTTAGAAAGGCCATGTGGCTATCATCTTCCCAGATAATCCAAGCAGGCATCGTCTTAGCTATTATTTTATCGAAGATAGTGTCGCTCATTTGAACTGCCTCAAAAAATCTAGACGACCACTATGGAAGTAACGGATGTCTTCAATTCCGTACTTAATCATGGCCATACGCATAAAGCCTATGCCCCAGGCAAAGCCTGTATATACTTCTGGATCAATATCTGCCTTCAAATAAACATTAGGGTGAGTCATGCCACAGCCAAGTAGCTCTATCCAGCCAGTGTAGGAACAGATACGACAACCAGCTTTATCACAATATGGACAGCTAATAGCAAACTCGAAGGATGGTTCGGTGAATGGGAAATAGAAAGGCTGAGTTTTAAGCTCAACGTCTTTTTGGTAGTAGGCACTCATGAAGTCTTTTAGAGTAGCCATAAGGTTACCAACCGTTACACCCTTGCCGACATAGACTCCTTCTAGCTGATAGAAAGTATGTTCGTGTCTAGGATCCAAATCTTCATTCTAAATACTCGACCTGGGATAAAGTAAGCTATTGGCTCGCCTTTTAGTAGTTTGTCTCTGTCCTCTTTTAAAACTCTTATCTGCATGGTTGAGGTGTGAGCTGGAGCAACATATGGCCGACCGCTTTTTTCTTTCTGGGTAGTTAGAAAGCTATCAAAATCATCTCTAGCTGGGTGACCTTCCGGGAAGTTAAGGCTACCAAACATATGGTAGTCATCATCAATCTCAGGTGTCTCAACAACTTTAAAGCCCATCCTATAACCAATATCTAGAATTCTCTCCATTTCAGTTGTTATTGGGTGAACTGAGCCTAGTTCAGTTGGCAATAGTTCATCACTAGCAATCTGGTTTATATCAAAAGGAGCTGTAACATCAATTGGAGCAAGACCACTATCCTCACTAGATTCACTGCTGTGTGATTCTAATTCTTTTTTTAGCTCGTTTATTTGCTTGCCAAAATCTGCTCGCTGATCAGCTGGTATTACCTTTAGTTGGTCAAATAAAGAACGAAGTTCAATCGATCTTAGAACACTTGTAACGGTTTGGCCGTCTTTTAATCGGTCAAGGAGTGTTTGGCGAATTTGATCAATAGTCTGTTTATCAGAGTCGCTCAT
>JBBCHN010000010.1:0-38917 GCA_037200105.1 Candidatus Saccharimonadota bacterium | reverse complement strand
ACTACCGGCACTTTGAGAAATACCGCCAGCAGCGTTGAGATTGATAGTACCAGAATTGGCAGTAATATTTCCGGCAAGAGCGAGATTGCCACCGCTTGTAGTGGTGAGGTTGAACGTGTCACTGCTACCAACAGAACCAGAAGTGACTGATACATTACCGGCATTACTTATATAAGCATTACCAGCAGAAGCAACGGTAAGGTTGCCGGCATTAGTGAGTACAGCAGTACCGGTACCGGAGCCAGAAGCACCAACGCTGCCAGTAGTACTGGTTAAGCCGACATTGCTGGCAGAAAGAGTATAGCTACCACTGCCTTCTGATATTGTTGTGCCGTTTAGGTTAATAGAACCGATGGTACCAGAGGTGGCAGCAACATTACCAGCAACAGTAATTGTTCCAGGTAGAAGTCAGATTGAATGTATCTGTACTGCCGACTGATGATGTATTTAGATTGACGTTAGCCGCATCATGCACATAAGCATTGCCGGCAGAGGCAACAGTAAGATTAGCCGCGTTCGTCAGTATGGCGGTGCCAAGTCCTGAACCAGAAGCACCAATATCACCAAGAGTACTGGTTAGCCCAACATTGTTGGCGCTGAGAACATAATTGCCATTGGCTTCATTTATTGTTGTGCTATTTAAGTTGATAGAGCCAATTGTGCCCGATGTAGCAGCAACATTGCCACCAATTGTAATGCTGCCTGTAGATGTGAGATTGAATGTGTCACCATTGCCAGCAGAAGATGCGTTCAGAACAACGTGATTTGAATCAGTAACATAGACATTACCGGCGGTATTAGCCGTAAGGTGTTGAGCGCTGGTGAGTATATTAGCGCCACTAGTACCGATATCGCCGCTGCCGGAAGACAAAGTCAAAGTACCAGAGGTAGAGATATTAGTGCTAGCAGCTTGAGTAATAGTGCCAGAACCATTAGCGTTCAGGGTAACTGAACCGCCGGATAGGTTAGCACTAATTGCAATAGAGCCATTGGTGCCTGCTTGTAATGTCAAAAGATTATTGGAGCTAATGGTGTCAGAACTGCCACCCTGAGCTATGGAACCAGCAGTGGTCAAAGTAAAGGCACCTTCGGAAGCAGAAGCGCCACTAATAGTGGTTGTGCCGGTATTAGAATCATTGATATTAATTTGGCCATTAGCAGCATTAGCAATTAAGTTAGAAGCAGCGGTGCTAATGGCGCCGGAGGCACCAATGTCTCCAGTGCCGGCAGTCAAATTAACTGTATTGGCAGTTAAAGTACCGGTAGTTTCAGTAATTGAATTAGCAGCGTTTAGAATGATTGTGCTGAAGCAGCGCTGACGCTACCATCAACAGCAATACTGCCGCTGCTGGTGGTAAGCAGGCTCAAGGTATTGCCAGTGCCGACAGAGCCGGAAGCCAGGTTGACAGAACCAGCATTAGTAACGTAGGCATTGGCCGCGGAGCTAATGAACAAGTTAGAAGCAGCGGTACTGATGGCATTACCAGACCCAGTTGCGCCAATAGAACCAGTACCGGAAGTGAGATTGACATTGGTAGCAGTTAAAGTGCCGGATGTTTCAGTAATTGAGTTAGCAGCGTTCAAGATAATAGAACCGATAGTGCTACTGGCACCAACATTGCCAGTGATAGCGATATTGCCGCTAGTTGTAGATAGGCTTAGTACGTCGCCAGAACCAATAGCAATTGTTGTAGGAGCGAGATTTACTGAGCCGGCATTGGATATGTAGGCATTCCCAGCAGATGCAACATTTAGATTAGAAGTAGCAGTATTGATAGCATTACCAGACCCAGTTGCCCCGATAGAACCGGTACCAGAAGTGAGATTGACATTGGTAGCAGTTAAAGTGCCGGCAGTTTCGGTAATGGCATTAGCAGCATTAAGTGCAATCGTACCGATAGTACCGGAGGTTGCTGCAATATTACTATCGATAGCGATACTGCCGCCACCAGTCGCAGCTACGCTGAAAGTATCACCATTAGCAACAGCACCTGATACGAGCGAAACAGAACCAGCATTGGTAACGTAGGCATTAGTTGCGGAGTTAATGGACAAGTTAGAAGCAGCGGTGCTGATAGCATTACCAGACCCAGAAGCGCCGATAGAACCGGTACCAGAAGTGAGATTGACATTGGTAGCAGTGAGAGTGCCGGAAGTTTCGGTAATGGCATTAGCAGCATTAAGTGCGATAGTGCCGATTGTGCCTGTACCAGCAATAACATTACCAGCAAGAGTAATATTACCGCTGCTTGTAGTGACTAGGCTAAATGTATCGCCGCTGCCGGCAGCACCGGCAGTTAGGGAAACGGAACTAGCGTTGCTAACGTAAGCATTGCCAGCAGAAGTAACAGAAAGATTAGAAGCAGCAGTGTTGATGGCATTACCAGTTGCACCGATAGAACCAGTGCCGGAAGTGAGATTGACATTGGTAGCAGTGAGAGTGCCGGAAGTTTCGGTAATGGCATTAGCAGCATTAAGTGCGATAGTACCGATTGTGCCTGTACCAGCAATAACATTACCAGCAAGAGCAATATTACCGCTGCTTGTAGTGGCAAGGCTGAATGTATCGCCGTTGCCGGCAACACCGGAAGTTAGGGAAACAGAACCAGCATTGCTAACGTAAGCATTAACAGCAGAATTAACAGCTAAATTAGAAGCAGCAGTGTTGATGGCGTTACCAGACCCAGTTGCCCCGATAGAACCAGTACCAGAAGTGAGATTGACATTGGTAGCGGTCAAAGCACCAGACGTTTCAGTGATAGCGCCAGCAGCGTTAAGGGCAATAGTGCCGATACTGCTGCTGCCGCCAACATTGCCATTAATAGCGATATTGCCACTAGAAGTAGCAAGACTTAAAACATCACCAGAGCCGACGGTTATCGTTGTAGGGGCGAGGTTCACTGAGCCCTCGTTGGATATGTAAGCATTGCCAGCAGAAGTAACAGAAAGATTAGAAGCAGCAGTGTTGATGGCATTACCAGAAGCACCGATGTCGCCAGTACCGGAAGTGAGATTGACATTGGTAGCGGTCAAAGCACCAGACGTTTCAGTGATAGCGCCAGCAGCGTTAAGGGCAATAGTGCCGATACTGCTGCTGCCGCCAACATTGCCATTAATAGCAATATTGCCGCTGGAAGTAGCAAGACTTAAAACATCACCAGAGCCGACGGTTATCGTTGTAGGGGCGAGGTTCACTGAGCCCTCGTTGGATATGTAGGCATTGCCAGCAGAAGTAACAGAAAGATTAGAAGCAGCAGTGTTGATGGCATTACCGGAAGCACCGATAGAACCAGTGCCAGAAGTGAGATTGACATTGGCAGCAGTCAAAGTACCAGAAGTTTCAGTAATAGCATTAGCAGCGTTGAGGATAATAGAACCGATGCTGCTACCGGAACCGACATTGCCATTGATAGCGATATTGCCACTGGTTGTAGCTAAGCTGAGAATATCACCAGAGCCGACTGTGATATTTGAGCCTGTAAGAGTAACAGCGCTGTTATTACTAATGTAGGCATTGCCAGCAGAAGTAACAGAAAGATTAGAAGCAGCAGTGTTGATGGCATTACCGGAGGCACCGATAGAACCAGTGCCAGAAGTGAGATTGACATTGGCAGCAGTCAAAGTACCAGAAGTTTCAGTAATAGCATTAGCAGCGTTGAGGATAATAGAACCGATGCTGCTACCGGAACCGACATTGCCATTGATAGCGATATTGCCACTGGTTGTAGCTAAGCTGAGAATATCACCAGAGCCGACTGTGATATTTGAGCCTGTAAGAGTAACAGCGCTGTTATTACTAATGTAGGCATTGCCAGCAGAAGTAACAGAAAGATTAGAAGCAGCAGTGTTGATGGCATTACCGGAAGCACCGATAGAACCAGTGCCAGAAGTGAGATTGACATTGGCAGCAGTCAAAGTACCAGAAGTTTCAGTAATAGCATTAGCAGCGTTGAGGATAATAGAACCGATGCTGCTACCGGAACCGACATTGCCATTGATAGCGATATTGCCACTGGTTGTAGCTAAGCTGAGAATATCACCAGAGCCGACGGTTATCGTTGTAGGGGCGAGGTTCACTGAGCCCTCGTTGGATATGTAGGCATTGCCAGCAGAAGTAACAGAAAGATTAGAAGCAGCGGTGCTGATAGCATTACCAGACCCAGAAGCGCCGATAGAACCGGTACCAGAAGTGAGATTGACATTGGTAGCAGTGAGAGTGCCGGAAGTTTCGGTAATGGCATTAGCAGCATTAAGTGCGATAGTGCCGATTGTGCCTGTACCAGCAATAACATTACCAGCAAGAGTAATATTACCGCTGCTTGTAGTGACTAGGCTAAATGTATCGCCGCTGCCGGCAGCACCGGCAGTTAGGGAAACGGAACTAGCGTTGCTAACGTAAGCATTGCCAGCAGAAGTAACAGAAAGATTAGAAGCAGCAGTGTTGATGGCATTACCAGTTGCACCGATAGAACCAGTGCCGGAAGTGAGATTGACATTGGTAGCAGTGAGAGTGCCGGAAGTTTCGGTAATGGCATTAGCAGCATTAAGTGCGATAGTACCGATTGTGCCTGTACCAGCAATAACATTACCAGCAAGAGCAATATTACCGCTGCTTGTAGTGGCAAGGCTGAATGTATCGCCGTTGCCGGCAACACCGGAAGTTAGGGAAACAGAACCAGCATTGCTAACGTAAGCATTAACAGCAGAATTAACAGCTAAATTAGAAGCAGCAGTGTTGATGGCGTTACCAGACCAGTTGCCCCGATAGAACCAGTACCAGAAGTGAGATTGACATTGGTAGCGGTCAAAGCACCAGACGTTTCAGTGATAGCGCCAGCAGCGTTAAGGGCAATAGTGCCGATACTGCTGCTGCCGCCAACATTGCCATTAATAGCGATATTGCCACTAGAAGTAGCAAGACTTAAAACATCACCAGAGCCGACGGTTATCGTTGTAGGGGCGAGGTTCACTGAGCCCTCGTTGGATATGTAAGCATTGCCAGCAGAAGTAACAGAAAGATTGGAAGCAGCAGTGTTAATGGCATTACCAGAAGCACCGATATCACCGGCACCGGAAGTTAAGTTGACATTGGTGGCAGACAGAGTGCCGGAAGTTTCAGTGATGGCATTGGCGGCGTTAAGAATAATACTGCCGATGCTGCTACCAGAACCAACGTTACCGTTGATAGCGATATTGCCACTAGAAGTAGCAAGGCTTAGAATATCGCCAGAGCCAACGGTGATATTCGAGCCAGTAAGAGTAACACTGCCATTATTGCTGATGTAAGCATTATCAGCGGAGTTAATAGCAAGATTAGAAGTAGCAGTATTTATTGCCGCACCGGAAGCACCAATAGAGCTAGTGCCAGTGTTTAGATTGACGTTGGTAGCAGTAAGTACGCCAGTGGTTTCAGTAATAGCGTTAGCAGCATTAAGGATGATAGAACCAATACTGCTGCTAGAACCGACATTGCCGTCGATAGCAATAGAACCGCTAGAAGTAGCAAGACTTAGAATATCACCGGAACCAACAGTGATATTGGAGCCAGTTAAAGTAACATTGCCGTTATTGCTAATGTAAGCGTTACCAGCGGATGTAACAGAAAGATTAGAAGCGACAGTGTTAATGGCATTGCCAGAGCCAGAAGCACCAATATCACCGGCGTTAGAAATGAGGTTGACCGTGCCAGCGGTTAGAGCGCCAGTAGTTTCTGTAATAGCACCGGCAGCGTTTAGAGCGATTGTGCCGATTGTGCCAGAAGCAGCAATAACATTACTATCAACGGCAATGTTGCCGCTATTGGTCGTGACTAGGCTAAATGTATCACTATTCCCAGCTGCGCCATAAATCAGTGCAGTAGAACCAGCATTGCTTACATACACATTAGTATTTGAATTAATGGCTAAATTAGATGCCGCAGTTAGGATTGGCGCACCAGATGAACCAACAGAACCAGAGTTAGAGGTAAGGTAAACATAAGGTGCGGTCAAAGTACCACTAGATTCAGAGATGCCACCGGCAGAATTGAGGATAATGAAGCCGATGCTGCTACCAGAACCGACATTACCATTGATGGCAATGTTACCGCTAGAGGTAGTAAGACTTAAGATATCGCCAGAACCGACAGCTATTGTTGAACCAGTTAAAGTGACAGAGCCAGCATTAGTGATGTAGGCATTGGTATTTGAATTAACAGATAAATTAGTGGTTGCGGTTTTAATATCATTGCCTGAAGAACCGATGCTGCCGCGTTAGAAGCTAAGGTTACATTTGTAGCCGTTAGCGTACCGGTAGTCTCAGTAATAGCACCAGCTGCGTTTAGGATAATACTGCCGATACTATTGCCGGAGCCGACGTCCCATTAATGGCTATGTTGCCGCTAGTAGTAGCTAAGCTTAAAATGTCGCCGGAGCCAACAGTGATATTTGAGCCGGTTAAAGTAACAGCGCCATTATTGTTAATGTAGGCATTACCAGCAGAAGTGACAGAAAAAGTTGAGGCAGCGGTATTGATAGCATTACCAGAAGCACCAATGTCACCAGTATTAGAAGTTAAATTAACAGTGCTTGCCGTTAAGCACCGGTTGTTTCTGTGATAGCGCCGGCAGCGTTAAGAACGATTGTACCGGTAGGAGCAGCAACGTTACCGGCAACAGCGATATTGCCGCTGCTTGTAGTATTAAACTAAATGTGTCACCGAACCAGCCGAGCTAGAATTTAGAGAAGTAGAGCCGGCATTGCTGATATAAGCATTAGCAGAAGAACTGACAGTAAGATTAGTAGCAGCAGTATTAATGGCGTTGCCAGCACCAGTTGCACCGATGCTGCCAGCACCAGAGCTTAGATTGACATTGGTGGCAGTTAGAGTGCCTGCAGTTTCGGTTATTGCGTTAGCAGCGTTGAGGATGATTGAACCAATACTGCTGCCAGAACCAACATTGCCATTGATAGCAATGTTGCCACTGGAAGTAGCAAGACTTAGAATGTCACCAGAGCCGACAGTAATATTGGAACCAGTTAAAGTAACACTGCCGTTGTTATTAATGTAGGCGTTACCAGCAGAGTTGACAGCCAAGTTAGAAGCAGCGGTATTAATAGCACTACCAGAAGCACCAATGTCACCAGTGCCGGAAGTTAAGTTGACATTAGTGGCTGTCAGAGTGCCCGAAGTTTCGGTAATAGCATTGGCGGCGTTAAGGATAATACTGCCGATGCTGCCAGAACCAACATTACCATTTATAGCTATTGAGCCGCTGGTGGTAGCAAGGCTTAGAATATCACCAGAGCCAACAGTAATAGTCGAGCCATTTAGAGTGATGCCGCTGTTATTACTAATGTAAGCGTTACCTGCCGAGTTAACAGATAAGTTAGAAGTAGCGGTATTAATAGCATTGCCAGACCCAGTTGCGCCAATAGAACCAGTACGGAAGTGAGATTGACATTGCTAGCAGTTAAAGCACCTGTAGTTTCACTGATGCCGCCAGCAGCGTTAAAGTTGATTGTGCCAGTAGGAGCATTAACATTACCAGCGATTGCAATATTACCGCTGCCTGTAGTGACTAGATTAAATATGTCGCCGAGCCAGCTGAACTAGAAGTTAGAGAAGTAGAACCGGCATTAGATACATAAGCATTGGTGCCGGAATTAACAGATAAATTAGTTGCAGCGGTATTAATGGCATTGCCACTACCAGATGAACCAATCGAGCTTGTGCCAGAAGCAAGATTGACATTGGTGGCAGTTAAAGTACCAGATACTTCAATGATGGCATTAGCGGCATTGAGGGCAATGGTGCCGATGCTGCTGCTACCCCCGACATTGCCATTGATACCGATATTGCCACTAGTAGTAGCAAGACTTAAAGTATCACCAGAGCCAACTGCAATAGTTGAGCCGGTTAATACAATGCTTGCGTTATTGCTAATGTAAGTATTGCCAGCAGAAGTTACTGATAGATTAGCAGTACCAGTATTGATGGCAGCACCAATTGCACCGATGTCACCGGTACCAGAGGTTAAAGTAATATTGGTAGCGGTCAAAGTGCCAGTGGTTTCAGTAATAGCGTTAGCGGCGTTCAGGATAATAGAGCCGATACTGCCAGAACCAACATTACCGTCTACGGCTATGCTGCCGCTTGTAGTAGCTATACTTAAAATATCGCCGGAGCCGACATTGAAATTGGAGCCAGTTAAAGTAACACTACCATTATTGCTGATGTAGGCACTGCCATTTGAATTGATAGAGAAATTGGAAGCGGCTGTATTGATGGCGTTGCCATTGGCGCCGATATTGCCTGAGCCAGAAGTCAAATTGACAGTGCCAGAAGTTAAAGTACCGGTTGTTTCGGTGATAGCGCCAGCAGCGTTAAGAGCGATTGTACCGGAAGTTGCAGTTACGTTTCCAGCAACGGCGATATTGCCGCTATTTGTGGTAACTAAACTAAATGTGTCCCCGCTGGCAGCTGAGCCAGAAGTTAGAGAAACAGTGCCAGCATTGCTCACATAAGCGTTACCGCCAGAATTAATAGATAAGTTAGAAGCAGCAGTAGTGACGGCAGCACCATTAGTACCAATGTCGCCTGAACCAGAGGAAAGTGTGATGTTAGCAGCTGTCAAAGTGCCGGTGGTTTCTGTTATGGCAGAAGCGGCGCTTAAGATAATATTGCTAATGCTGCTACCAGAACCAACATTACCAGCGATATTAATATTGCCGCTAGTAGTGGCGAGACTTAAAGTATCGCCAGAGCCAACAGTGATATTGGAGCCGGTTAAAGAAACAGTACCGTTATTGCTGATATAAGCATTTCCAGCAGAGGTGACAGAAAGAGTTGAAGCAGCAGTATTAATAGCATTACCAGAAGCACCGACATTGCCTGCGTTAGAAACTAAAGTCACCCCGCTGCCTGTTAAAGTACCAGTGTTTTCGATAATGGCACCAGCGGCATTAAGAGAAACAGTACCGATTGTGCCAGAGCCAGCTATGACATTACCGGCCACTGTGATATTTCCACTGCTTGTGGTAATTAAACTAACGTGTCGCCATTGCCAGCTGCACCAGAATTTAAATTGACAGAGCCAACATTGTTGACATAAGCATTAGCACCAGAATTGATAGACAAATTGCTGGCAGCAGTGCTGATAGCATTGCCAACTCCAGAAGCACCGATGCTACCAGTACCGGATGTTAGATTGACTGTACTGGCAGTTAAAGTGCCAGTTGTTTCAGTAAGGGCACCAGCGGCGTTAAGAATAATAGAACCGATGCTACTGCTAGAACCAACATTACCGTTGATAGCTATATTGCCACTAGTAGTAGCTAAGCTTAGAATATCGCCGGAGCCAACAGTAATATTTGTGCCGGTTAAAGTGACACTACCATTATTACTAATGTAGGCATTGCCGGCAGAAGTAACAGAAAGATTGCTCGTGGCGGTGTTGACTGCGGCTCCAGAAGCACCAACGCTGCCGGTGCCAGAAGTTAAATTGACATTATTAGCGGTTAAAGTACCGGTTGTTTCGGTAATAGCATTAGCGGCATTCAAGATAATAGAACCGATACTGCCAGACCCGACATTGCCATCGACAGCTATATTGCCGCTAGTAGTAGCAAGACTTAAAGTATCGCCAGAGCCGATAGTAATATTGGAACCAGTTAAAGTAACGCTGCCGTTGTTGCTAATGTAAGCATTACCAGCAGAGGTGACAGAAAGATTGGAAGCAGCAGTATTAATAGCGTTGCCATTTGCTCCAATGCTACCGGTGCCGGAAGTTAAATTGACAGTACTAGCAGTGAGAGTGCCTGTAGTTTCAGTGATAGCACCAGCAGCATTTAAAGCAATGGTGCCGATTGTGCCAGAACCAGCAGCGACATTACTATCAATCGCAATATTACCGCTTGTAGTGGCTAAGCTAAATGTGTTGCTATTGCCTGCAGTGGCAGACGTTAAAGAAACAGAGCCAGTGTTGGAGACATAGGCATCAGCGCCAGAATTAATAGATAGATTAGAAGCAGCAGTATTAATAGCAGTGCCAGAAGCACCAATGCTGCCAGTGCCAGAAGTCAAATTGACAGTGCTGGCAGTTAAAGTACCAGTTGTTTCAGTGATAGAACCAGCAGCGTTAAGAATAATACTGCTTATACTATTGCCAGAACCAACACTACCGTCGACAGCGATATTGCCACTGATAGTAGCCAGGCTTAAAGTATTACCAGAGCCGACGGTGATATCAGAGCCGGTTAAAGTGACGCTGCCATTATTGCTAATATAGGCATTGCCAGCAGAAGTGACGGATAGAGTAGAAGCAGCAGTATTGATAGCATTACCAGAAGCGCCGATGCTGCCAGAGCCAGTACTTAGATTGACAGTGCTGGCAGTGAGGGTGCCAGTGTGTTTCAGTAATAGCACCAGCGGCATTCAGTATAATGCTACTTATGCTGTTGCCAGAACCAACGTTGCCGTTGATAGCTATATTGCCACTAGTAGTAGCTAAGCTGAGAATATCGCCAGAGCCAACTGTAATATTTGAACCAGTTAAAGTGACACTACCATTATTACTAATGTAGGCATTGCCAGCCGAAGTAACAGACAAATTGGTTGCGGCAGTGTTAATAGCAGCACCACTTGCACCGATGCTACCAGTGCCGGAAGTTAAGTTAACAGTGGTGGCAGTCAAAGTACCGGTTGTTTCGGTAATGGCATTAGCGGCGTTGAGAATAATACTGCCGATGCTATTACCAGAACCTATATTACCATTGATGGCAATGCTGCCACTGGTAGTAGCAAGGCTTAAAGTATCACCTGAGCCAACAGTGATATTGGAACCAGTTAAAGTAACACTACCATTATTGCTAATGTATGCGTTACCTGCAGAAGTAACAGACAAATTGGTAGCCGCAGTGTTAATAGCAGCGCCATTGGCGACCAATGCTGCCTGTACCAGAACTTAGATTAACAGTAGTGGCAGTTAAAGTGCCGCTTGTTTCAGTAATAGCACTGGCTGCATTCAATATGATACTGCTTATGCTGCTGCTACCGCCGACATTTCCGTTGATGGCAATGCTGCCACTTGTGGTAGCAAGGCTTAAAGTATCGCTAGAGCCAACAGTGATATTGGAACCAGTTAAAGTGACACTGCCATTATTGCTAATATAGGCATTACCAGCGGCATTAATAGATAGACTGGAGGCGGCCGTTTCTATAGCGTTGCCATTAGAACCAATACTGCCTGAGTGACCGCTAGTCAGGTTAACAGTACTGGCAGTAAGAATACCTGAGCTTTCTGTAATAGCACCAGAAGCATTAAGTGTAATAGTACCGATTGTGCCAGAACCAGCAACCACATTGCCGCCGATAGTGATCGCACCACTGCTGGTAGTGGCAAGGCTAAATGTATCGCCGCTGCCAGCAGAACTAGCATTTAAAGTAACGCCTCCAGTATTGGATACATATGCATTGCCCGCTGAATTAATTGTGAGATTGCCTGTATATGTAAGTATGCTAGTACCGGTGCCTGAACCAGATGCACCAATGTTACCGGCGGTACTGGTTAATGTAATATTTGGAGAAGTAAGTGTATAAGCGCCACTGCCTTCAGCTATTGTGCTGCCAGTTAAATTGATATAGCCGATGATACCGGAAGTGGCAGCAACATTACCGGCCACAGTAAGTGTGCCGGATGATGTTACATTGAAGTCGTCAGAGTCCCCAGCCGATGATCCTTTGAGACTAACACTAGACGAATCGTTGACGTAAACGTTACCGACAGAAGTAATAGTGAGATTAGGTGTGGTAGTGAGTATGGCAGTACCAGCACCCGAGCCTGTTGCGCCGATATCACCAACAGTACTGGTCAAGCCAACATTTGTAGCAGTAAGAGTATAATTGCCATTACCTTCAGCTATAGTTCCGCCATTTAAATTGATCGAGCCGATTGTTCCCGATGTTGCACTGACATTGCCAGCAACAGTAATCGTACCAGCGGAAGTGAGATTGAATGTGTCTGTATTGCCGACAGATGAGGTATTAAGGTTAACGTTAGCTGAATCATTGATATAAGCATTACCAGCAGAATCAACTGTAAGATTAGCGGCATTAGTCAATATGCTTGTACCGGCGCCAGAACCAGTGGCACCAATGTCACCACTGCTGCTAGTCAATCCGACATTGGTAGCAGTAAGAACATAATTACCACTGCCTTCAGATATTGTTGTACCGCTTAAAGTGATAGTACCTATTGTGCCAGAACTAGCGATAAACGTTACCGCCTATAGTAATTGGTTCACTGTAGTTGACAGAGAATGTATTGCCATTGCCAGCCCGTTATTTCCACTGAGAATAACGCCGCCAGTTACACCGCTAGCATTTTGAATATAAACATTACCGGTAGCAGCGTTGGCAGTTAGAGTAACATTACTGGAAGCGCCGTTTTCAATAAGGATTGGATTGGCTGAAGTACCAATATTGCCAGATGTGCTAGCTAAGCTTCAGAGTGGCAGCGTTGAGGTAATTAGTAGAGCTGGTGGTAATGTTGCCACCGGTGTTGATAGTTAAAGAAGTTGGTGAGCCTAGAGTTAAGTTTGCCGTGCTGCCACCCATTTCAATAATATTATTGCCGGTGATTGCTACAGCGCCGCTGCCTTCTGATAAGGATAGAGTACCGGCAGTAAGTGTTTGAGCAGCGCTATTGCCAATTGTAGAAGAAGCTCCACTAGCTGCTAAGCTGACTGTGCCAGAGGTGCCGGCATTTACTGCTCCGCCTAATGTAATATTACCGCCGGCGGCTATATTTATAGTTGCTCCAGAAGCGGCGATTATAGCTGCTGTTGTATTGATGGCACCGCTTGCTGCATTATCGGTTATCGATATATTACCAGTTGATGAATTGATAGACGAAGTTAATGCGCCAATGGTCATATTGCCACTGTTTACAGCTAATGTTATAGCCGTGCCAGTAGCTGTTTCTGTGCCGGACATTGAGCCTAAACTGACATTAACTGCTCCTGTTGTGCCGCCATTGAATTGTATATTAGATGAAGCATTAGTTACGGATATAGATCCGGTAGTGCCAGTACCATTATTTATTGTTATTGGTCCAGCGGAAGTAGCATTAAAAGTAATTGAATCGCCGGCACTAGTTTGAGTGTTGGAAATTGAGCCACCAGAACCCATATTGATAGTAATGGCATTGCCTGTACCATTGCCCTGAATACCAAGAACGCTGTAGGTGGCGCCAGTAGCATTAGAAATGCTGCCATTTACAGTAAGTGTTGGCGTGGTTATAAGATGTACATCACTGACCGATGCGCCACTGCCGATGGTTATTGAACCACTAGCGCCGGAAGTAAGAGTGAGAGCTGTTGACGTACAGTGCCATTAACTGTTAGTGCGCCTGAATTACTAGTAGCTATGGCGAAGTATTGTCCCGTGGATACGGTCACCCCGCTGCTAATGGTAAGGTTGCCGGCGCTACCAAGGCTTGGACTGGTCACATTACTAATGTTCAAGGTAGAAGGCTGTCCATCTATATTTGTTATTAATAAGCTGTTGCCGGTACCGGTGCTGTTGATATTGACCGCAGTAGCACTATTAGCTGTGCTAATTGTGGCAGTGGCATTATCGGGTAAGGCAATCTGTAAACCTGCACCACTAATGCTTAAATCATATTCCAGCCAGTAGTGGCAATAGTTGATCCGGCTCCCAGGATTAAATCAGGAGTGGAAATATTCCATCTATTAAAACTACTACTACCTGTTCCATTAGTGGTAATAGTGGCGTTAGCCCGCAAGACTAATGCTGGTAGCACCGATTAGATCAAACGTACCGTAATTGTTGAGATTGAAAGTCAGGCTTCCACCAATATTTACTAATCCACCTGTGCCATTCTGTACTGTTATCATTGGAATAATAGTAGCGCTACCACCGGTTGTAGAATATGTACCGGAACCATTGATTGTAATATTTGGATTGCCGGTCAATGTTATGACATTAGTGCCGGTGCTTGCTGGTGTATAACTTGTAGCGACAAGTCCATTATTAGTAATTGTATCGGCGGTGATCCCAATAGTGTTGTTGGCAGACAGAGTGACATTACTATTGACAGTAACTGTTTCATTGGATTGAACTGCCGAAGTATTGATTTTTACAGTGCCACCGTTTAAGTTAAGTGTTGCCGCGCTACTGCCAGAATCAGCAAAAGTAACAAATGAGCCGCTAGCTGGATTGAAGTTGATTGATCCACCGGTTTGTAGTTACAGATCCTGAACCACCAGAAGGCATCGTGATGGTTATACCACCACTGCCAGTTCCGCTAGCAAAGGCGACATTGCCGGTTGTAGAAGTTATGGCACCGCCAGAGCCAAAAGTGACAGCCAGCGCGCCATTGGTACCATTTCCTGTTATGCTTACACCACCGGTTGTGCCAGCTATTGTGCCACTATTTGTTAATGATGGCGTTGTTATTGCTACTCCTGTACCACTTACACTGCCCTATTAGCTATGCTGCCATTGGCAGTTATTGATAGTGACGCATTGCTTATGAGCGACCCTGCGCTGCCTATGCTCAATACAGGTCCAGTTTGATTGGAAGCAATTGTTGTGACAGCCGCTGTAGCGCTACTGAATGTTTCTGTGCCGTTTATTATTGCTTGTGTGCTGGTGCTAGAACCGGTGATATTGATACCTACTACATTGCTGCTGCCGAAACCGTTAAATTGCACAGTGACATTGGTTGGTATATTTTCTGCGGTTAAATTAGAGAGATTATTGGCAGTGGTGAAAATAACATTACCGCCAGTGGCTATACCGCCGCTAGTTATTAATGTACCGCCAAGCAATCCTTCGCTTTGGTAAGTGGTAATCAATGATACGTTAGGAGCGTAGCTTAAGTCCAAACTCAATAGCGAAGGTGTTCCACCATGATTTGCACACCACCACCCAAGGTTATTGCACTGCTTGACGCAGAACCAGTACTGATAAGAACATTGACATTATTGGCGCTCACCAAGTTGGTGGGTGCTAAAGCATTGATACCGTTGGCGCCAAAATATGCAGCGCCTGTTCCTGTTAGATTACCATTACATTAGTTGGAGTGGTGCCCGCTACTAGAGATGGAGAGCCTATTTCTACATTTACACCACTCATGCCCACGAGTATTGAATTAGCGCCTAGAGTAATTGTGCCAGTTGAGGTATTTGTATTTTGGATAGTCAAAACACCGCCCGTTGATTGCACGAATGTACCGGAACCAACAGTAAGTGTTGAACCTGAAGTTATTAACGATAAATTGCCAGTGGCAGTTATATTATTGCTCGTGGTCATACCGCCAGCAGCATTGTCGGTCAAGCTAACGATGCCACCGGTAGATATCCCATTGCCGGTTAGAGCAGTTGAGTCAGTCAAAGTAACATTGTTAGTAGTGTTGAATGTGATATTAGGTGTGGCAAGATTTGCTAAAGTGATAACACCCGAACCGCTGGTTAAAGCTACAGATGTTGTACCTGTGAGCACGCCTGAACCAGTTATGTGCTGGAGCCGCCGACAGTTAGAGCCACTGCTGAGCCTGAGACTGAATTGCTCAAGACAATGTTGCCGGAGTTAGTAGCGGAGAAAGTGCCGCCAGCTGCAGAAGAACCAGATATTGTGAGGACACCAGTTGCACCACTAGCGTTTTGTACATATACATTTTGACTGGCAGCACTGGCATTGGCTGTAAGGGCAATACCACCGGAGCTGCCATTTTCATAGTAGATTGGACTACCACTAGCACCCACGCTGCCGGCTGTGGAAGTTAAGCTAATAGTTGGACTATCGATATAATTACCGGAAGCCATTGTCATGTTACCGCTGGAGCCAAGTGTTGCGGAAGTAGTGGCTGCGATAGTGCCAAGTTGCAGAGTGCCGCTATTAGTTGTGATAGCAAATGTGGTGCCGGTGCCTCCGACAATGCCGGAAAGTGAGAAAGTGCCGCCGGCGGTAGGAGCGCCGCTAACTGAAGAAGAGCCGCCATAGAAATTAATATTTCCAGCACCATTATTGGCTATCATGCTAGCAGTACCAAGACCGTAATTTTGAGTTAAAGCAATCTGACCAGGAGTGGTGCTATTGATATTTATATTACCGGCTGAAATTATTGAATCTGAATTCGACGAAGTGCCATTATTATTAAACTGAATACCGGTAGTCTGGATATTAATATTGCCGCTGGTAGATTGCAGTACGGCGTTGTAATTACCATAATTAGAAAGTAGAAGAGTATAAGTAGTTATATTCACCGAAGAAGCTTGCATGGTAGTTGAGGAGAAGAGATTAATAGCAGAAGCAGGGTTAAGAGGAGTGGTAATAGTTAAACTGCCGGTGGTAACGAGTCCTGAAACAACAATATTATTCAAACCATCGACTGCTAATGTAACATTGCCGGTGGAGTTTAAGTTTATATTCATACTAGAAGCTTGAGTAGTTATGCCGACGTTATTGCCCGAAACAACATTGATAATGCCGCTATTACTTAAGGAATTTACGTTCACAAGGATGTTGCCAGTACCGCCGTAAAAATAAGCATTACCGCTGTAGTTCAAATTGCCAAGGCCGCTATTCATTGTGATAGCTCCGGGGCTGCCTGAACTATTGAATGTTATATTGCCCGCTGTGGAAGTTAGTACTCCACTGCTGCCGAGATTAACTGTCAGAGCATTATTTGTACCATTGCCTTGTATTACCAAATTGCCTGTACTTGCTGTTGCACCGCCGTTAACTGTCAATGTTGGCGTGGTTAGTGTTGTCGTGGTTCCTGAAATTGTATTGCCGCTAGCCACAGTTATGCTACCGGTGCCTGTGGTAGTAGCAGCTAATGTACCAGCGCTAGTTATATTCTGTGTAGTAGTTATTGTGCTACTGGCAGCATTGTCGGTAATGGCAATATTGCCACTTGTGTACTGATACTACCTAGCGTCAAGTTGCCTGTGCCAACAGTATAAGTAACAGCACCAGCAGAAGAATTGTTATTGACTGTACCGGTTAAGCCGCCGGCACCGCAACATCGATGGCTTTACCGCTTTGCGATGTGAAATTTATATTTCCTAAAGTAGAGCCGTTAGCTGAAAGATTACCAGTAAGAGTGACATTGAGTGCGCCGGCAGCAGTATTGGTAATGTTGACTGTGCCGCCGGTTGTACCGGAGCTGCCAGCATCGGCTGATAGATTACCATTTATATAGCTATTTACGCCACTGCTGGCATTGATTGTAAGTGGATTACTTGCATCATTATAAGTAATGCTTAGAATGCCACCATTGCCCGTACGACACCATTAACGCTTAATCCTTCGTTGATTTGAAGATTCGCTGCACCAGCGGAGCCAGCAGTTAGGTTGATTGAACCACCGTTACCGTTGGTACCTTGTGGGGCAACGTTGATAATATTAACCGTGTTGGGAATGAGTAAAGAGCCAGCAGAAGAAACCGTTACACTGCCACCATTACCGCTAGCAGAACCACTAGAACCACCCTCAGCTTGTATAGAAGCAATGTTACCGCTAAAATGTCCTAGAGTAATGCCATTACCTGAACCTGTGGTTGTCACAGAAACCGAGCCACCATTACCTGTGCCGGTAGCGTTAGCGGTTAAGGTAAGTGCACCACCAGTGATAGATAATGCATTACCCGTAAGGGCAATAGAGCCGCCATTATTATTGCCGGATGCGCCATTAACGCTTAGTGTGCCGGTAGGTATAGTGAGCGTGCCGGTACCGGCATTTAAAGTAAGATTGCCACCGTTACCACTAGAAGCAAAAGAGACCGCACCGATAGTATTTAAAGTAATGCCACCAGAGCCACTAGCAATGGAGATAGTACTGCCATTGCTGCCGGCAGATGCGCTGCTGACAGCGATATTGCCATTTGTGCTACTAGCATTTTGTATGTAAATATTGCCAGCGGTAGCATTTGCCGTTAAGGCCATAGCACCGGAAGCGCCATTTTTAATAAAGATTGGACTACCAGAGGCTCGATACTGCCGGCTGTGCTGGTCAAGCTAATAGTTGGACTATTAATAAAATTACCAGAAGTCATTGTTATATTGGTGCCGGCACTTAGAGTTGCGGAAGTACTAGCTGTAATTGTGCCTAAAGCAAGAGCCGTGCCTGATGGTGTAGTCACAACAAAAGTGGTACCGGTGCCATTAACAGTACCAGTCAAGCTAGTCGCGGTAACGCTGACAGCGCCGCTGCCACCATATAGATTGATACTGCCCGCAGTAGTTAAAATACCACCATTCCCAGTTGCACTAATAGTTATAGGACCAGTAGTGCCGCTAGAATTGAAATTGATATTGCCTGCGGCCTGCAATGTTGTTGTAGTACTACTTGTGCCACTATTATTAAGAACAACAGAAAGACTATTGCCTGTGCCATTACCTAAGAAATTCATATCTCCTGAGGTTGTTTGTATCGTGGTACCATGCCCAATAAATAGATTAGGAGCGGTAAATGAAATCGATGCAGCAGTTATAGGAGCTGATGCTGCTATTTGAATCGTATCTGCGGCGTTAATTGTGAATGCGCCAGAAGCAGTTATACTTCCTACTGTGGTTATCTGAGCGGTGTTGCTAGTGTCAGTAATGGTTATACTGCCAGTTGTACCACTGGTGGAAAAGCCGGCCAATGCTCCAGAGACCGTAATGTTAACGCATTACCTTGAAAGTGGAGGGTACCTACAGTGGTAGTAATGGAGCCGACATTAACATTGACTGCAGTTGTGCTGCTGCCATTGAGAAACACGGAATTATTTGCTTTTATAGTGCCTACGCCACCGGTAATTGTCAGTTGTCCTGGAGTTCCGCTTGTATTGAAACTCAAACTATTGTTCTGAGCATTTATAGTGGCAGAACTATTGCCCATAGTGATAGCAATAGGATTGCCGGTGCCCACGCCAACGAATTGCAAGGTACCAGTTGTAGAAAGTATAGAGCCATTATTAACAATAGTGGGCGCCGTGATTGTAGTTGATGTCCACAGAATTTTAGTCAACCAACAATGGACTTTTTACCAAGCAACAACTGCTGCGCATATTTTTAGGTGGTTCACCAGAAGGGCAGTCGTCGAATAAAAGCAAAGGTAATTGGGGTTCCAGCAATGTCAGTAGCGACTGCCAGGAAGCAGAAGATCAAGCTAGTCGCGCTCGGAACGCTGAACAGAGAGCTAGATACGAAAAAGATAAAGGTAATCGTGAAAATGATGCTTCCGAAGCTTATTATGCAGCTAATTCGGCACGCGAGGCTTCAGACAGGGTGTATCAGGCGTCATTGAACGGTGATCCTACCGCCAAACAATTAGCCGATAAAGCCAGAGCCGCCGCTGACCGTGCTCAGGCAGACTCAGATCAGGCGCGTTATTACGCGGATTCTGGCGATTAGAACTTGTTCAGCTAGCAGTAATTAATTTGCGACTTATCGAGATGACTGTTCGTCACGGCAACTCCATTTATAGCCAAATAATTTATTTTCATGCATGCTCATAAAGACGGCTGTCAGAACCCAGTAAATCACGTATGCAATTTGCCAATGCACTCAGTTTAAAAGGTTTAGTCATATAGGCATCGGCACGCTCTCTAAGACATTTTCTTCCTAGCTTGAGAATTATAGGCGGTGATAATTAAAATAGGCACTGTCGGATTTCCTGCGCGCACGAACGAACAAATGTTAATTCCATCAAGCAGTGGCAACATAATATCTAAAATCAAAAGGTCATATATGCTGGCAGTGGGTCTAAAATCTTGTGTGCAATTTTTGTGTAATAAGATTCAAGAACTAAGTCGCAAAAACACCGTGAATATGCTGCCTTTGCCAAGTTTGCTTTGAACATTAACATGTCCACTTTGTGAATCGACAAGCGCTTTTACGATTGAAAGACCAAGTCCAGATCCACCGGACATTCTGCTGCGGGACTTATCCACCCGATAAAAGCGATCAAATATAAGCGGAAGATTGTCAGCAGATATGCCGATTCCAGTATCCTTTACTTGAACCTTAGCAAACTGCCTGTCACAACTCACCGAAACACTAACAGTTCCGCCTCGTTCTGTATACCGCCAAGCATTTTCTACCAGGTTGGAAATGATTTTATGAAGACACTCTTCAGAAGTATATACTGTAACCGGCAAGGATGTCTCCTGTTGCAGCGCGATTCCCTTCTCATTAAATTTCGGCTGGAACTCTGCGATGATTTGTTTGACACTATGATCGACCTGGCCGACTTCGTTAACAGAGCTTGTTGGAGTGCCTTCTATTTCGGCTAAAAGTGCCAGATTCCTGTACGATTTTTGCCATCCTTTCTGTAGCCGAATTCATGATTTGGACATGTTCAACATCTGAATTGGAACGCCTGAGCTTCTTTTCGAGTACATCTGCTCGTGCTTGAAAAATGCTAAGGGGGGTGTTTAGTTCGTGCGAAGCATCAGCGATAAACTGTTTTAGCATATTGAGATTTTCTCGAATAGGGGCGGTAGCTACGTCCGAGACTAAATAACTTGTTGCGCCCAGACCAAGCAGACAAATCGGCGCTAATAGAGCAATAATAAGTTCCAGTTTTTGCAATGCTTCATCTTTGTAGCCTGTTGACAGAGCAATTTGCAAAAATCCAACAGTTTTGTAAATTGCGGGTTAATGGACTTACTATCAATCTGAAATCTTTGATTTGCTTCGAATCTTTTTCGAGGGTGGGTGGACCAATAGGACCATAATGCTCAAGCAGATTTCTATTCGAATCAAAAAGTTGAATAGCAGCCAATGACTTAGCTGGCTTGGTTTTAACAACACGTAGCCAATCTCTGAAATGCGGCTTGTCTCCATCAAGTTCAATTGCATGGCCAAAATCTGATGCTAGTACACGGAGCTGCTGATCAATGGAATAATCTAAAATCCAATCAAATGCAAATACTGCAAGGAAAGCAATAACCAAATACAGTACACTGGAAAGTGTCACAAACAAAAGGGCGATGCGCCATCTTACATTGCTAAACAGAGGAATCTTCAATTCGATACCCAACCCCGTGCACTGTAGTTATAAGAGAAGGTTTACTGGCAATATCTATTTTTCGACGCAGAGTTTTGATATTAGAACGTAATGTGTCCGAGCTAACATTTGTATCTGTGCCCCAAAGCTGGTCAAGCAAAGATTCAGTTGTCATCGTTTTGCCGACATTACGCATGAGTACTTGAAGCAGCGCAAACTCTTTTGGCAGTAAATGTATTAGGTTGTCATCTTGTGTTATCGTAAGTTTTCTGGGATCGAGCGTTATGTTGGCTACCTTCAAAACAATAGCGGGAGCGGTTGGCGGTCTGCGTAATAATGCCCTTATGCGCGCAGACAGCTCTCTCAAATGAAATGGTTTGGTTAAATAATCGTCAGCCCCACTATCCAGACCAATTTCTTTGGAAAGCAATGATTTCTTCGCGGTAAGTATAAGTACGGGTGCCGTTCCACCTCGTGATCTGTAAGTTCGACAGACTTCAATTCCGCTCAATTCCGGCAACATCAATCAAGTAAAATAATGTCATACTGAGCAGCAGCCACTTTTTCTAAGGCCTCTTTGCCGTTGGTGGCAATTTCAACAACATGAAATTCATCGCTGAGCCATGTCTGAATTGCACCGGATAAACCCAGCTCGTCTTCCACCAGCAAAATTTTAGCCATAACTAGTTTAGAAACTTACCCATGAGACAATCAAATAAATAATTTTAGAACACATCAATGTTTGATAGTTGGTTGAATAAGATACCAGAGTATTATTAATCCCAAAACTACCATAACAATTGCTAGCCCGAGAACCAGTTTGGTTTTTGAAACATAATTCCGAGTCCGAATTTGACTACGGACTTGCAAAAAGAAAAATACAGACAAGATAATCGTTGTTATCCCGACTAAGGCAAAGATTAGACCAATATTCGCTGCATGAACAATGCCACTGGATTCCGGGTAATTAGAACCGAGAATATATCGTAGCTTAGCAATTACTACTCCTAATCCCATGGCCGCTACGCCTGTCCGCAACCAAGCCAGAAATGTTCTTTCGTTGGCTAAATGGTCACGAACTCTATCATCATCTTTGAATTCTTTTGCGTTTATCATAATGCTTGTCAGTGACTTCAAAGAATCTATCACTAATTTTTTATCCCTTTTCTATATAATACAGCCAAAAATAGATTGTCAGGGAATAAGCTTGACTTATCAATGGAAAGGACAAACTAAATCTCACCAGGTGACATCATTAGTGTATCTAATCCTCCGGGTATAGATATAAAATTCATTATCAAATTTGGCACTGCGTAGCTTAGAGAGCTAATTGAATATTTTGCTGATGGATAGGGGACTGTCGAAGTTAGTCATAGCTAACTGGAGGTCTATCTGTTACACAATTTTTCCACAATTACGTAGAGCCGCTTATAGTAGACTTAATTATGTATGTTCATTGCTGCCTGCATTTTGCTTGGCGCGCGAATAGGTATACGGCAATTGATGAATGCAACTGTTTGTATATTGATTAGATCTCTATCGGACAATATCCGAAGCCGATTTGTCGGTAGAAAAATTTGGTCAAAATCCAAAGTATTTGCTAAATTCAATTGCATACTTGTCATATTGACTACAGTAACCAATGCAGCAATTGCGGAAAGTTCCGGCTTAAGTGGCTTAGGTGAACCAGCCGCTCCAGAAAGCCTCGCTCATCCAGATCAGCTATTTCCAAATAACGCAACTGACAGACGAATAAGTGCTTCTTCATACTCTAGTACTCCTGGTTCAATGGGGAATTCTAATAATCAGCTGCCGATATATCTTCATCCGAAAATAGAACAAACAGCGATCAACAAACCGTTCACTTTTAATGGAGCAGTTCAATACTCACAACAAAGTTACCCTCAAATTTTAAAGGACAATCGGAAGTTCGGGCAGCAAATAAAAATGTCACTGTCCAAAAATTGAATGAATATTTGCCTGATTCGCTTCTTCAATATCAAGGATATTAGCCAGTCATAATAAATTAACCGAAGTCTTTTTTGGCAGTCCCGTATTCCCAGCTGTCTCTGGCCAGCCTCTACTGTCGATACGTTACACCCCTTCTTCTTTACGGCTTTAGGTGCAAGCATCGACTGGGCGCCGCTGGATTTTGGTTTGCATAAAGCGCGCATCAATCTGGCTAAAACATACGCTTTTCAGTCCGTTAGTAAGTACGCCTCAACCCAATTGGATGTGGCACTAGCGTGTGCAAATGCTTATTTAGACTCAGTTATAGCGGTAGAACAAGTAAAGGCTGCCGAACAAAATGTCGCTTCTTTCGAACAATTCTATAGTGTGGTTCATGCTCAGGTTAGCGCTTCGTTAAAACCCGGCGCAGACGAGTCATTATCTTTAGCACAACTTGCCAACGCTCGCAACAATTTAATTCGTGCTAACTTATCACGCGATCTTGCTTTCGCAACCCTTGCTAATTCGATGGGATTAGGTGGAACGATGATAGATATTGATCCCACGGGCATAGCGGAAAAATTTGAACCAGCTAATATTCAAAAGACACAACCTATCTTTGAAGAAGTACCGATTTTGAAAGCATCAAATGCAGTATTGCAATCTGCTATAGCGCAAAAGAAAGTATTGGATAAAGAATATGCTCCAGTTTTTCATTTTCTTGCAGGATTTAATTTGAGAGGATCTGGGCTGAATCCAACTGTTGGTGGACAAACTCAAACCATAAGCGCAAGTGGCACCATGCCAACGATTCCTAATTATCAATTGGCAATGATCATAAATTGGAATTTTTTAGATATTATCCGCCTGCGGGAAGAGAAGAAAGTACAAATGGAGCGCATATATCAACAACGACAAGATTACAATTTAGTGCTTCAAAATTTGCGTACCGAAGATATTCAATCGCGAGCACGAGTGCAAGCAGCACTGGCTCTAGCAGAGAACATGCCTGTACAAGTACATGCTGCAGAAGTTGCTTGCCAACAAGCTGAGGCTAGATATAAAACGGGGCTAGGGTCAGTCGCTCAAGTAGCGCAGGCAACAGAGACACTTGCGCAATCACGAGTGCAGGAGGCTATAGCCAAAGTTGGTGTATGGCGAGCATTGTTATTTGTTGCCTCAGTGCATGGTGATTTAAAACCACTACTCCAAGAGGCAGGCCGGGTTCAAAGAGGCAAGTAGACTATGTGGTTGATTAGATTAGCAATGGGAAGACCCATCACAATCATTGTGGCGGTTGCTGCTACTGTTCTTTTGGCGATACTGGCAATAACCCGAATGAAGGTAGACATTTTCCCGACTATCGATCTTCCACGTGTGACAGTTATCCAGCCTTATGGAGGTATGGACCCATCACAAATGGAAGGCTATTTAGTCACATTTTACGAACAGCACTTCTTTTATATAAGTGGTGTAGATCATGTTTCTTCTCGCTCCATTCAAAGTGCCGCTGTCATGGATGTATATTTCCAGCCCGGGACTGATATGTCTGATGCCATGGCTCAGGTTGTGGCTCAGGTGGAGAGATCAAGAGCGTATATGCCCCCTGGCACGGTAACACCATTTATAGTGCGCTATGACGTTGGCAGCGTGCCAGTTGGTTATTTGGTATTTTCTAGCCCGACCCGCAGCCTGGGAGAAATCCAGGATCTCGTTTATGCCCGCGTCCGCCCTGTTGTTTCTACGACCCCAGGCGTGTCAACACCACCTCCTTTCGGTGGTAATCAGAGATCCATCGTAGTTACCGTTGATGCCCGAAAATTATCTGAATATCACTTATCTATTGACGACATTGTTAAAGCAATTAACGACGGCAATGTGATCATGCCTTCCGGTATTGTTCGCACAGGTGATATTCAGCGCATAGCCTCTATGAATTCTGTTGTAGATAACATCCAGAATCTTGGCAAAATACCACTTGAAAAAGTATCTGGTCCCGAAGTAGTTTATTTAAGAGACATAGCTTCTTTTCAAGACACCACTGATATTCTCACCGGATATGCATTGGTCGATGGACGGCGAACCATATACATGGCCATTTCTAAACAGGCTAGCGCATCTACGCTTTCCGTTGTAGAGGGAATAAAAAAGAATATTGCGTACATGCAATCACTTTTGCCCCAAGATATAAAAGTGTCTTTTCAATTCGATCAATCCATTTATGTAACCGAGGCCTTAGCCGGTTTGTTGATGGAGGGGGGCATTGGTGCTCTTTTAACTGGTGGTGTTGTTCTGCTCTTCTTGCGCGATTTGCGCAGCTCACTAATTGTAGTTTTAAATATTCCATTTGCCTTGTTAGCAGCCGTTGTTGGTTTATGGATCGGCGGACAAACCATAAATTTGATGACGTTGAGTGGACTTTCTTTAGCGGTGGGTATTTTAGTCGATGAGGCAACCGTCACGATAGAAAATATACATAGTCATTTAGGGCAAAGCAAGCCCTTGCTCGGTTCGATATACGACGCTTCACTAGAGGTGGTGATACCTCGTCTTTTGGCCATGCTTTCCGTTGTGTCGGTATTTATGCCGTCATTTTTTATGGTGGGGGCCACCAAATCGCTCTTTGTTCCTTTATCGCTTGCGGTAGGTTTAGCCATGTTCGCCTCTTATATTCTTTCCGGGACTTTTGTTCCGGTGATGAGCGGCTGGCTTTTGAAAGCTCAAGCTCCTGATAATCCTAGCGACGAATCAGCAAATTCAAATCAACATAGTACTCACCAAGAAACAGGACTTATGACTAAAGTTCGTGCTAAATATCAGCGTGTCCTTATTAATCTATTCAGTGCCCGTTTCGCTGTTTTCGGGGTTTTTATATTTGCTTGTTTAACGTCGTTTCTCATTTATCCCACGCTAGGTCGAGAAATATTTCCTGCCGGGAATCCCAAAGGATTTCAATTGCGCTTAAAGGCTCCTGTGGGTACACGCTTTGAAAAGACGGAAGACATAACTAAAGACGTACTTAAAACGATTGCAGATGATGTTGGTCCAGAAAATGTAGAAGTTTCTATTAGTTATGTTGGTTCGCAACCGCCAAGCTATGCCATAAGCAATGCTTATATGTGGACAAGTGGTCCACAAGAAGCAGTTATGCTCGTTTCTTTTAAGGACGAGGCTAAAGTTCAGATTAAGCCGTTAGAAGAACGGCTCCGCAAAGAATTTGCCAAGAAATATCCAGACTGTAATTTCACATTTGAAGCGGGAGATATTGTAAATAAAGTGATGAACTTCGGTGCATCAACTCCTATACAACTAGATATTGACGGGCCTGAATACGACAAGATTACTACATACTCTTACAAACTTCTTTCGACCTTAGCACAGTTAAAATCGTTACGTGATGTAGGTATTGTCCAGCCGTTAGATTATCCTACTCTAAATATTGCAATAGACAGAGTTAGAGCGGGGCAACTGGGCGTTTTCGGTGCGAGGCATAGGACATGCTCTGGTGTCATCAACATATTCTAGTCGTTTTGTTACTCCCATCTACTGGCGTGATTCTAGAAGTGGGCTTTCATATCAAGTGCAAGTTCAGGTGCCCCAAGGCGATCTTGATTCTGTAGATACAGTTGGAGCCATTCCAATTAAGACGGGCAATTATGCGGGGCCATTTGTGCGCGATGTAGCTGATGTAGGCTTTGGCACTATGCCTGGGGAATTTGATCATTACAATATGCGACGCACTATATCAATTTCAGCCAATCTTGCCAGTGATGATCTAGGCGGCGCAGCCAAGGAGGTACAGTCAGCTATTGATAAGCTAGGGAAGGCACCGCGCGGTGTTAAGGTCACAATTCGTGGGCAATACCCAACTATGAATGAAACATTTTTTGCGCTAGGACTTGGAGTTGTATTCGCAGTGGTGGCTATATTGCTTTTGCTAGTGTCCTTCTTTCAATCTGTTAGACTTGCGCTAATTATCATTTCAGTAATACCAGCTATCCTTTTTGGTGCTTTACTTGCGCTCTTTTTAACCCACACCACTTTAAATGTGCAGTCATTTATGGGCGCGATTATGGCTGTTGGAGTAGGTGTAGCAAATAGTATTTTAGTAGTTGTATTTGCTGAGGAACGTCGTGCTTTAGGCATTTCATCTAAAACAGCTGCTATAACTGGAGCGGCTGCGAGATTACGTCCCGTATTAATGACGAGCATTGCTATGATTGCTGGCATGATACCTATGGCTCTTGGAATGAGCGAAGGCGGCGATCGTATCGCACCCTTAGGAAGAGCTGTAATCGGTGGACTTCTTGTTTCTACCGGTGCTGTTTTGCTTGTTTTGCCGGTTGTTTACGCCATGGTACAGAGAAAAGCTACGAGAAAAGGGGTTTCTCTCTTGCCTGAAGATAACAAGGATGGGGAATCCAAATTGGACGGATCAGCAAGCTCAGAAATGCGATTGGATCATTAGTGTGTAGGAGATTAATCAAATAAATGTTGTTTAAAAAGACTGTGGAACAAATATTTTGGCTTAATGTCCTCGCTGCTTTATTATTATCTTCCTGCGGCAATAAATCCGTTTCCTCTTCTGTTGCGAAAGGGACAAATGAAAAACAAGAAGCAAATTTGCCAACGGTTCCGGTCGTCAAAGTACAAAGCTTACGCTTAGAGAGCAAGCTGATTTTGCCGGGACAATTGTTAGCTTATCAAAACGTACCCATACATGCGAAAGTTGAAGGGTACATAAAGTGGATTGGTGTGGACCGTGGTTCAATAGTCAAAAAGGGGCAAAAAATGATAACTATTTTTTGTCCAGAACTAAACGAGAAAGCAAAAGAAGGCGCAGCTAAACTAGCATCAGCCGAGTCTTCATATAGGCGCGCACAAGCTAATGAAGACAGCGTGAAATCTAAGTTAGTTGAAGCAGAAGCTCGCCTTGATGCCGATTCTCTAACATTGGCAAGACTTCAGCAAGCGGCAAAAACTCCTGGCGCTATTGCCCAGAACGAAGTAGACATACAATTTAAAACGGCTGAATCTGACAGGGCTCGGGTAGCGTCAATTCAACAAGAAGTTATAGGGGCGACGAATTTAGTAATAGCTGAAAAACATAATGTCAAAGCTGCTAGAGAAGTTTTGAATGCTTTGAACGATATGACATCATATCTAACGGTTGAGGCACCTTTTAACGGCATAATTACAGAGAGGAATGTACATGTTGGTAGCATTGTAGCAGTAGATGCCGCACGCGACGCACTACCCTTGGTGCGCATTCAAGAGGAAGACGTTTTGCGACTTGTTGTAGCCATCCCTGAAGCAGCGGTATCTGGCACAAAAATAGGTCAACGATTTGAATTCTCGGTACCCGGCTTTTATGGGTAAGAAATTTACTGGCATAGTTGCCAGACCCGCTTATGCTCTAAACGACGCTACTCGGACGATGCCTGTCGAACTTAATGTATTTAACCAGGATGGCACGCTCGAACCAGGAATGTTTGCTGACGTCTATTGGGTAGTTACGCGGACCTCTAATACTTTATTCGTGCCGGTTACAGCAGTGGATGCGGATTTGAAAGGAACATTTGTCATTAGAATCAAAGATAATATCGCCGAACGGATAAAAGTTCAAAGAGGCTTGGGCATGAAGAATCTCATGGAGGTATCAGGGGATTTGCACGAAGACGATTTTGTAGCACTTAAAGCTACTGATGAGCTATCAACAGGGATTAAAGTAATTACCAAATTAGCTGACAGAGCTGATATAGAAAATGCTGGGAAGCGTAGTTCTGTCGGAGGTGAATGATGAAATTCGCTAATTTATACATTTTGATTTTTGCTTGTCTTTGTTCCGTTTCTCAAGCTGTCGCACAATCAACTAGTGTGGGAAACGGTAGTGCAATAGGCCCTTCAGCAGGAGAGCGGGAAAATTACGGAGTAAATTCTCCATCATCGACTACAAATCAAAATACGTTTGTGACTAGGCATAATCGTCGAGGAAATAATTCTGGTATTGGTAGCTCATTTTGGGAACAACTTCACCCACTATGGAAAGTTCACCGGCTACCCGACCTGTTCCAATGTCCTCAGCGCCAGAAAGTGCAATGCAGTTTAGATCGCCTAAGTTGGAGTCAACTTTTTCGCAGAACAGTTTCAATCCCGCGTTGGAATCATTTACACCAGCATTGCCCAGTCTACCTAGAGCCAGTAATGCTTTATTCAGTCCGGTGACTAGTGCTCCGACTTTTGATAGTCAGGTTAGTTCTCCAGCATTAGAAAATGTTTCCTCCTTCAATAAACAACCGTCTTTAACCGATAAAATGCAATTTAATAGTTTTGACTCTTTCAATAAGTAAGGTACAAAGATGAAAATTCTTCTCGCTACCGATGGATCAGCAAATGCTAACGCCTCTATAGAGTTGTTAAAGAATCGCTCTTTTACCGATGCTCTCGTCATAAACGTGGTTTCTGTGTATGCGGCAAGATCGCATAATCCTTTTGAACATCAATTGAATGGAGAAAAAGCTGATGCAGCACTGAAATTTACCTTGGCGCAACTTGACAATGCTTTTAAGAGGGCAAAGATAACTAGAGAACTGGTTGAAGGAAAGCCTAGTGAGAAACTTTTAGAAATTATACAATCTATAAAACCCGACATGGTTTTGATCGGGGATAACTCTAAACCACCTGGTGCTCGTCCAACGCTCGGCAAAGTTGCTCAAGAAATTTTAAAGAAGTGCGAATCTTCAATAACTGTAGTAAGAACAGACCAGTTTGGTCAATATAAGAAAGAGAAAAAATGCCTTATTTGCATCGATAGCACTATTACTTCCACTGATTCATGGCTCTTTAGAAAAAACGAATTCTGGCCAAGCGACTGTGACTTTCTGATATTGAGTGTAGTACAGCCGCCTCTTGAACCAGCTAGTGAAAATCCACATATAGATGCTAAACTTTTCATCGAACGGCTCGAAAAATTAAACACCAATATGCTTCAGGCAATTGAATACCAGAAGGCTTTTTTGCGAGGATGTTTTCCCGATAGCTCTGTCGAAGGACAGATTACAGAATCCATCGATGTGGCTGAGACGATTTTAGAAATCGCAAAATCTTGGCAGTCTGATTTGATACTTACTAATCCACATCAACACAGTCGAATCGATAAATTTCTAGTTGCCAGTGTTTCAGAAGACGTAGTTAAACGTGCTTCTTGCTCGGTTGAAATCGTGCGCTGATACCAGCGATGGACTTACTTAAATAGGCACTTCTTTTTAAAATTCATTTCCAGATGAAGGAGCCCGAGCATTTTGTGCCCGGGCTCGTTAATTCATAAAAAAGCGCAATCTTTATTTAGAAGCGGTTTGGCGAATTACTTGTGGTACTAGTTTCCTAACCACTTCGTCTGTGATATCGGTGCCGTTATCCAGTACGGTTTTGCCGCCCATGTATAAGCCTTCACCATTAACTACAAGATCCAGACTTTTTTCACGACCAACACTATTAACTGCATTCACGATTTTATCGCGCACCAGAGCATTTTGGCTTTGCACCAATTCTTGCAAGGCTTGTTGTTTGGCGCTGATAGAAATCTGAGCATCAGCTATTGCCTTTTTTATTTCGTCAGCTGGTTTTTTTGCTTCTTGCATTGTTTGAACACGCTTGTTAGCGTCTTCAAGATCTTTTCGCAGTTGGCTTTCTGCTTGGGCTTTCAATGTTTCGGAACCGGCAGCTTCAGGGAAAGAAGCTTTCACCAGTGCTTCATTGAAATAACCAATCTTGACTGAAACTGGTACAGCAGATTTTTGTGCAGATGCTGGTGAAGTTAAAGTCAAAGGCAGAACAAGTAAGAGACCAGCTGAATAGGCAATCAATTTTTTCATAATCAAAACCACCTTTATTTGGTAAGAAGAAATATCAGTTAGACCGCAGTTTAACAATAGAACAGTCCATATTAAGTAATACTATAGATAATACTATGTAATTGACAATATGGTGCTCGTGTAGAGTGCATTATAAACAAATGGATAAGAAATCCTGTTGTCATGAAATACTATGTACCCAATATGACAGCAGTTTTGATTAACTTGTCCAACAATATTTGATCACGCTTTTCATTAGAATTAATCAGTTGCTTTAAAGGAATAATTCTAGTGAGAGCAGAAGAGATGGAAAAGCCAGCCGCAAAGGCGGTCATATCATCACCGGGTAGGTTTATTTCTTCTGGTCTGCGGTAACTAACACGATGGCAGTTAGCTTCTAATTCTTCGAAACTTTTTGCCTTTTGACGTGTAAGTACAAGCATGTGACCAGGTTCAAGGATCAGTTTGTGTTTATGAACCACGACCGATACTTGTTTGGGTTTGGTTTGATTTAAATCGTAAATTATCATGCCTGCTGTGGAAGACATGACAAATATTGTTGCTCCGGAAGCTATGGAAACGGTGGCATTACCAGTGTTAATAGCAATGTCTCTATCCGGGCTAACCAAAATATTGCCGCAACTGAGATTGAAGCAATTATTAGGTTGGATGGATGTAATTGCAGTGATGCTATTAACTGTTTTATCAGCCGCATTGATACTACGGTAGCATTGATATTGCTGATAGATGGACTAACGGTAATATTAGATAGCAATGGATTATTGGTAAGACTGCTGCCGATATTAATGCCGCTGGCAATGCTCGCGCTCAGTGTGTGACCGTTAGCTAGAGCGTTGATTTGTTGTAATTGGGGAAGCGATTAATACCAAGCAGAACAGTGACAGCAATAGATTTTTCATTTACTGTTCTCCTTTATGCTAAGACTGTAAATAAAAGCCGGGGTTTGCTTGGTCGACCAAAAACACATCCGCAATTGCCCATTGTGGAGTTGGCAGTTACAAGGTCTGCTTAAAATCAACTAATAATATATTAGCACCAGTTAATGAACTGTAGCTAATAATTTAACGAATGTTGTATATAAGTCTACACACTCTTAAAAAACCCCAATGAACCCGCCACTCTTATTTTCTCAGGTTGCCAAGATTGGGTAGAAAATATTAACAATCCCGGGGGATAAGCTATTGTGGAGGGGTGAATCATCCAAAAGCGAATACTGGTCCCAAGAACTGCCTTCGGCATGTGAAAAATATACTATAAAACCCGAACCACTTAAGGGTGATTAAGGGGCTGATTGAAGCTCAGTCCATCGTTCAGCATATTGCCAATCTGTCCAAGCTGATTCCATGTCTGGATTTGGCGTAGAAGCTAATTTTAATTCTCTCAGTGGAGGAATATCCTGAGCTGAATCTGGGTCTGGACTTGGCGCAGAAGCTGATCCTAATTCTTTAAATACAGGAATATCCTTATTATATAGATGGCCAACAGGGCCAAGAGGACTAGTCGGGGGCGACCATTGTTGCGGTGATTCGGCAGGTGCTGGGGTTGGCGCAGGTGACTTACCCGGGCTTGGATTTTCAGCTGGTGGTAATTGGCTGGGAGCAGCGCCTGGCGTGGTGGCTGGTAGTTCGTTAGGTGATTCGGTCGGATTCTCTTCTGCAGGACCTGGGGCAGGTTGTAATGATGGCGTTTGTTCGGGCGCGCCAGCCGGTGCATTGCTAGGCGGACCGACAATTGAGCTCTTTGAGTTGTTGTTTAAGAGTTTCGATAGACGACTGGTAGGTGGGCTTGGCTATTGTTAAACGGATACCGCTAAACAAACGAAAATCAAATCCACTGATGCCGGGATAATTATGACTTTTCCAGTTCCAGATTGGTTCAGCTCTAATGAAAGTAGTCAGAAATGGCAATTTAGGTACAGGGTGCGATATTTCCAGGTCGGCAATAATGGAATTGTTGCTTACCGGCGGTATAGCGTCGTTGAAAGGTGGATGACGGTAATTAGTGACCAGAGTGCCGACCGCTGAAAACATCCAGGAATGTCTTGAATATAAAAGTCCAGCTGTATAAAAAGGATCTATTTCTCTAGTCGGTGCTTCAAAATATTGGCCGCCCCGCAATTGCAGAATAGTATTAATGTAAGCAACGATATTGGGAGTGACAAAGCGTGTCAGTGTCATACCAGGCAGAAAGTCAAATTGACGCAAACCTGGGCTTTGCCATATTTCTCTAGCCTGCCAATCGAGCTGTAAATTGGTGCGCGGACTAATTGTGAAATCGCGTCTCAGACCCCAAGATAAAGATTGGGTGGTTGGAAACGTCAATTGACGATGGCCGACGAAAACGTCTTTAATAGTGAAGTAGTTGCAGTAGATATTTATTTTTTTGTAGACCTCATACCCCATGCTCACATTGGGTAGAGTACGGAATACATAATCACGACGAGGATGTGATGTGGTGAAGAAAACGTTGGATTCAAAACGCTGAGATGTTTCTGCAGTGACGTTAAAACCAGAAATGAGAAGGCAACTTTTGGAAAACGTAGTATGTGAAACCTGGTTTGAGCAATTCACGCTCCCGATTGATATTGACCGGGGTTACGTCTGTGGGATATAAACTTGGTAGCGTTGGTGGTGCAGAGGGTAAACTAATTGGAGCCAGCTCTTCATGAAATCCTTGTGCCTGGACATTTTCTGCTAGACAAAAAAATAAGCAAGCCAGTACCCAGGACACCATTGCAAGTTTAGTTCTGGTTGATATCTTGCCTATAAAGTTTTCGGAATTTTGCAGATAAGTCTTTCTAGCCAAAATATGGGTCCATCGTTACTATCTTTAAGATGGCAATATCTTAAGATATTTAAATGATTATATACAGTCCGATTTCGTTGTGGCTATGAAGAATATCCCTGACAATGATCTTTATAAGATTATTGACGGTTTCCGGAAGCAACTTCAATAGGATCAGCAATTTGAACAGTAGTTGTTGGAGAATCGGTGACAATGGCTTGCTCAGCACCGGTGGCAAAATCGCCTAATAATACAGCCCCTTTTACCAGTCTTTCTACGGTTGCCTTGTCTTGTCTATAGCGGATACAGTCAATCGTTTGAGTGGTTGAATAGTCACCATTGCTGAGGCAATAGAAAAATCGGCAGCAAATGCTTTTACTGGCCCATTTTGTCCATTCGAGTCCAGCCCTTGTGCATTGCGGTAAGCCCACACGGTGGCAGTCAATTTCTAATTTTTCAAAATCTTTGATGTTTTGTTCAGTTAATACAATCATGCGTCCCGGCTCTAAGGACAATCGATGCTTGTTTGTTGTTACTGATACTTGTACTTGTTTGGGTTTGGTTTGCAGCAAATCATAGACGACTATATCGGGTCCGGCGTTAACTACAAAAACATTGGCGCCCGCTCCTATAAATATTTTGCCTAATCTAGTGCCGACAATAATGTCTTGCTCTGGATTGAGAAGAACATTGCCACCTTGTAGGTCGATATAGTGATTGTTAGTAGCGGTGCCAATAAACACACCGTCTTTTGCCAGCCGGGCAGCTTCATCACTACCAAAATTAGCAGCATAGATTGTTATACCTGGGATAAACTGATTGTTTATTTCCACGAGACGAGTTCTTCTTCCCGAATAGCATTTTTGCATGTTGTCATTTGTGCTGCTGCTGGTTGAGCCAATGCCACCATTTCTGGCTTCTCTGTAGTGTCAGCAGATGCAGCAAGATAGACAGCTTGCGTTGCTGTTATTGTCAGGCAGATTAGTAATCGTGAAATCAGGTTTTGCATTTGAACGATAGCCTGTACCTAAAGTATCTGGTGTGCCCATTTCTATTATTCCACCCTCATCTCTTTGCATCACCACTTCTGCCATTTAAATATATTTAAGGGGGCGCTCTTGGAAGTCAGTGTTCATGCCGGTTTGACATTGAATAAGTGACATATTCACTTCAATGCGGCAAAAAAATTTTCGTACGATGCAGTAAGTACATGACATCTGATGGAAAAAATAAGCTTAGCAGCATCTTCCGAGATCCGCATCACCTGCGGAGTGTAATAAGATCACCCGCTCAGGTGATAAAATACATCACCCTGCATGCGATTGAATATTTTTTTCTTTGCTGTTGAATCCGATATTAGTTTATTCTAACTATCGACGATAGCCTCGAAGTTCAGCAAGCCTATTGATTTAGATCTTGCCTCTTGATATTCCTGTCGGATATATCAGTTTTAGTGATGTCATTCATAGCCGTCGCAGTCCTAACCAAGTTTTGCAGTACCAATTTATCCTGTGGATTATTAGAAATTGCTAATTGTTTGAGAGGTTGTATGAAAAACAAGGCCGAAGAAATAGAAAAATCGGCAGCAATGACTTTGACCGCAGAACCACGCAAGTCAAATCTTTGTGAGTGATAGCAAGGTATTGAACGGTAGTTTGACTCCAGTTTCTCAAAATCGCTTTCGTCTTGCCCACTCAACACGAGCATGCGGCCTGGTTGCATATCGAGTTTGTATTTGTTGAACAAGACTGAGACCGGTTTTGATTCTCTATGTCCAAGATCATAGACAATAAGACCATTGCTGCATTTCATCACGAAGGCAACAGCGCCAGCCCCGATAGATATTTTAGCTGAGTGTGTGCTGACAATCATATCTCTATCTGGCATGAGCAAAACATTGCCGTAAGCTAGATCTAATAATTACTTTTACTGTCTTCACCAATAAAGACACCGTCTTTAGCGAGTCTATTAGCTTCGTCCCCGCCAAAACTACCACTGTAGATTATTGTGCCGGGAATAAAATTGCTTTTGTTATCTGAAGCTTCTGCATAAGAGGCGCAACTGAAATTTGCCAAAACAGCGATGAAGACGGTTGGGATAGCCGCCAAAATTAGAGATAATGCTAATACTATTCTTATGGCCATTTTTTCTTGAGTCCCCGTCATTATTATCACCATGCTTTGGAACAAGCTGGTGATAACTAACAATTGTTTAAGTAAGACGAGATGTCTGCTTTGCCGCGCTTTTGTAGTTAACGACCCATCGTGGCATTGTTGAAGGGTTGATTGGGAAGGGAGAAATCGCCTTCAATCTGCGCATTCTTCCAGAGTCTTTCTATAGTTAACTGATCTTGTTTGTAAGTTGAGACAGTCAGTCGTCGCAGTGGTTCAATGTTGTTCATCGCGGAACTGATAGAAAAATCAGCAGAGAATGCTTTGACATTACCGGAGAGAACTTGCTGCGGTCTGCGATAAGCGACAGATTGGGTATTAAGCTCCATGTTGCGGATATGGTCAATATTTTGATTGGTCAAAGCAAGCATATGTCCTGGTTCCATAACCAATTTTTGTTTATTGACTATGACTGAAACTTGGTTTGGTTTTGTTTGCACTAAATCATAGAGCACTACATTGTTACCGGACTTCATGATGAATACAGTGGCACCGGAACCTATATAAATGTTGCCTTGCTTAGCAGAGACGAGGATGTCTCTGTCAGGAGTGAGCAAGATATTGCCATGCTCGAGACCCAGGTAACGATTGCCGCTATCAGCAGCTAATATAAACGCCATCTCTAGCAAGTCTGTCTATTTCATCACTGCCGAAGTGAAAAGCAGAAATGGTTGTGCCAACAATGAATTTAGAACTATCGTCTTTATTATTAATAGACAATTGAGAATCATCATATTCATTATCTTCGTCTTTGTCGAGACCAACATTTAAATTGGTGTAGCCAAAGATTTGAGTTTGATCTGTAGCGGTTAATGATGGCACTGTGACACCAGTAGTTGATTGAGTACCACCAGATAGGAATGCTATTTCAGTGCTGGACGCTATTTCTGCTGTGGGTGTGTTAGGTGGAATTGGTATAGGAACAAAGTCATTAGTTTCAATTTGATTGCCAATTGTCAGTCCAGTGCTTATAAACGCTTCGCCTCCTGGTGAATTCAATAGAGCCAATGTTGTCGGGTCTAAAGCACCGATTCTCACGGCATTTCCGGCTTGTATAGTGCCTGTGCCTGCGAGCGTTATGTCATTACTACCGGCATTGAACCCGACTAATCCCGAACTATCAGAGTTATTTGTAGCTTCTACATCGCTTCCGGAATCAAAGGTTACTGTAAGAGCACCGGAGTCCATTGGTGCACCTTGGAAAAGAACATTACCACCACTGCCGGTTGTACCATCAGCAATAACATATCCATTAACAACCGTAATTAACCCTCCGTACTGTTGCCAGCGTTACTGATGGTTATGAAGCCACCGCTGACACCACTGGCATTAATGTTGCCTGCAGTGCCGTTATTGGTTAGGTTGCCGCCAACTCCAATTGTAAATACCAGTGGCGCAGTGGTGGTGACATTGATAGTGCCACCGCTAACCGGCAACGGAATGTGCGTCTATACTATTGCCAGAAGAATTACTGCCATTAAGAATTAACGCACCGCTAGTTGTAGTGACGCTTCCACCGTTGCCACCGGTGCCACCTGTGGCAGCAGCGGTAATGTCGTTACCGGTAATAACTTGTCCTGTGCTGGTTAAAGTAATAGAACCACCAGAGGCACCTGTAGTGCCGTTAGCGGTGATATTGGTGAAGGTAATGCCATTTCCACCGGTCACATTAAGAGAGCCGGCAGTATTGCCCAAGCCGGAGCTATCAGTGGAAATATCGTCAGCGTTAACAGTGCCATTGCTGGCGTTCAAAGTAATACTACCGCCGTTGCCGCCCGTAGAAGTGCTGGCGACATTAGTTACACTAATATTGCCGCTGGTGGTAGATATATTAATTGCGCCACCTGAAGCACCACTGCTGCCTATTGCATTTATGTTGCCGCTGATGGTAACACCGGTAGCACCGTTGATTGTAATGGAGCCAGCAGTACTGCCTGATCCCGAGATGCTGGTAGTAAGACTGTTGCCACCGGTACTGCCAATGTTAATCGAGCCTCCGTTGGCAACAATGTTAATTGCACCACTAGTACCAGAAGTGGTATTAACGCCGGCGCAGAAAACTAGATTACCTGTTTGAGTAGTTATAGATACGGATGAAGCAGTTGGCTCAACGCAACCAATAAGTTGATTGATGTTGACATTGATTGAGCTTGACCCGGCATTGAGGATAATGGCATTGTTAGCTGAAATAGTGCCATAAGGATTGCCGCCTTGACCAACTATGTTAATTTGTGACGCTTGTCCAGGTGTTGTATTTTGGAACTCGACATTGCCATTTTGAGAAGTCATAGTGCTGCCGTTGCCCAAAGTGACGCTAATATTACCGTTGTTTTGGACAAGAAGATTAGCGCTTCCTGCGGTAACTTTAATCGCGCCAGTGTTAGTCAAAGAAGGAGTGGTGACAGTAACACCGTTGCTGCCGACAATCGTACCGTTAGTGGTAATAGCATTACCATTACTAATGGCTACTGATGAAGCAGCTAAGTTAGCGAAAGTCAATGTTCCTGAGGCGGTGCTTATTGACACTGAGCCAGCAGTTGGCGAATTGAGATTGGCATTTGGATCTTGCACTGTGCCGGAGACGGAATTAGCAGAAACGGAGGCGTTTCCTGATCCAATATTTAAATTAACATTGCCGGCAGCTGAGATATTGCCTAATGGAGTCACTCCACTTACTGGTTGAATAGTGACTGATCCAGCATTGGTGCCATTGAAATTAACATTACCAGCAGAAGCAGTTAAGTTAGATCCAGAAGCCATATTGACAGTTAGACCGTTACTTGAGGCATTGCTTTGGATAGCGACATTACCGGTATTGGCGGTTACTGAACTGTTATTGGTTAGCGTACCGGTTGTTAATGACACAGAGCCACCACTAATAGTGTTGCCAGATCCAATATCTAGTACACCACCAGCAGAAGAGCCACCGTTTGTGGCTACAAGATTGAAGCTACCGCCGGCAGACGATGGTCCGCTGACATTGACTGTGCCACTAATTGTGTCAGAGACATATACATTTTGATTAGCTGTTGTAGCATTGGCGGTTAGGTTACCGGCTGATAGCAGTAAATTGGAGGTTGAGTTGGCGCCATAGATACTGCCCGTGCCGGCTGTTAAATTAACGTTAGTAGCTGTCAA
>JBBCHN010000009.1:0-40589 GCA_037200105.1 Candidatus Saccharimonadota bacterium | reverse complement strand
AAATATTAACTCCTTTCCTTTTCAAATGGTGCACCTAGCTTTTCAAGTAAAGCTCTAGAGTGCTCCTTGTTAATAGATTTAATTACCATAATTACTTCAAGTCCATGAGCTGTAGTAGTTTCCTCAAAGGTAAGCTCTGGAAGACTGATTGATCTACTAGGCCAATTGAGAAATTGCCTTGGTTATCAAAAGACTTGGGACTCAAGCCATGGAAGTCACGGAAACGAGGCAATACGATGTTAATGAAGCGGTCTAGGAATTCGTACATGTTATCACCACGCAAGGTAACTTTAAGACCAATCTTGTTGCCTTCACGAAGCTTGAAGGAGGCAATAGACTTCTTAGCGGTAGTTTCAATTGGTTGCTGACCAGTAATCTTTCGAAGGGTATTATGGGCAGCTTCAATGTATCGCTTCTCGTCTTTAGTTCGGCCTAGACCGACGTTTAGTACTATCTTATCTAGCCTTGGTACTTGCCAAGGGTTGCTAAGGCCTAATTCCTTTTGAAGTTCAGCTACAATTTGCTTATTGTATTGATCCTTAAGTCTTGGAATATAGACAGTCTTTTTAGCTGGTTTGGCGGCTTGTACGGTGGCCATTACTTAATCTCCTTACTCGAGCTGGTATATACACGGGTTTTAACACCCTTGGCATCTAGTTTGTAGCCAATACGGCTAGCCTTCTTCAAGGTTGGTTCGTATATAGCGACTTTAGACACCCAGATTGGTTTAGTTATTTCCTTAATTGAGCCAACACGGTTCTCCCTAGTTGGTTTAATATGACGCTTAATAATGTTTACGCCCTCAACGGTAACTTTATTCTCCTGAGGATGAACTCGGAGGATCTTACCGGTCTGACCCTTGTATTTGCCAGTTAGGACAATTACTTTATCGCCTACTTTTAATCTAATGTTAAATGGTTTGTTCATCTTAAAGTACCTCCGGTGCAAGGCTAATAATCTTGGAGTAGCCCTTGTCTCTTAGTTCCCTAGGTACTGGACCAAATATACGGGTAGCACGTGGAGTTACATTGTCCTCAGCTAGAATAACAGCGGCATTATCATCAAAAGCGATTGTAGAACCATCTTTTCGTCTAACTTGGTCTTTGGTTCTAACAACTACGGCTCGAATAACGCTCTTCTTCTTAACGTTGCCGTTTGGCGCCGCTTGTTTAACGGTAGCCACAATAACATCACCGACTCGGGCGTAGCGCCTTCTTGTACCACCAAGAACACGGATACAAAGGATTTCCTTTGCTCCAGAGTTATCGGCTACGATTAGTCGTGATTCTTGCTGTATCATTACTCTTCTTCCTCTTCCTCGGTCTTCTTGGACTTGGATGTTGGCCTTTTGGCAGCATCCTCTTCTTTAACTACCTTTAGAGAGTCTTCTCTAAGTGCTGGTCGGTCTAGGATCTTTTCTAACTTAAAGTGCTTTCTAGCGCTTATTGGTCTAGTTTCAATAATAGAAACACGATCACCAGGTGAGGCTTCATTCTTTTCATCATGTACCAGGAACTTCTTAGAGACCGGATACTGTTTCTTGTATATAGGGTGAGTTCTCTGACCATGGCTAGTAACAGTGATGGTCTTATCCGTCTTATTGGACGTTACAATACCGACAATAACTTTAGGCATTAGCGGGTCTCCTTGATTAATTCTTCGCTTAGGACAGTCAGTACACGAGCTAAGTCTTTGCGTTTTAGTCTTATAGCCCGAACGTTATTGATCTCACCAAGATGAGACCTACGACGAAGCTCGGCTAATTCCTCACGCATTTTAGTGCTGGTAGTAGTTAGCTCGGTAGTCGACATTTTACGTACTTCAGTAATCTTCATTATTAAGACTCCTCTCTAACAAGAAACTTGGTCTTAACAGATAGTTTATTGGCAGCTAGACGCATAGCTTCACGAGCTACATCCTCATGTACACCTTGCATTTCAAACAGGATAGTTCCGGGCTTAACCTTAGCGACGAAGAACTCTGGGCTACCCTTACCGCTACCCATCTTTACGTCTTGAGGCTTACGAGTTACAGGGATATGTGGGAAGATTCTAATCCAGATCTTACCACCACGTTTAATGTGCCTAGTCATAGCCTGCCTAGCAGCTTCAATTTGTCTGGCCGTAATACGGTCATGACCTTGAGCCTGCAGAGCATAGTCACCAAAAGCAATATAGTGGCCAGATGAAGCTACGCCACGAATCTTACCTTTCCTGACTCGTCTAAACTTGGTTCGTGATGGCATTAACATGGCTAAAGCACCTCTCCCTTGTATATCCAAACCTTAACGCCGATGATGCCACCGACAGTCTTAGCTTTAACAGATGCGAAGTCAATATCTGCACGAATAGTGTGAAGCGGTACTGAACCGGCTATTTCCTTCTCACGACGGCTCATTTCTGCACCGTTAAGTCGACCAGATACTTGGATACGAACACCTTTAGCACCAGCTCGCATTGTGGCTGCTGAGGCAGATTTAATAGCACGCCTAAAGCTCATTCGTCGCTCTAGTTGGTGGGCAATATTCTCAGCTACTAATTTAGCTTGAAGGTCAGACTTCTTGATCTCCTCAATGTTAACTCTAGTTGGGATACCATAGATCTTTTCAATAGTTACTTTAAGTTCAGTAGCGCCGCTACCACCCTTACCAATAACTACTCCAGCCTTACCGGTGTAGATAGTAACGTTAACTAGATTAGGAGTACGGCCAATGTCTACTCGGGAAATAGCCGCTCTAGAGCCTAGCTTGTCGGCAATCATCTTTCGAACCTCTAGGTCTTGCTTTAAATAGCTAGCATAGTTTCGCTTGTCGCTAAACCACTTAGAACGCCAGTCTTTATTGACTTGAAGACGCATTGAAATCGGATTAACTTTTTGTCCCATTAGTTGGTCTCCTTCTTAGCAGGCGCAGGTTTAGTAGCTACCTTAGGCTTAGTTGCTGGCCTTAGCTCACCGTCGACAACTACTCTAATGTGTGATGAACGAAGTCTGAATGGTAGGGCTCTACCGCGAGCGGCTGGTCGGTGTCTTTTTAGTGATGGACCAGGAGTAATACCAATTTCAACTATTTTTAGGCCTTCTGATTTATAACCGTGATTGTGGGTAGCATTAGCTTTGGCGCTTTCGATAACTTTTCTAACAGCCACAGCACTAAGTCTAGGAGTATGGCTTAGGATAGTCATAGCGTCGTCAACTGTTCGACCACGCACTAAAGCAGCTACCACTTGAACTTTTCGTGGGCTGATACGAACACCTTTAGCTACTGCTTTAACTGCCATCTTAAATCGCCTTCTTTCCACCGTGTTTTCTAAACTTACGAGTTGGGGCAAATTCACCTAATTTATGACCAACCATATTCTCTGTAATAAAAACTGGAACATGTAGTTTACCATTGTGTACAGCTATAGTTCTACCTACAAAGTCTGGTGAGATAGTACTGGCTCTAGCCCAAGTCTTGATGATAGTTCTATCATCAGATCCTAGGGCAGCTACCTTCTTAGCTAACTTGAAGTCCGTAAATGGTCCTTTTTTAAGTGATCGACTCATTTATGCAACTCCCTGAGTTTGGTTATATGAACTGCTCATTTCAACTAATGTTTGGTCACCAAGTACTGCGTGGTTAAAGATCCTAGCACCGGTGGTGAAAGAACCTCTCATCTCAGTGTTATCTATAGCATTACCAACGTGTTCTATGGTCTTAGTAACAAATTCGGCTGAACCTTCTGCGGCTTGGTCATGCACAAAGGCTGCAGCCATATAGCCACATTGCTCTGCCCATCTTGGGCCTAACCTGTTCATGTGTTCTAAGCCAGTCTCAGATAGACTAAAGTCCTCTGCTCGGCTAGCTGGAAGTTCTACTTGTGATTTAATCCTAATCATCTTTCTCTCCTCTGTGTGGTATGGCGCTTTGTGGCAGCCGGTAATTAAATGTATGTAATGCTCCTTGGGCAATTGCCTCAGCATCAGAATCAGATTCTGCTACAGCTCTGTCGTACATAGTTACCAACAGAAGAGCGGCATCATCTTCGGCTTCTGGTCGGCCAACCGCTCTAATTACTATGCCAAACTGCCCACCAATCTCAACCATAGCCCGACGATGGGCCATTTCTGCATGTCTTGTATCAATACTCTGTTCAATGGTCATAAAATTATCTCCTCTTAGCCGCATGACGGCTCCTGACAATAAACTGACTGGTACTCTTACGGCGTCTGGTCTTGTATCCCAAAGTCTTCTGGCCCCAAGGTGTTTTAGGTGCAGAACCATGGTTCTTACCACCACCAATACCGTGTCGGCCACCATCACCACCGCCATGTGGGTGATCGGCAGCGTTCATAACAACACCTCGAACTGATGGTCTCTTACCTTTATGACGATTAATACCGGCTTTACCAATCTTGATGTTCTGATGCTGCTCGTTACCAACGACACCTAGACTAGCGGTACAGCTTTCGTTAACTAGCCGTACTTCACCACTAGGTAGTCTTAGCTGAGCAAAACCATTGTCTCTACCCATTAGCTGGACGCTGTTACCAGCCGACCTAGCAATTTGAGCGCCTTTGCCTGGTTGTAGCTCAACAGCATGCATGTACTACCGATTGGTACAAGTTTTAGAGGTAGGCGGTTAGCGTTCTCATAGGAGCTTCCTCGCCAGCCATAATTACCTGGCCGAACCTTCATGCCTTGAGTGGCTAGGATGTATACGTGCTTGTTATCTTTAGATTTAACACGGGCTAGTCTGGCACTAACGGTTAGGATCATATTCAATGTGTTCGACTACGCCACTGTAACCTTCGGGCAACTAAAGCTAACGATTCTATAGAACTTACGGCTACCACCACCCTTGTGGCGGGTTGTAATACGGCCTTTGGTTGTTTCGTCCTGAACCACGTGTCTTAACAGCCAGTAGAGAGCGTAGTGGTTTCCTTGGTAGTAATACAGAGAAATCTCTCTTGCTCATGCCTCTTCGGGCCTGGTGTAGTTGGCTTATATAGACGGTCCATTATTTACTCTCCGGGTTCTTTCTTAGGAAGCGACGTTTAGGAGAATTGGATTCAATCTTCTGACCTTTAGCTTCTTTTTCAGACTGCTTTTGAGCAGCTTTATCAAACTTCTCTTGGTTAGCTTCACGCTTTTCCTCATCCTCTTCGATACTCTCGAAGAAAGGTAGGCTTTGGCCTTCCTTTAGGGTAACGTAGGCTTTCTTAAGGTCTGGGCGTCTTCCTTCGCTGTTCATTGATCGTCGTCCAGTAATGCTCATAGTACGCTTAGCCTTACCCTTAACATTAATGGTATTAACAGATACAACGTCAACTTCAAATTGAGCTTTAACGGCTCGGGCAACGGTTTGCTTATTGCTGCCTTTAGGTACGTGAAAAACGAAAACGTTCTTAGACTTAGATAGTTCGTAAGTCTTTTCATTAAGCAATGGTAGTACGGCAATATCTTTAGACATTACTTAGCTCCCAGTCTTTCATCTAGCTCTTTTAGAGCGGACCTAGTTAGGATAATCTGATCAGCGTTTAGAGTGTCAAAAACATTAATGTTTGATGACTGGCATAAAGTAATGTTAGGGATATTATTAGCTGCAATAGATAGTTCTTTTGAAATTTTATCAGTAACTATTAGAAGATTGCCGTCTAGAGCTATTTTCTTGATAAGTTTAACTAATTCACTGGTCTTATGGGTCTTTAGTTTGATGTCCTCAATAACATGGACCTTGGAGCTTGTAGCTGCCAGGCTTAGGGCTTGGCGAAGAGCTAGGCGTCTAGCCTTAAGGTTAAGTTTCTTTGTATAGTTCTCGTGTCCAGTTGGACCGAAAGTAATACCACCACTACGCCAGATAGGGCTCCTAGTTGAACCAACTCGGGCATTACCAGTACCTTTTTGTCGCCATGGTTTACGGCCACCACCACGAACAAGTCCTCTAGTCTTTGTAACAGCCAGATTTAGTCGACCATTAGCAAGGTAGGTTTCATAAGCTTCCTTAACTAGTTCATGGTTCTTAATCTCAACGGCGAATATATCCTTAGATAGAGTAGTCTTTGTAGCGGCTTTGGCACCAGTGGCGCTATATGTAGGAGCATTCATTATTTAGCCCCCTTAATTAAAATCAGGCCCTTTCTAGGACCTGGTACTGCGCCGAAAACTCCGATAATGTTCTTTTCTACATCTACTAGGGCGACTTCGAGATTCTTAACTGTAGTCTGGACATGGCCCATCTGACCGGCCATCTTCTTACCCTTCAGGATGTGCTGTGGATACATGGAACCAATTGAACCTGGACGACGATAGCTACCTCCACCATGGGTTTTTCGACCACGATGGAAGTTATGTCGCTTAATAGTACCGGCCCACCCTTACCTTTGTTTAGTCCAGAAACATCTACTATATCTCCAACACTAAAAACGTCGGTGGAGAATTTATCACCGACGCTTAGGGGTTCTGCTTTGATCACTAATCTTAAATTCACGAATGATACGAGGGGTAGTTTAGCTTTGCTGGCGTGTCCCTTTAATGCTCTTCGTAGGCTTCTTAGCGATTTCAGTTCCAACTTGAGTAGCGCTATAACCATCTACTTCCTCAGTCTTATTTGATAACGGTATGCTCGCTTACAGATAGGAGTGTGACGGCTTTAACTACACCGCTATCGTCGATAGTCGATGTCTGCCAACCTTACGAGTAATTAGGGATTTAGGCCCACTAGTCAATACCTCTTATATTTAGGATTAAACTGATATTAAAATCTTGGTGCCGACGGTATCTAAGTTCACTTAGACCTATCTGATAACACCAAGCTATTATTTGTCTAAATACCATGACAGATTAACACGCTTAGCTCACCACTGTCAATGCGTTGATTATTCTACAATGGTTTTTAATGCTGTGCAGCTTGAGGGTTTACAGAGCCGGATTGGCACTATTAGTTAATTCTGGACAAACAATGTGACGTTGAGCTAATTCCTTAGACGTAAAGTGTAGTACTTCTGCGAATTGACAGATGGCTGCATTACCAATACGCTCACCCATCTCTTTAGGGACACTGTTCTCTAATTGATTAATCTGTGGACCCTCATCACTATAAAAACTGTTAAAAGCTGACTGCCCAGCCTCAGAGCCAAACCGGTGGGCAAAATAATCGCCACCAACAGTTAGGGCGGCTAGAGAGGCCGAGCCTATCATAGCGACTTTAGTAGTTGCTCTAATCCAACCTATTTCCCATAGATTAGCTGGCCCTTTTCTAGATTGTTCTCCTTTGGTGTTTGTTCGTGAGGCATATATTCAATAATGGACCTGCCAGTTATGGTTGCAAGTACAAATTAATATATTGGCGATTATTGCAAAAACTTGCATTAAAGTGCTAATGAATAGTATAATTAAGATCTAGTATGACAATAAATACTAGAAAGATTAAATGGTAGTGGATATGCGGCCTAGGGCCGCTTTTTTGTTACCTGAAGAAGATCCACAACCAAACATTGCTATGAATATACTAGGCAGTTTTATGAAAGCATCCAGGAGTTCCTACCCATAGGCCAGAGCTGTGTGGCTGTCGGTAAGATAACCGAGACAGAGAAAGGCTTAAGTGGCTTAGCTCCAAAAGTTACCACGCTATCTTTAGCTACTGAAGGCGGTAGGACAGATCCCTACACGTGGCAGATATCCGTGACTGGAGTTGAGTATAGAGATATTTGGCAATTTAGGCTGACGGAGTCAGGTAACTTTGACGATGGGCCTGGAGACTCGTTTGGCTAGGAATGGTACTGAATTAAGCAAGAGATCAATTGATGAGGATGAGATCATACCGTTATTTGAGGATGTTAGGACAATATTTTCTGATGAACGTCCATTAAGTACCTTGAGGAACGTAAACTTATAAGATAAAGGCTAGAGAAGCAAGAGCAAAGTTCCTTGCAAAGCCTACTATCCTAAATGCTGCCAACAAACCCGTCCCTATATATGGGAAACCGAAAGAAGATAGAGAAAAAGTACTTAAGGAAACTGCCGGTAGTGCTGGCTAAGTCCAGATAAGCTATATGTACCAAAACAAGGTATGGCTGTTAGTGAGGAGGAAGTGTATGCGACAAATATTAGCTAGACGAGCGTCTGCTACATCTTAATTCGACGTCACAACCAGCTGGTAGACTTAGACTCATAAGTGAATCGATAGTCTTTGGAGTTGGATCATAAACGTCTATTAGGCGCTTATGAATCCGCATTTCAACTGCTCACGACTCTTTTTGTAGATGTGTGGGCTTTTTATTACTGTAAAGGTGCTTCTCCTAGTAGGTAGTGGGATTGGGCCAGATAGAGTGGCACCAGTTCTAAGAGCTGTATCTATGATCTGTTTAGCAGCCTGATCAATAACCTTATGATCGTAAGCCTTTAAACGGATTCTAATACGTTGTTTGGTGGTTGCAGTTTTTACTTCTGCCATAACTTCCTTAATCTTTAGTTAGTACAGTGTATATCAGTAGATAATATATAACAAATAACAGAGATTGAAAAGAGTTAATGTTAGCTTAGATTGTAAAGAGTTGGTAAATATTGTATACTAACTATAAATAACGTGACTGGAGGACTTATGTCTCCGAAGGGTTTTACTCCAACTCCAGGCGAACTAGCCGATCAGCGTATTAGCATGTATAGATCTGGTGGTGAGTACGAGATTCTTGACCAGCTACACCGGGATAAGGCTAGCTATCCAGAAACTATAATTAAACTATCCAAAGCTGGTGCACAAGGTTTGTTCGTGGGCCGGAGAGTTATCTCTTGAGTATGCAGCTACGCTACAAGATGAAGTTCGTGCTACCCATAGCCTAACTGACTCAATGCAATATTTTCAGGATGCTATAACTAGAAGACGTATTGATAATGGCCTACCAACAGATTGATTTAATAGCTAGAGCTCAAATACAGATGACTCATGTACCAGTAGCGACTCCACTAGTTTTATATGGTGAATTACCAAATGAGGCAGCTGCCATATAAGCTCATATACATACCCTGATATTGGTAAGGCATTAGTTGAGCAGCTAGATATAATTCCGCCAGAGGAGACTGAACGTCGAGCAGCAATGTCTAGAGGTGTGGCAGTAATCACACTACAAACAATCGTCGAGAGGATATCTATAGGCATTGGCAAGAGGGGCGTCGGTACGACGAAACTATTCCCCTATCTTGCTTCCTTTTCAGATAGTCGACATTTGGATGATGGTTCTGTACCGACATTAGGCTGGGATCTTAGTGTTTACACAGCTAGTCAAAATGGAGCACTTCTATCTTATAAGCTATCTGCCAGAAACAATAAGCGGGGTCGACAACCACTTCTACCCGAGGGTGTGTCGATGGTTACGCTTGCTACAGATCTAAATATAGAAGAACACGAGTCTAATCGCTTAAGTTCAATAATAATTAAAGACAGCTACGAGGACTTTCATAATCAGTCCTCAGACCCTGAGCTAGCTCAAAGATTGGGCATAAGAGAACGCAAGCTTACCAATCTGGTGACAGGTCGAAAGAGCACAGCTTAAGGTATTGACCAATTAGCATTAGTATGACATTATATAAGTAAGAATTTATAGAGGAAAATATGGGCAACGTTAGCGAAACTGGACACAATGAAGAGGCTATGTCTCTTAGTCAACCACTCGAGAACTACTTATTTGGTAAAAATAGACGCACATCAGCTAGAGTAAGAGCCGAAATGACCCCTGCCGCTACTTAGTCTTTCTTAGCACTTACTTAGATAGATACTGTGATGAGGACCCTTCAGTAATAGAGGCTGTTACTCGATTCGGTATACACTCAGAGGTAACTTTTAGTGAACCGGAAACTCCCGAGGAAGAGCTACATAGTATTGTTAGGAAGACCGAAGCTGATATTAGTAGTTTTATTGAAGACGCACGTCCAATAGCTGGGTTACATTTACTTAAGAGACTTGAGCTAGTACAACTTAGCGAAATATATAACCCTAATAACTTACTATTCTTTACTAAGGACGTTACGGTCAGAACGGACGCTAAACTTGGTGTTGATGAGGTAGACATGGTTTACCGCTACAGATCTATGCTGGGAACTCTTGACGATGCTACAGCCATAACTGCCGCTAGAGAGCGTGCAACCAGGAGTACTATACCGTAGATGGTCACAGAAATTGGGCAGGTGTTGTGCATCCTTATGGTGTCGAAACTGGCCTTATAGATCCTGCAGATTATAGAGATTTCTCTAACGAACAAGAAGATCGGGATGTAAGTGTTGCCATGATCGATGGCGTTCTAACCCGAATACAACGTGTGGAGATGCTATGAGCATGAGCCTAGAGACTAGATCTGCAAATGGTAGGTTTTATGGCCTTTTTTGATGTTGAGATAGCTCGCAGTCAGCCTTCTGTTGTTGAAGCACCACCGCAAATACCAGCTAGTCAAAGGCTAGTTGAACTTGAGGCTGCCAACGAAGTTGCTGCTGTAAGCAGATGTTCAAAATGCTATTCACGAAGTTAGCCAGGTAATAGTGTTTTCTCGTGAGACCGAGGATGAGACAGAAGATATTGCCGATATATTTACTGCAGAGCAAATTTGCGATATGGCAGGTCGAATTGATGGCTATCTCGGTATGGGTGTCGAGGAGCACTTAAGGCACCTTGAAGCACCCAAAGGGTATGAATTTTACGTTGGTAGACTAGCGGCACACTTTATAGCCACAGATAGGTCTATAACAAGCAGCTTTTCTAGCTTTGAGCGTCGTCACACAGATCCGGTAGATAAAGCCACCGGGCCACTAGAGCATAACTCTCGTGAGTACGCCAATACCGCCAAGGAAGTTATAGCTAAACAATTTGAAGAGTACTATCAGCCAGACTTTGCTATATCACTAGTTGGACCACGTAAAGCCGTTGGTTCTGGTAGAGAGTCATGGGAACGAGGAATTTCAGAGTGTCAGTTTTTAGTAATGACTACGTACGTGATCTATATGCCAGAGATAACTCTAATCAACGATCAGCTGTTCATAATCCTGAGGCCATGAGCCAGATGGATATAGAGACCAACATCCTAAGATTAGTCACTGGTAGAAAAGAATTAGTTGCTCGAGCAGCAAATATTAATCCCCTACTTGCTCAGCAACTATTTGATGCAATTCAGGTGGTATCTGAATTTACTATAGACACCTTTCATCGTGGTCGAATGGGTGTGCCTAAATTTAAAAAAGAACCTCAAAAAGCTCGGGTTGCTATATCCAGAGTCGAGGACTTACTGGCTGTAGCTACAAGTCTGAGTGAGACATATGCAGAACAAGAAGAAATTCCAGTACTGGATCTTTAGAAGGAGCTATAACTGATGGAACGTGAAAGTGTATTGGACTTATTAGACGAACACACTGAACTCTACGGCTCTACCCTAAGAGCACCAGACGAGCAACGTCTACCCGAGACAGATGTCTATAGCCTGCTTGGATCGTTACGTCTTGAGGCAGATACGGTTCTTGCCGAACACCAGCAAGAAGCTTTTAACGCAACAGTCGATTTTTATGCTAACGACGGTAAAGAGTGTTATCTAAAGTCTCCAACTGCTAGTGGTAAGACGGTTTATTTTGTAACATTAGCTCAGAAGTTAATTGCAGCAGCTCCAGAGGGTCAGCCTAAGCCTCGTGTCATGGTGTTAGAGCCTACACAGGATCTAGTTGATCAGACTGTTGGTTCCGTTGATGAGGTTACTGGTAAAAGACGTGGTTTTATTGGCTTTGCACCCGACTTGAAACCAGGCCATTCTACGGTATTCTAAAGGCTAAAAGTCGTAGAGAGTCTCTTACCGAAGCCGATGTTCTGGTTACTACTAATAATAGCTTTAGAAATATTATTAGCGCTTTTGAGGTTGCTAAATCCAAAACAGATGAGGAGTGGGAGACGGAAAAGTACGAATGTTTACTAGCAGCAGAAACAGCAAAAGTAGATCACAAACGACTAAAAGTAGAAAAAGTAATAGTACACAATCAGTTATATCAGGAGCAAGAAATAACTGATGTTAGTCGTGAGGCTCAGGGTTCTTCTAATGGCTATTAGTCGTAAACGAAAGCTCTCTAATAATGATCATAACGCTATAGCAACCTTAAATAAGGTAGTAGAACTTGCGCAGTCTAGTATCGTTACGAATGTAGCTTACGGAATATGCGTATGTTACTAATAAGGCTCTTACACCTGAGGCTAAAAAAACCATTGCTACTCTTAGGGAAACATATAGCAAACCAAAGGGTAAAAGAGTAAGGAGAGTTGAAACTGAGGAACAGGACATATTTGATATAGAGGATATAGAACCAGAAGTTCCATATACCGTGGTAATAGCTGATTTAAGTGACTACGAAAAGTTTCTGGTTGGTTACCTGTGGCGAAATAGAGCTTCTAGGAAGGGGCCGACAACCAGAGATTTACGTAGAGCTGAGGATAGACAAAAGATTAACCAGTATATGGATGATATACGTACGTCTAGGGACACAGTAGGCCAAAAGACCAGAAGAGCTAAAGCAATTGAATATATCAGACACTACTTAGTGGTGCCGATGATTTCAAAGTTATAATTTGTGACGAGGTTCATCGTTGTATTGGTACAGAAACTTGGAATGCTATCGTCAATATGCAGATGAAAAAGATATACCGGTATTTGGCTTTACAGCAACAGATGAGTACACCGATAGATCAGTCGAGGACTACTTTGAAAGCAAGGTTTATGAACTTACCAAACCAAGAGGCTATAAGACGAAAGATAGTTAACCCTGTATCTCTATTTGTTCACGAAACAGGACTTAGTTTTGCTGGAATAATGACTGATGCTAGTGGTGAGTATGATCCTCAATCAATTCGTCCAATGATATATGATGAAACCCGTAATGAGATTGGTGTTAACTATGCCAAAATGTTAGCCGAAGCTGGTTATCAAGGTATTATGTCTTCTATTCCGGGCGGTAACGGTACTCACGCAAAAATACTGGCTGACTTGTTAAATCAAGAGACTATAGTTGATTCTAGGACCGGTGAAACTAGACCTATGGTCGCTAGATACGTACTAGGTACAACAGATAAAGCACTAAGAAAACAATATTATGATCAGTTTGAACGAGGAGAGATAGACTGGCTGGCCTTTATTGACGTAATTAGAGAGGGTTGGGATAGCGATAAAGCCAAAGCGATTATTAATATGCGTCCGACTCGCTCAGCCTTACTTGCTACTCAGCGTTTAGGTCGAATTGGACGTACCGATCCGGATGCTCCTATCTCAGTATCTATAGACTTATACGACAGTATTATGGGTGAAGATGATCTAGATAGATTGCCTGCAGTATTATCTTCAGACGTTTTTGAGGTAGATCAGGTTGAGCAGGGCTACACAGTTGGAGCAGCAGAGGAGATGAGGTGCCACCAATCGTAACGAAACTGCGTGGAGTATTAACTAACCCTATAACTTCGCATCACGCTAATTATCTAAAGTACATGGAAGCCGCTCATGAAGTTGATGGACGTGGTATAGCTATTTATCCTATCGCTGAGCGTCATGCTTCTGAATGGCAAGTTTACGATGCCCTTAAAACTGGTTACAGAGGTTTCTTGCCTAGACAGATACTTCTAGATCTAGCTACGGCGGAGCCACCTATAGTAAGCTCACATGTTGCTAGACGTGTTCAAGACTTACTATGGTATATAACTTAGTAGAGCTGAATACGGCATTTGAAGATAAGCCATCTATAGACATCTGGAAGCTATATAAAGACGATCATGGGGTTCAATGGATAACCCCAGAAGGCACTACAAGACTTCTAAGTAAAAGATTCCCTACTATACAAGCAGAGGACGTTATGGCAGCTGTCGCTAGGCTTGAAGCAGACAGTGGACAGTCTTTCACAAAAGACGTGGTTAGAGTGCCAATAGCTTTTACAGGCACAGGGTCTCTTACTTCAAATAAGTGGGAATAACCTACAGTTATAACTATGATGAGATCAAGGACCGATTAGTCCCCTACTTAATTGAGCAAGCAAAGTTAATATAGATATCAAAAACGCCCCTAGACTAATCTAGGAGCGTTCTAGTGATCGTTTAGTATTATTACTTGTCGATCTTAGTTACCACACCGGCACCAACAGTTCGGCCACCTTCACGATAGCGAAGCGTAGGCCCTGTTCCATAGCGATAGCTGATAGCAACTTAACCTTGAAGGTTATAGTGTCACCAGGCATAACCATTTCTTTGTCAGCTGGAAGTTCAACTTCACCAGTACGTCAGTAGTCCTAAAGTAGAACTGTGGCTTATATCCCTTGAAGAATGGAGTGTGTCGACCACCCTCCTCTTTAGTTAGGATATATACTTCAGCATCAAATTCTGTGTGTGGGGTAATAGTACCTGGCTTAGCTAGGACCTGACCACGCTCAATGTCATCTCGCTCAATACCACGAAGTAGTATTCCGGCATTGTCACCTGCTTGACCTTGGTCTAGAGACTTCTTGAAAGCCTCAATACCTGTTACAACAGATTTAGTTGTAGGACGTATACCTACGATTTCAACTTCTTCGTTGATCTTAACGACACCAGTCTCAATACGGCCAGTAGCAACCGTGCCACGACCCTTGATTGAGAAAACATCCTCAATAGGCATTAGGAAAGGCTTGTCTAGGTCGCGAACTGGTTCTGGGATGTAGTCATCCATAGCCTTAACTAGGTCCATAATAGCGTCTTCATCAGAAGCATTGCCTTCTAGAGCCTTAGTAGCTGAGCCCCTTAGAATAGGTGCATCCTTATCAAACCGTTCTTTTCTAGAAGTTCACGAACTTCCTCTTCAACTAGGTCAACTAGTTCAGGATCAGCAAGGTCCATCTTGTTCATGAAAACAAGGATTTTTGGTACACCAACCTGACGAGCTAGTAGTACGTGTTCTCTTGTCTGAGGCATAGGGCCATCAGCTGCAGAAACAACTAGAATAGCACCGTCGATTTGAGCAGCACCAGTAATCATGTTCTTTACGTAGTCGGCGTGACCAGGCATGTCAACGTGGGCGTAGTGACGCTTTTCGCTTTCTTACTCCTGGTGAGAAGTAGCGATAGTAATACCACGAGCCTTCTCTTCGGGTGCATTATCGATATCTTCGTAGTTTTAGCTACGTTAATCTTACTTGGTAACTTTTTAGCTAGTACGTGAGTAATAGCTGCTGTTAGTGTAGTTTTACCATGGTCAACGTGGCCCATTGTACCGACGTTAACATGTGGTTTGCTACGGTCAAATTGATCTGCCATTTGTATGAGCTCCTTATATAACTGTAGTTAATTTATAAATGCATGGAGTAATAATACTCTCGCAAAGTGATTGAGCTAGTATAGCTAAGCTACTCCTGTTTGTAAAGTGTTAAATATGCTCATATATTTGCGCTAGTATTGCTTATGTGTTAGAATATAGTAAATGGAATGGAAACACCTGACTTTTCAGATGATGAGAACTTTGCAGAAGGTCTCGTAGACGATAATCTGCTGTTTCTGTAGATGCCACTGATGCAGCTATGGAGGACTTTGAAGAGTTCGGAATTAGTCCTGTCATACAGCCAATTAGTGTATGACCTCTTTGACACCTAGAACTAGAACAAGACCCCATAACTGGGAATAGTCACTACGGATTCGGTAGTTGTAACTTCGCCACCTTAGTGGCATCATTAGTTTAATGGAATTAATCAAATTCGATTTTGAATGGCCCGATAATGCTACTTTTACAGATATAGACCAGAGCACTAATCCTTGTCTTTATGCTGCGTCCTATTGAAGCAGTAGATGTCGATTCAACTGATGAATCCTTAAAGTATGTACGTGACTCTAGTTTAAGTGTTAGAACACCAAGACGGTGTACTCATATAGCACTTAGAGATTCAATAGAGCCACAAGAGTAGTTTACTTAGCGTTTTTTGCAATGATTGCTTCAGAAACGTTATTTGGCACATCAGCGTAGTGGTCTAGCTCCATTGAACATGAGGCTCTACCCTGGGTCATACTTCTAAGATTAGTAGTATAGCCAAACATTTCACCTAGCGGTACAAACGAGGTTATCTCTTTAATCCAGCTGGTAAGTCTTCCATAGCTTCAATTCGCCACGCTTGGAGTTTAAGTCACCAATAACATCACCCATGAAGCTTTCAGGAGTTACAACAACAACTTTCATGACAGGTTCTAGTAGAACTGGATTAGCTTTCTTACACCTTCCTGTAGGGCCATTGAACCAGCGATTGAGAAGGCCATCTCTGAGGAGTCAACATCATGGTAGCTACCGTCATATAGTTCAGCCACAATGTCTACCACTGGATAACCAGCGATAACACCGTTACTCATAGCTTCTATAATGCCTTTTCTAGCAGCTGGGATGTATTCGCTGGGTATAACACCACCCTTGATGGAGTTAATGAACTCAAAGCCTTTACCTGCTTCATTCTGAGATAGTCTTATCCAGACATCACCATATGTCCACGACCACCAGATTGACGAATAAACTTACCGTTAGCTTCAACTGCATCTTTACGGATAGTCTCACGGTAGGCAACCTGAGGTTGACCAACGTTAGCTTCAACGCTAAATTCACGCTTCATTCGATCAACAATGATCTCTAGGTGCAACTCACCCATACCACTGATAATAGTTTGGCCAGTCTCCTCATCAACACGGATTCTAAAGGTTGGATCTTCCTCTGCAAGTCGCCCTAAGGCAATACTCATCTTTTCTTGATCGGCCTTAGTTTTAGGCTCAATAGCGATTGAAACTGGTGGTTCTGGGAAAGTAATGCTTTCTAATACGATAGGATTAGTTGATCACATAATGTGTTACCGGTAGTAGTTCCCTTAAGACCAACAATAGCGGCGATGTCTCCAGCTGTAACTTCCGTTACATCCTCTCGCTTATCTGCTTGCAAACGAACTATTCGTCCAACTCGCTCTTTTTCACCAGTAGAACTATTTAGTACGTAGGAACCAGCAGTAACTTTACCAGAATATACTCTGAAGTAAGCTAGGTTACCGACAAATGGATCAGTAGTGATCTTAAAGGCTAGTGAGCAAAATGGTTGGCTTTCTTCAGGTTTGCGCTCAATTTCATCGCCACTCTTAGGGTGGGTGCCCCAGGTACTGCCTCTATCATCAGGGCTAGGTAGTAGTTCATTAACAGCATCTAGAACTTTCTCTACTATTACGCCACGGCCATCACCACCAGTTACAGCATAGAACTTACCAGTTAGGACGGCAGTTCTAATAGAAGTCTTGATTTCCTCAGCACTAAGACCTTCCTCGCCAACTTCAATGTACTTCTCAAGTAGCTTTTCATCCTCAGCAACAGCATTCTCATAAGCAGGCTACGGTAGCGCTTAACTTCATCTGCCATATCAGCTGGGATTTCACTTTCAACTAGTTCATGATCAGTAAAGTCTTTGTAGGTATAGGCTTTTAGATTAACAAGGTCAACAATACCGTTAATACTTTGCTCAAAACCAATTGGCAAGTGTATTGGGAAGGCTCTTTTACTTAATCGATTATGGATAGACTCTAATGATTTATAGAAGTCACCACCTGTTTGGTTGATCTTATTAATAAAACAGATCCTTGGTACACCGTATTTGTCAGCTTGTCGCCATACGGTCTCAGATTGGGACTCCACACCCATCTTACCGTCAAATACTACTACGGCACCGTCTAGAACTCGTAGCGAGCGCTCTACTTCAACCGTAAAGTCGATGTGACCAGGTGTGTCTATAATGTTGATTTGGTGGTTCTTCCAATAACAGGTTACAGCAGCAGAAACAATGGTAATACCACGCTCACGTTCTTGAGCCATCCAGTCAGTTGTAGTCTCACCATCATGAACTGCACCAATCTTGTGTTTTAGGCCAGTTCTATAAAGGATACCTTCAGTAGTTGTGGTCTACCAGCGTCAATATGAGCAATGATACCAATGTTACGTATCTTGTCTATTGCGTATTTTTTATCTGCCATAATCTTTACTCCGTAAATATCCTTTAAACTAAATTTATAGTCAATTTGTTAATATGCTCTTTTTTTCTGTCTGCTAGTCGGTGTAGGTGGTCCGACCTGTGCTCTAAAATAGTTGCATAAAATCGCTTTAGCGAACTTAAGGCTAGGGTTGAAGCCTCTTTAGCATATAGAAATCCACTTACATCTTTTGCTGCGTACTTGCGAATATCATGATTACTTTGGCTAGCTTCTAGCTCCTCTCTTGTGATATCTTCCCAGAGATCACTAGCTTTTTCATCTAATCTTTGCGATCTGAGTTCAAGCCTTACTACATGCTCTCTATTGTGAAACCATTCCTCATTCACTGCATTAACCGGTACACTAAATCCAGCTTCAAGTTGGTCTATTGTAACTGGGTATTCAGAGCCTGGCTGAAAATCAAATGATGACATAATTCTTATTCCTAGAACCTTGCAAAGTGGGCAAAGGCTCGGTTAGCATCGGCCATCTTGTGTGTATCCTCACGCTTCTTAACTGCTCCACCTTGGCTGTTGTAGGCATCTTCAAGCTCTAGAGCTATTCGTCTAGCCATACTCATACCTTTTCTAGATCTAGCAGCCTGTACAAACCACATAGTAGTTAGGTGCTGCTGTCTTTGGCCCTTAACTTCGAATGGTATCTGGTAATTAGCACCACCAACACGTCTTGATCTTGTTTCCATATGAGGCTCGATGTTCTTCATAGCTTGATCAAAAACCTCTAATGGGTTTTGAACCTTAAGTTTTTTAGCTGCATCTTCCATGCCGCTATATACTAGCTTCTCAGCCAGTTGCTTCTTACCGTCTAGCATTATGCGATTAATAAGCTTTTGACCTGAACGGATTTATAGATTCGGTCTGGTGCTACTTCTCGGACTAGTGATTTAGTAACTTTTCTAGGCATTATTTGCCTTCTTTCTTAGTACCGTACTTAGAACGACTTGTTTTCGGCCGGATACACCTTGAAGGTCTAAGTTACCTCTAACAATGTGGTAACGCACACCAGGTAAGTCTTTTACTCGTCCACCACGAACTAGAACAGCGGCGTGTTCCTGCAAGTTATGACCTTCGCCACCAATGTAAGCCCAAACCTCATAGCCGTTAGTTAATCTAACACGAGCAACCTTACGTAGGGCTGAGTTAGGTTTCTTAGGTGTTTTAGTGGTCACCTTGACGCAAACCCCACGCTTAAATGGTGAGCTTTTCTCGTAGTTGACGTTCTTTAGGTTGTTGACCACACGCTGCATGGCTGGTGATTTACTCTTAGTAGTCACCTTAGTGCGAGGTTTTCGAACCAATTGATTTATAGTTGGCAAAGTTTACTCCTTAATTTGTTTCTACCGCTGTAACTAGCTTGCCTGGCTGGTTTGCTCAGAATTACCAATATTAACTTATTAATTTAAGTTAACAACATTTTAACAGATGAGAGCCTAGCTATCAAGCACATTAGTGTCTAGGCTCGCACCGTCTTTATGTTGTAGTTATGCTGTCAGCAACTAGGTCGGCTTCCTCATCAAGTGCATTCTCGTCTCGCCAACCCGTACCAACCGGTATTTTACGACCTAGGATTACGTTTCTCCTTAAGGCCATATAACTTATCTACTTTACCTGATGTAGCAGCTGCAATTAGGACTCTAGTAGTGTCCTGGAAGGAAGCGGCACTTAGGAAGGAGTCAGTAGATAGTGAAGCCTTAGTTATTCCAAGTAGCAACTGGTTAACCTTAGCTGGTTGTTTCTTTTCCTTAACTAACTTCTCGTTAGCTTCAACTACGGCTAGTTTACTTACGATGTCGCCAGTTACAAACTCACTGTCACCAGCTTCTTCGATTTGAACTCGACTAAACATCTGGCGAACGATGATCTCTAGGTGCTTATCGGCAATGTTTTGACCCTGCCCGGCAAAGATCCTTAGGATCTCATTCATTATGTAACGCTGGGTAGATTCAACACCCTGTAAGCGGATTAAGTCATGAAGATTAACAGAACCATTAGTTAGCTTTTGACCAGCTATGACCTTGTCACCGTCCCTTAAGCTGTAATTGCTTAAAGCCAGGAATTTCGTACCTTAGAACGCTCTTACTAGTAGGGCTGATTCTAACTTCCTTCTTGGTAACATAATTTGACCAGACATTGTAGCTATTAGTGGCTCACTGCTAAATCTATCCATCATGAACTTCATAAAGTACCTGATTAGAGCAGGATCGGTGTTACCAAGTCTTATTGAGTGTTTACTGCGTTTATTACCCTCTCCCCAGTAGAGACCTAAACCAAGCCCTTGCAAGAACATATCCTCCTTAGTTCGAAGCTCATTAACCTTAAAAGGATCACCCTTCGGATGGTTATAGGTATACACTGCATCACTTATAGACCTTCTTTTTATGTCGTGCGCATTCATCCAATACTCTACTTTGTGTGGTGAGCAACAAAGAATTTTAGATATTTGCATCATTGACTGTTTTTTCTTGAGGTAGAGTCTCTCGAGTGTTGACTTAGCTATCATGACCATAACCTTTGTTAACCGTACATCGTATTACTTTAGATATATTTGTCTAGTATTAAGTGACCATATTTGTTAAAATTTACACCTGTTAGTTGCCGCCTTAGCTCAGTTGGTTAGAGCGTCAGTTTTGTAAACTGAATGTCGTCGGTTCGAATCCGACAGGCGGCTCCATATGCAGGGATACTCAAGCGGCCAACGAGGGGTGACTGTAAATCATCTGGCTTACGCCTACGGGGGTTCGAATCCTCTCCCTGCACCACATATTGACAATAGACACTAACTATATTATGATATGTCATTAATTAGTATACGGATTTTAAATCATGTCACCGGACCGCAATCACCAGACTTCGCCAGATTATTATTTACAAATAGACGGAGATTTAGTTCCTCGTCATCTTGCCGGACTCTATGGTCGTATGGGGATGACTGCTCTTGCTATTGATTTAATAGGCGATTTATTCGTCGATGTAGAAGACTACGAGGCTGTAAAAGCTGGTGCGCTCGCAGATTTTGATAACCGAGATCCGAGATATGACGAAGCTTTATTAAGACGTCAAGCACTTGTGGATATCGGAAGAGAGCTTTAGAAGAGTTCTGACTTTGTTAAGAACGGTGCACCACAGATTAGAGCATTGTGAACGTCAGAACCAAGTTGATATAATTTACAATGCCTGGTTGTCCGTAAAATCATGTCAGGCTAAGAATTTTAGCAACATTAGAGTTCTTAGCCGGCAATGAGAACCAGCTTGCTTGTCAAGAAGGGTTGGGCAACGGTATCCAGGTTCGCAACATGGTTCCGACTTCGTAGCATATGCTGCACCACGAAATAGTTACTAGAGACCGAGAAGCTGTTTTTTTCTTAGCGCTAAACTCATCCTCGGTTAGTATGCCTTGGTCTTTGAGCTTAGAGAGTTTTGTAAGCTGTTCTGCTATATCGTCTACTTGCGGTGCTTGAGGTTGCTGTGTTATTTCGTCACTTAAGGTACACCAACAGCACGAAGTAAGGGTGTAATTTTAGCTTTAGCTTGTAGTTGACCCACTTTATCTATTAAGTAGTAGCAACTTGCTTATCTTTAGTGTGAACAATTATTGCTGCCTGGCTTTTTGTCCCTTAGCTGCAAGACCACCGAATACTCCAAATACTAAGAGTGGCACCGATCTTTGATTTGCCTACCTGTTCGCCACTTACGTCTACGCTGGAAACATCCGACCATTCTAGTGCGGCATGACTTGCCCAAACGTACCGATGCCTATTTTCTCAGCAGTTAGGTATAGATTGCCTTGCCGACGCTTACCGAGAGTAGAGTGACCGCCCAGGTATTTTGAAGTAGCAAAAGCTAGCTTTTTAATTTTACCTTGGGCTCGCTAACTTCAATTGGTTGAGTAGCTTTTAGGACTTTTTGATCTCGCTGCTTATGTTGTTCATTTAATTTTGAGCCTAGCTTTACTGCATGGTAGGCTGGTGTAACGTTTAGTGATTTTTTTAATAAAGACATTTTAATCCTGACTTATATACTAGATTATTGCTTGGATTATATCACTCCTGATCAGATGTACCACTACTGGAGTGGGAGGAAGCTCTAGCTTTGCATGCAATACAGTCCAAATAATTTAGCTATTGACATTCTAGCCATTCCGTTTAAAGTTATATTCATGTTTCGCATAGAAAACAATAATCATTATTGGTTTACTGACACTCCCGTGGCAGTTTGTTCTGTGCGCTCGCAATAACTAGCAAGACTTTGAACCCATTGATTAAACCGCCACCCGGCGGTTTTTTAAATTAATGGAGAAATATCAGATGATAGGAAATTACAAGTAAAGAATTAAATAATAGAGAGCCGATTAGATTCGGTGAACAAACCGGTAGCCTAGATTTATATGACGGTTTAAGTACACCATTTTCAAGTGATGTAGTTGTACTAACTGAAGATCACATTAGCCAAATTGAGGATTTCGTTGAACTGTCTGCTGCCAATTACTCCAACGAGGCAACTCTAGTGCAGGTGCAATACGGCCTACCTACCCTTGTTACTCGTGTAGATTGTACGGTTGGAATAGATGGAAATATCTTGCCCTACGAAATGGAGGACAGTCCATCTGGTCAAGGCATTACAGATGTACTTCACAAAGCAGCCGGGTACTCCAGGGTTAAAGCAGATACTTCTGGGTCACTTTGAGGACATGTTAGATACTGTACCACTGTAATAGTATCTAATTCCAGGACTCACGGCACAGACGATGCTTTAATTGTCGGTATAGAGCGTTACGTAAATATTGGTCATGATCCCGATGAGATTAAGACGGACTCGCCGGTAATAGTTAAGGCTATACCAGGCTGTATAGCTTCAAGAGAACCATACATGGGACTGCAGTCTCAAGCTGTTGCACCGTTAGTAACTGAAGGAGATAAGCTATATGCCGAGAAGATTGGCTTACTTAGATCTGTAAATTCAGCTGCTGATTTACTAAGAGATGGTGACAATCTGAGTTCCCAAGTTGTTAAGGCTAGGCTGGGTTCAATGGCACTCGGCGTTTCAATCTACTTAAGCGCTGAAGATCGTAAACGTTTTGGTAAATCCGGTACCGTAACAGCATCACGCTTGAACGAGATCTGGAGCCTACAAAGAGCACAGCGGTGCGCTTGTTCAGGAGTTCATCCCACCCATTCAGATTGAAAACGATCAAGACCGCACAAATGCGATTCTAAGAGTCTTCACTCTATTGGATAGAAAAGGTGGAAAAATAGCAGCTAAGGCTATTGGCGGGTGTTATGTTGCTCGTAATGAAGTACTGCTTCACGGAGCTTCAAACGCTGTAAGTGGAGCTATATTGGTACAATAGGATGATGATTAACGATAGACTCGAACAACTAGTCTCAATGTACCCTAAGACCAGTGATCAGACAAAAGTTAAAAAGCTACTAGATAATGTAGGTAAACAACTGTCTGATCTGGGTTTTGTTGTAACGCCTTTGGAATATAACGGTGTGCATTCACTCTACGCTCATCCAAAAGGTAGCAAGCATAGTAAGTTGCTGCTAGAGGGGCATATTGACGTTGTACCTGCTACTAACCAACCTTTCAGGATTGATGGCGACAAAATATTTGGTCGTGGTAGTTATGACATGCTATTTGGCACGGCTTGCTACCTAGAGCTGCTTAATGAGCTTAAAGATCAAATTAAGGACCTCAATTTAGGCATAATGCTTACTGGTGACGAGGAGTTTGGTGGTTTTGATGGCGTAGAGAAAATTCTAGAGGATGGCTACACTACCGACGTTTGCCTACTACCTGATGCTGGCGAAGGTTTTGGAAGTCTTAATATAGCTGCAAAAGGTGTATACACCATGAGGATTCGTGTTAATGGTGTCGCTCATCATGGGTCTAGGCCTTGGGAGGGAGATAGTGCTACTTCCAAGCTAATACATTTACTGACTGATGTCGAAGTAATCTTCGATACTTCAAGCAAGAAGAACTCAACTATAACTATAGCCGTATTCAAGCTGGGATGCTGAGAACAAAGGACCAGCCTTTGCTGATTGTACGCTAGATATTCGTTATAAGGGACAAGGGTGATCTAGGGCGTATTCAGGCCGAGCTTAAACCACTGTTTGAAAAATATAACGTTGATACGGTTGAAATTAAAGATGGTGACGATTACCAACTAGACCTAACTAATCCATATGTTAAAACCTTCATTAAGCTATATGAGGGAAGCCCTAGGTAGTAAAGTTAAGCTGACCAGAGCACATGGGTCATCAGATGCACGCTTTTTTGCTGCTAGAGGTATGCCGGTTATTATGCTTAGGCCCGATGGAGACGGAGCGCATGGTGATAACGAATGGATATCTAGTGATAGTATTCAAAAGTTTTATGAGCTATTAAAAGCATACATACTGAATACCTGCTAGTTTATTGGCTAATGTCTGTTGGCTTTGCTATGCTTATCTTAAATAAGGCTACGGAGGGTAATTATTGTGGCACAAAACAGACCAAGTTATCGAAACACGCGGATAATAAGTGGGTTATATTAGCCCTACTGGCACTAGCACAGTTCATGGTAATACTGGATGTAGCCATAGTTAATGTGGCTTTACCTACTATATCTAAAAAGCTTAACTTCGCTCCAAATGACTTACAGTGGGTAGTAACGGCCTACACTCTAACCTTTGGAGGCTTCTTACTACTAGGTGGTCGAGCATCCGATCTTTTGGTCGACGTAAGATATTTATGGTTGCCGTCTGTTTCTTCTCTCTTATGTCCCTACTTTGTGGACTGGCTCAGTCAGAGACCATGCTTATACTTACTCGTGCTTTTCAGGGTCTAGCCGCTGCTATTATGTCACCTGCCGCTTTATCGATCGTTCTAGCCGAGTTTAAAGAAGGCAAAGAGCGCAATACTGCTATGGGGTTTGGGGAGCTGTAGCCGCTGGTGGTGCAGCTGCTGGCGTCCTCTTAGGTGGAATTATACCCAGTACTTAGGTTGGAGATGGAACTTCTTCGTTACGTACCAGTTGGAATAATTGTTGTTTTAGCTGCCGCCCAACTACTACCTAAAAAGATAGGTGAAGAGAATAAGAAGATAGCTCTAGACCTGCCTGGTGCAACGCTTGCAACAGTTGGACTTATGGCACTCGTTTATGGCTTATCTAAAGCCCCTACACTTACGTGGAGCTCTGCTGAGGTCTGGAGTTTATTGGTGGCGGTCTTATCTTGCTTGTTTTGTTTATTTTCAACGAGAGACGAGCTAAGCAACCACTTATGCCACTTCAGATATTTAAGATAAGAAACGTGGCCGTGGCAATCTAGCCTTCATTGTTATTGCCTGTACGCTATTCTCAATGTTCTTCTTCCTTACCCTTTACGTACAGAACATACTTGGTTATTCGCAGTTAAAACTGGGCTTAGCTTCCTGCCAATTACGATTATTATTGGCATAATGTCGGCTATAGTATCTAATCTTGTTGGCAAGATAGGCTACAAGCCACCTATGGTAGTTGGTCCGATCATCTTGCCGTTGGTTTGTATTTATTAAGCCACTCTCTAAGAGTTGGCGGTAATTATTGGGCAGATGTCTTCCCTGGTTTAGCTTGCTGTGCCGTTGGTATGGCCTAACCTTTGTTTCCGTACATTAGCTGCCACCTCCGGAGTACCAAAGCACTTTGCAGGTCTGGCATCTGGTATATTGAACACCTCACAGCAAGTTGGTGTGCAATCGGTCTAGCATACTATCTGCAGTAGCCTACTCGACTATTAAAGCCGATGCTATCGCCAGGAAGGTGCCTGCTCAAGCTCAGGTTCATGGCTACAGGTCGGGTCTAGAAGTTGGCGTATGGTTGGCCATAGCTGGAGCTGTAGTAGTTGCCTTAGTCGTAAAGAACCAAAAGGTTGACGCAAAGATGCCTTAGCTGCAGCCAGCGGCGGCTAAAATTAGTGTGAGACTTTTATGAAGGACCTAAGCGATCTAAAGATTAGCGAATACCAAGACCTAATAGCCGAGCTTGTTATTGAGCGGGGCTTTGATAAAGAGACTGTACCGGAAGTGTTTACCTTGCTAGTAGAGGAAGTTGGCGAGCTAGCTAAAGCTATACGTAAACAGAACGGTCAAAAGATTGATCCAAAGAAAAAGCAATATGATATTGGGGAAGAAACAGCTGATATTCTCTGGCTACTACTAGATATATCTAACCGTCTAGATATTAATCTAGGTAAGGCTTTCCACGAAAAGGAACTTAAGAACTCAACTAGAAGATGGGAGTAATACTTAAGCTCTGGTTAGACTATAACTCGTTTAGGTCTAATCATACGTTTTACTCTAGCTGATGGAAGAGTAAGTCTTCGAAGTCGTTTCTTCAGAGCGTTAGCCTCTGCTATCATATCGTGATTAAGATAAGCGTTATATAAAAGGGTGTATGTTTCTTTATTAGGCTCAATATCTAGGGCTTTATTAAGTTCTGAGAACATAAGTTTTAGGTTTCCTAGCTTTTCTTGAACTTTAGCGTAGGCAACGTGACGAGCTGCTAAGTTGTCTTCTAGCTTTAGAGCTTGCTCGAAAGCCACTGAAGCTTTCTCGTAGTTCTCTGTCTCGTAATAAATTAAACCTAAGTTGTGAAGGCTGGATGGGGTTGCTTCGATACTGGATGCAATCTCAAAACAGTCGATGGCATCTTTGTACTCTTTTTGCTTGCGTAGAGTATACCTAAACGGTTGTAGGCGGCAACATTCTTCTCATCAATCTTTAGGATGGTGAGCAAAGCCTTTTCTGCCCTAAGGAAGCGGTTCTCACGCATGCCTTGATGGGCTATATCCCAAAGTCTACCGACTCTCTCGCCAACTTTTCTGGAAACGTCAGCGAACTCGTCGTCACGTAGTTCTGAATTTCTAAAAGCTAATATTCCAAACATAATTACGAAAACTAACTCGTACATGAATGGGCTTATTATATCAAACTAGGCTAGCTTTAGCACATAATCCGTAAGAAGTAATTTAACCTGTACATTGGAGTCTAGTTTACGTTCACTATCTAGAGTTGCACTTAGGACTTTTCTCCATCTGTTGGCGCTTTTAGGATCGTTCGAGTTAACGCCTATCTTAGCCATTTGTTTTATTACAAATAAGATACTATTGAGCTCACTTTTATTCCTGGATAGATCATTAATTAGACTGAGCCTCTCAAAAGTGGTTGAGGACAGTATCTTTCTAGCTGCATCCAGAGCCTCGTTAATGGAGCCGTCCTCTCCAGATAGTAGCTGATCAGCTAGGCCCGGTAGACCATCAGATACTAAAAGAGCTTGTTTAATATCCTTTTGCTCATAGTCTAGGCTTAGATAGTGTTCATTTAGCTTAGCAGTGTTAGGTTTATGGACAGCTATTAGACTTAGTCTGGATATAATAGTTGGCAGCAAAGAGTTTGTTGATTCTGCAGTTAATATAAAACAGTACCAAGTGGTGGTTCCTCAAGGTTTTTTAGTAAGGCATTTTGAGCTTCAAGTGTTAGTCTTTCGGCCTTCTCGATAATAACGATACGGTTTATTGTGCGCTTGACCGGGACCTTAAGCATTAGAAAGTCGTTTATAGCTCGTACCTCATCAATACTTATGGACTTTAAGTCATTTGAACCCAGAGCCAGGTAATATGGGTAGCTGGCAAGCTTATCTTCCTTAATCTCAAGTAGTTTAATGGCAATATACCTGGCAAGAGCTGTCTTATTAAGCCACTTCTGACCAATGAGGCCAATAGACTGCCCTGGATTTACTAGGTAGTTATTAATTACGTCTAAAGTTTGAGTGCTTACCGCGTATTATTCATGGCTCATATATAGTTTAAACTCTTTTGGAAGTGGTGCTTCAAATGTCTTGCGTTCTTTGTTCGGTAGAGTTATCTCAAGACTCTTAGCGTGCAGGTACATTCTATCGGCTGGTTTGCCTTTATATATGTTGTCGCCAACTATCGGGTGGCCAAGATGGGCTAGATGAACTCTAAGTTGGTGAGTACGTCCGGTGGTTGGCCTGAGTTCGATAAGACTAAATTTATCGTTTGTGTCTAAAACCGTATATTCGGTTAGAGCGGATTTACCACCTGCCCCAACTCTAAATGATTGAGGAGCTTTAGGATTACGTTCAATTGGTAGATCAATTATGGCCTGAGGGTGGCTTAAGTGACCGCTAACTATAGCTATGTAAGTCTTCTTTACCTTGCGAGTTGAGAACTGTTTTTGTAGCCACTTGGTAGCCTCGTCAGTCTTAGAGGTAATCATGATGCCACTGGTTAGTCTATCTAGCCTATGAACTATGCCTGATCGTTCGTTTTTTTCATCTTTGTACTTATCCTCCATCCAGGTAGCAACAGTTGCCTCTGGGTTAAAAGCACCTTTAGAGTGACTTAATACCCCAATGGGTTTATTTATGACAATAAGATCATCATTCTCGTATATAACAGGGATGGATATTTTAGGGATCTTTAACTGCATTAAAGTCGTAATTTACAGCTATCTTGTCCGTAGGTCTAACTTTAAGTGAAGTCTTGGTATTAACTTTTGAGTTTACTTTTACGTAGCCACCCTCTATTAGCTTGGCTGCTGAGGCACGGCTTACATCACTAAGCTGTTTCTGGACGGCAACGTCTAGTCGGCTCGTTTCGTCTTCGTTCATGTCCTTAGGCCAACAGCTCGTTGGACCTTTAATAGCGTCTCGTTAGCTTGAGTGTTCATCGCTTGTTCACTAGATTCCAAATGTCTGGTTATATCGTCGTTATTGACAGTAGATAGTTTAGTCTGGAAGTCACTTAGGAATTTAGAGGTAGCATCGGCTACGGCTTGTTTAGCTCACCGTAGTTGGACTTACCTTGCCAACTACTAATTGTCTCCTGCTGTGGAGTAGCGGATAGCAAAGACAGTATCTGCAGTAAGTTAGCTATGCCAGGCTGTTTTTCTGATCAAAATTAATACTTCCAACACTATCGGTTGTGGCTGACATTATCTTCTGAGCTGCTTGAGTGGGATCCTCGTTTAGGAATATGACACCACGCTCACTCTCAGTACTCTTACTCATCTTCTTAGTTGGGTCAGCTAGATCTTTTATTCTAAGTCCTTGATCCTTACCAAAGAATTCATGCTGCTCTTTTACAGGTCTTGGTATGGTGAATATATCACCAAACTGGTTGTTTATGCGGCCAGCTATGTCTCGACCCAACTCAAGATGCTGAGTCTGATCATCCCCAACAGGCACATAGCTAGCACCATATAATAGATAGTCACTGGCCATTAGAACTGGATAGTTAAATAACCCAACATTAATTCTATCCTCAGTTATCTTGCTAGACTTATCTTTGAACTGAGTCATCCTGGATAACTCACCCATACCTGTAAAGCAGTCTAGTATCCAGGTAAGTTCACTGTGTGCTGGAACATAGCTCTGTCTAAATAGTCTTACGCCTTGGTGATCTAGAGGTAGGCCTGCTGCAACATAGACCTTCAGGTTCTCTTTTATTTGGGCCTGAAGTGCACTGTGTTCAATTGGTGTTGTAAAGCTATGAAGGTCGGCTAGCATTAAATAGACATCATATTCGTCTGCTCTTTTGGTAGCCATATCTACAAGTGGCAGCAAGGCACCAAAGTAGTTACCGATATGAAGATCGTTATTGGCTCTTAGTCCCGTTAGGATGACTGGTTTAGACATATTCATGGTTATTATATCCTAAGAAGCCCCTATTACCCTACCTAGTATTAGGTGAGTTTTTCCACTGTTGAACAAATAAACCATAGGCTCTATCCTCGGCTTCTTTCTCTAGTACTTCACTATAGTTAATACTAAAGCAAGAACCTTACCATCTTTATCGTATCCATCTGGCTTGAATGTTCGATAACCCCTGTATCTTTCACCAAATTCAGATATTACGGTCCTTATCTCGAAGCTGCCGTCGTCTAGCTGTACGAAGCTATGCTCAAGGCCTTCGTCACTGGTTTTTGCAAGTAGCCGTGATGTTAGGCTGCTTGGTGCCCTAAGGTACTCTTCTGGTCCAGTTATTTCATTAGCCTCAATCCATGCCATCCCACTATCGCCGGTTACTGATCGGCACTTACGTACGTGGTAAGTTCCGTTGGCTAGGGCACTGTTAATGCCAGAGATGAGTGTGTACAAGGAGACCTCTAGATCACCACTCAGTTGTTCTCCATCTACCCGGTAGTGGCCTTGTAGGTATGGTTTATCCTCACTATCATCTATAAAGTCGTACGTTTGCTTAGCTAATTCAACTAAACTCTCGGTTACTGCTTGTTGCTGCATATGGCAATTCGAAAAGATGGTAGGTTGCTAGTTGGAACAAGTTGAATACCAGACAGCTTTCTTTGGCTGTGATTATATATGGTAGATAGAGCTAGTCTATGACCACATATAGTCTCATCTTCTACCGGAACGGTGTAGTGCATAAAGGCGCTGGTAGAATGCTCAGATTCACTAGTATCTCTACTACTTGTTACAGTTCTATCGTCAATAGCTACAAAGTAATCTGATGGTAGATTAAACTTGTAACTCATGCAGGTAAAGGTATTGTCCGTTGCTCTAGATGAGCTAGGGCCCTTCTTGCAACTCTTTACTTAATGTATCTATTTCAATTGATTTAGCCTTTTCCATGTCATTATTAGTTCTCTTTCTTGTTAATTAGTCAGTGAAATTAAAAAACCGTCACAATGTGGCGGTTTAATCAACGAGCTTAGTATTTATGTTTTAGAAGCGCACAGAATAAACCGCCACGGAAGTGTAGGTCATCCAATATGATGTGTGCTTACTAATTTGACTCATTACAAACAGACTTTACACGCATGTAGAGTAAAAGTCAACAATCTCAGTAGATATTAAACTTGTTTTATCTGTAAATGCTAACTAACGCTTAGTGAACTGTCGTTGTTTACGTGCGCCTCTAAGACCGAACTTCTTACGTTCCTTCTCTCTGGAATCTCGTCCAAGTAGATCGGCTCGTTTTAGGGTTTGCTTGTAGTCTTCGTTTAGAAGGGTTAGACATTTAGATATACCAAGTCTTATAGCCTCTATTTGGCCATTAGGACCACCACCTGATACAACTACTGATATATCAAAGTCATTGGAGATATCTAGAGCACCAAAGGGTTGGTTTAGCTTGTTCATTAGGTATTTGCTGGCACTAACGTATTCCTCGGCAGTTTTGCCGTTGATTACAATATTACCCTTGCCTTTTAGAAGTCTTACTCTAGCTGTAGAGCTTTTTCTTCGTCCTAATGCGTAAAAGTATCTGTTACTTGCCATTGTTTGCTCCAATTTCTAATGTGACGGGCTTCTGAGGCTCATGCTTGTGTTCACTATCGGCATAGATCTTCAGTCTATTTAATCGCTCATCTCGTAGTTTGTTAACTGGTAGCATACCACGAATAGCGTGTTGGATAACCTTGGTTGGGTCTCTCTCCAGTTGTTCGGCTAGAGATCGTTCTCTTAGCCCACCTGGGAAGCCACTGTGGTGATAGTACTTCTTGTCCTCTAGTTTATTGCCAGTTACAACTAAGTTCTTAGCGTTAATAACAATAACGTAATCACCAACATCAATGTGCTTAGTAAATTCAGGCTTACCCTTACCAAGAAGAAGTTGGGCAGCAACACTAGAGATTCTACCCAGTGGGGCGCCGGCTGCGTCTATAACGTACCAGACTCGTTTTACGTCACTAGGCTTGGCTGAATAGGTTTTCATACTTTGGCCTCCACTTTCTTTTTAGCAGCTGGCTTAGCGGCAGTCTTTGTAGCTACTTTAGGCTTAGCCGCAGGTGTAGGCTCAGCTTCAACTTTAGGTTCAGTCTTAGATTTATCGCCTGTTTGCTTAGCTTCATCTACAAAGCTAACGACAGCTAGCTGAGCGTTATCTCCACGACGAGTGGTCGATACTTTAATTCTTAGGTGTCCGCTGGTTCGGCCCTTCATTCTTGGAGCTAGCTCATCGACTAGTTTGTGGGCACTCTCAATAGTCTGAAGTGAGCTAATAATCTGTCTTCGGTTATGTAGATCACCCTTTTTAGCCTTAGTTATTAGCTTTTCCATGTATGGCACTACTTCTTTGGCTTTAGGTAGGGTTGTTTCAATAGACTCATATTTAATTAATGAGTCAGCAAGACCTTTTATTAAGGCTCTTCTCTGATCTTTTTCTCGGTGTAGTTTTCTACCTTGATAGCCGTGCCTGTGCATTCTAAAGTTCCAATTCTGCTAATTTCTCTTTAACTTCATCAAGTGCCTTAGAGCCAAAGCCCTTAAGGTCCTTAAGTTCAGCGTCGTTTAGGGCAAATAGATCTCGGATAGTGTGGATGTCGTTGTTGATCAGCGCATTAGTAGTTCGAGCAGACAGGTTTAAATCTTCGATTGAAGTATTAAGAGCTGACATTTCGTCACCACCCATAGCACTATCGTAGCCTTCTCACCAATGGCGTGATCGACGGCTTCGCTAACTACTACTCTAGTCTTACCAGCTAATGCTGTGTATTGATTAACTAGGATAGCTGCAGCTTCCTCAAAAGCATCACGAGGAGTGATAGTGCCATCAGTATCAATAGTTAGTAGTAGCTTATCTAGGTCTGTAACTTGACCAACACGAGTGTTCTCAACCTTATATCTAACTCTTAGAACTGGGCTAAAGATGGCATCGATAGCGATCATATCGCTAGGCTTCTTTAGAGTACCTTCCTCGATTGTTCGGTAGCCTCTCTCAATTTCAACCTGAAGATCAATAGTTAACTTAGTCTTAGCGTCATCGATTGTTGCAATAACGTGTTCTGGGTTAACAATTTCAACATCAGCATTAGTTTCAATATCTTTAGCTGTAACTGGGCCTTTGCCAGTTTTTACAATACGTAGAGTTTGAGGTTCTTGGCCATAAACTCTAAAGCGAATGCCTTTTAGGTTTAGCATGATGTCGACTACGTCTTCTTTTACGCCTTTAACGTCGGTGAATTCATGAGCCACACCCTCAATCTTGAATGCCGTAACGGCAGCACCGGCGATACTGGATAGTAATACTCTTCGCAGCGAGTTACCTAGGGTCATACCGTAGCCACTGTGCAATGGCTCGATGGTAAAGGTCGCTGAATTAACACTATGATCATCAACGTTGACGATGCCTGGTGTGTGGATAATGTTTGACATACTAAAAACCTCCTTTAACGCGAATAGTATTCAACGATTAACTGTTCATTTATATCGGCTTCAGCGTCATCTCTGGCGGGTACACCAGTGACACTGACTTCAACCTTCTTACGATTAACTTTAAGCCAGCCAGGAATTTCTGCAGGTGCTGGTGAAACTTCATCTAAGTTCTTAAAGTAGCCGGACTTAAGACTAGCAGCTCGAAGAACTAGCTTGTCTCCTGGTTTCAAACGAATCGATGGAATATCTACTCTTCGATCATTTAATTCAAAATGTCCATGGCTCATAAGCTGACGGGCGGCTCTACGACTTACTGCAAAACCTGCTCGGTATACGGCGTTATCTGCTCGTTGTTCTAGCATCTGTAACAAGGCTTCACCAGATTGTCCTTTAGTGCGACTAGCTTCGTTCATAGTCTTTCTAAACTGTCTCTCAAGTAGACCATATAGTCTCTTAACCTTCTGTTTCTCACGAAGTTGAATAGAGTATTGGCTACCACGGCTAGTGTTTGGTCTGGCTGAGTTATTGTGACCAGGTAGAACGGATCTCTTAACTAGGGCTTTGTGAGCTTTAGGATGCAAAGCATAGCCTTCACGGCGGCTTTGTTTAACAATTGAGCTTCTATCTCTTGCCATCTAGACTCTCCTAGCTTTCTTGGGTCTAACACCACCGTGAGGTACACCAGTTACATCAGTTAATTTCTCTACTTGAATGTCTAGGTTGGAGAGAGCTCTAACTGCAGAATCACGGCCTAGACCAATACCTTTAACAAAAACATCAACTTTAGCAACGCTATACTGATCCTTAGCTTTTCTGCCGGCATTTTCAGCAGCAACTTGAGCTGCATAGGCTGTGCCCTTTTTAGAGCCTCTAAAGCCGTTAGCACCAGCACTAGAGGTAGTCAGTACGTTACCTTTAGGGTCTGTAAAGCTAACGATAGTGTTATTAAAGGTTGCCATGACATGGACCTGTCCTGCTGGAACGCTACGTTTAGCTTTCTTTTTCCGCTTAGTAGCCTTAGCAGCTGGAGCTTCAGTCTCCGGGGTCTTAGGAGCCTCTACTATTTCGTCCTTATTTTCAATTACATCAGTTTCTGCCATATATATCCTTGGGTTAAGTCTTAGAAGCTACTCTCTTAGCTGTACCACTTACGGTAACCTTCTTACCACGCCTTGTTCGGGCATTAGTACGAGTTCTTTGTCCTCTGGTAGGTAGATTTGCAGCGTGTCTGATGCCTCTGTAGGACTTAATGTCCTTAAGTCGCTTAATGTTGCCGCTAACAATTCTTTGAAGTTCACCTTCAACTATATAGTTGCTGTTAATAATCTCTTGTATTCGGGATATTTCAGGATCAGTTAAGTCCTTAACTCTAGTTGTAGGCTCAACATTAGCTTGTTCTAGGATGTCGTAGCTAGACTTTCTTCCAAGACCATGAACATAAGTTAGGGCAATCCAGAGTTGCTTGTCGTTTGGAATTGTTACACCAGATATTCTAGCCATTAACCTTGCCTCTGCTTATGTCTCGGCTTGAGCTTGTTTATAACGTAAATACGTCCCTTACGACGAACAATCTTGTCGTCGGGAGATATTTTCTTAACACTAGCACGTACTTTCATACGGATCATTGCCCTTCATACAAAGTAATGACACTCTGCTTAATTTATTATCCTTTGCGGTAGGTTATTCGACCCTTCGTAAGATCGTAAGGTGTCAGTTCAACCGTCACGCTATCCCCGGGTACGATACGTATGTAATGTTTACGCATCTTGCCAGCGACATGAGCTATAATCTTATGACCGTTCTCGAGTTCGACTTTAAATTGAGTACCAGGAAGGGTCTCAACAATAGTCCCATTTAACTCGATTACTTCCTTGTTGGCGGCCATAAATATAACAGATGATTAGTATATCAGTTATTACAGGGGCGTGTAAAGGGTTATTTTAAATGTCTTTGTTTGCTAGCGTTCTAGCCTTGAGAGAATACAGTTTTACCAGTAACTCTGTCTCTACCAATAATCAAACCTTTGAATGCTCTAGCTTCAGGTGATCCATCGGAAACTACCATTTCAACAGGATTTGGTTCAACCTCCGGTGGTACATAGTTCTCTCTAGGGTGTGTTAAGGGTGAAATACTGGATTGTACATCGGCTGGAGCATGTGGTTTAGGCTTTCTGCTCTCAGCTTCTTGACCCCAGTAAACCGTAAGGCCGTAGTTACCATTACCATCATCCTCTGGTGGTTTGTAGTATTCTTCAGTTTCGAAACCCAAATCCTGAAATACATGAGCTACCCGCATTCGAGCAACGTAAGTATCCATACAACCAAAGTCGTACATAGGAGCTACTTCAAGTACGGCCTGCTCTTTCCCTTCCAACACATTATCATTTACGCTACGTGACAGAGAGTCTACATAGGTGGGCACAATAGCGTCTACTAAACGTGGGTTAAATACATTATCAAAGTCTCCGTCTTGAATCAAAGGCTCACTTGATATGTGCGGAGTCTCTCCTTGTGTCATAAGCCAACTCTACTAGTTTTAATATTCAACATCAAGCATAAGCAGTACGGGGGTTACTACTTGCTTTGTAGGGTATATTGCCTAGACAATCTAAAAAGCCTGCAACCAAATTAATGGCTACAGGCTTTTAGACAAGTATTTGTTTATGTTATCGGGCAAATTTTCGGATGAACAGGCTGTGCATTAGGGCACCAGCAACAGTTATACCGGCAAATATACCAATAACGTTACCAGGACCTGCATTTACTAGAGTAGTTACAGGAGTCTGAGCTACGGGAGTAGTACTAACTGGTGTTGGAGTAGGAGTAGTTACTGTAGGTGTAGGAGTTGGGGTTGGTGTAGTAGGTGTGGTCGGAGTGCTAGGAGGACATGGTTTAGTAGGAGCTGGTGTTGGAGGACAAGGTTTACTTACAGGCTTAGTAGGTGTTGGGCAAGGTTTTGTTGTAGGTTTACTAGTAGAAGTAGTATGGTTGCCAGTCTGCTTGTTAGGAGCACAGGCATACGCACTACTGGCTGAAACTAGTAGAACTGCGCTTAATGCTGTAATAGCAAGTGATATTTTCTTCATTATTGTAATTCCTTAACTGCACCTAATCAGGGTTGTAATTATCCCCACCTCAACAGTGCAATAGGTATTATATACTCTAACGTTTAAAATGTCAATGCTTATGGTAATAAACTAACAAATAAAGCAAATTACTTCTTGCGAGGTTTACGTTTTAGGAGTCTTGGGACAAATCGCAGCTCGCCACCACCACCTGCAGCTTCCACAGCCGTCTCTGGTTCATAGAAGAACTCAGGTTGAGAATACTGATCATAAGTTACCATTAGGGCCCTAGATTCGACGGCTCGCAGGGTCTGAAGGGCTACGGATACCAAGATAAGAACACTAGTACCGCCAATTGTTATGCTAACAGATACGAATAACTGAGCAATAATCGGTAGTAGAGCAAGTATTCCAAGGCTTAAAGCACCAAATAGCGTTAATCGGTTAACTATACGGCTAAGATACTTCTCAGTCTGTTCCCCACCACGTACACCCTCAATAAAGCCACCCTGTTTGTGTAGGTTTTCGGCAATCTCTGTGGAGTTAAAGGTAATACTGGTGTAGAAGAAGGTAAAGACAAAGACTAGTAGGAAATAGGTTACCGGATAGATATAGGCAATCCAACCCTCGGTATGGAAGGTAGTTGCCGATGGTGTTTGGAACCAGCTAACTAGATCGGCACCTATCTTAGCCCAGTGTGCTGAGTGCATGCCCTGCAGCAGCTGACCAGCAAAGCTAGGCACACTTAAGAAGGCCACCGCAAAGATTATCGGTACCACCCCAGCTGTGATTAGCTTAACGGGTAGTGTCGTCGTCACGCCTCCATAGGCTCTATTGCCTTGCACACGTTTAGCATAATTGACCGTTAAGTTCCTGGCCGCTTCGTTTAACATCACCACCAGCCAGGTCAGTACTATAATAGAAACCAGGATTACCACCGAATATATTAGGGTCTGCTTGTTGATAGCTACACTGTGTCCAAACATTCTCCAGTGCGGCTTGCCATCTAATACAGAGCCAATAATACTCTGGATATTAGCTGGCAGACGGCTAACTATACCAACGGTAATTATTAGCGAGATACCGTTACCTAGACTCTGTTCGGTAACTAGCTCACCAAGCCACATAAGTAGCATTGAGCCCCCTGTTAGGGCTGAAACCATTAGTACCCACTGCATTATTGAAGTATGGCCAGATAAGGAGGCTGTACCACCTAGACTCTGGGCTGCTTGCCTAATTAGGAATATTGAGCCGATAGATTGAACTATAGCCAAAGGGAAAGTTAGCATACGGGTGTATTGGTTTATCTTCTTTTGACCAAATTCACCCTCTTTATGTAGGGCCTCTAACTTCGGTATAGCCTTAGTCAGAAGCTGCATAATAATCGAAGCATTAATGAATGGGCCTAGGCCGGCAATCATTATTGAGAAGTTAGCTAGAGCACCACCAGATAGGACGTTAATAAAGCTAAGTAGTTGTGGGCTATTCTTGGAGTTAAAAAGATTCTGTAGGACTTGGTGGAAGGTCTGAGCGTCAGCAATAGGTACGGGAAGTTGAGCTAGAATTCTAAAAACTAAGAGGATACCAAGGACCGCTAGGATACGCTTTCGCATATCTTTGTGGCCTAAACTTCGCCCAATTATTTTCCAATTCATTAACTTAGTTTATTTCCCTCTTACAAAACTCGTTTTAGCTAATTATAAACTAGTCTAACAGATTTAGGACTTGCTGTCAGAGTTCTTTTTTTGTTGTTGTAATCTCTGTACTTTTTCAAAACCACCACCAGCTTTAGCTAGAGCATCAACCGCTCCCTTGCTGGCTTCAGGTAGCTTAACGGTCTTAGCGCTCTTTAGTTCGCCGTCAGATAGCAGTTTTATCCTAACAAACGGGCTACTAACTAGCTTGTGCTCAAATAAAACGTTAGCGTCGATAGCTTTAACCTTTATAGCTTCAATTTGACCTATAGTCACAATTTCAGCCTTAGGTCTATATGATTTAAAGCCAGGTAGTTTTGGCAATTGCTGCATTATTGGGTTAGTACCACCAGCGAAGCCTGGTTTCTTTTTAGAGCCAGTTCTAGATAATTGCCCCTTAGTGCCTCTACCAGCAGTCTTACCCTGTCCAGCAGATATACCACGACCAACTCGCTTGGGTGACTTCTTAGGGGCTGTAGTTAGTTCGTGATACTTCATTATTTAGCTTCCTTAGCAGTTTTAACTTTTGGTTTCTTGGCCTCAGGCTTATTCTTTCTAGTTACCCAGTTACTGGCAGGCTCAAGTTCCTCAAGAGCTTTAATAGTGGCATAGGCAATGTTTGTCTTGTTTGATGAACCAAATGACTTAGATAGAGCGTTAGACACACCAGCTACTTCTAGAACTGTTCTAACTACACCACCGGCAATAATACCAGTACCAGGGCTAGCAGGCTTTAGGAGGATCCTAGCGCCACTAACTTTAGTCTCAATTTCGTGAGGGAAAGTGCCTTTGTATAGACTGACGGTTATAAAGTGCTTCTTAGCGACTTCAGTAGCTTTAGTAACGGCAGCTGTAACGTCAGCACCCTTGGCACTACCGACGCCTACACGATTCTTACGGTCACCAACTACTACTAGTGCTCTAAATCTAAATCTTCGTCCACCTTTAACGACTCGAGCGACACGGTCAATCTGAACAGTTCTCTCATCAAATTGCTTCTCCTCAGGGTTTTCCCTGACTGGCCGTTTACCCCGCTGTGGTCTTTGGTTTGTCTGGTTTGTCGTAGGTTCTGCCATTTATATCTCCAATCCTGCTTCTCTAGCGGCATCAGCTAGGGCAGCTACTCGACCGTGGTAGAGCTTGCTACCTCGGTCAAATACTGCAGTGTTACATTTCTTAGCCTTAGCTTTTTTGGCAATATCGCTACCTACCCATTTGGCCCGCTCGGTCATGTTAATTGGTAGGTTGTTTTTGCCAACGGTTGTTGAATAAACAAGGGTTCGCATCTTGTCGTCGTCGATAATCTGGGCTGTAATGTGCCTATGGCTAACGTTAACAGATAGTCTAGGCCTGTCCTGGCTACCACGAACTACAGACCTAACTCGGTTCTTGCGTCTGTTTCTATTAGCTAATTTGTGACTTAAACTATTCATCTACTTTTCCTTACCGCTTTTACCGCTCTTACGGATAATACGTTCGTTCTCATACTTAATGCCCTTACCCTTATATGGTTCAGGCTTCTTAACGGCTCTAATTTCGGCAGCGACTTGTCCCACCTGTTGCTTGTCGATACCACTGACTGTCATAACATTCTGTTCAACAGCTAAAGTCACGCCTGAGGGGATATTATAGGTAACCTCATGAGATAAACCAACGCTTAATTTTAAGACCTGGCCCTGGAGGTTAACTCTGTAGCCAACGCCATTGATCTCTAACTTCTTAGAAAAGCCTTCGCTGACCCCAACTACTAGGTTGTTTATTAGGCTGCGCATTAGGCCGTGCCTTGCCCTTAGGATACGGTCGTCGCTGTCTCGTTCAATAATTAGGTTATTGTCTTCTTGCTTGATCGTAATACCAGGCAATGTGAACTGACTTAAACTACCCTTAGGACCATTAACAGTAATGACGTCCTTACCAATTTCAACAGTTACGCCAGCGGGAATTTGTATTGGTACTTTGCCAATTCGACTCATCTTTAATACACCTGACAGATTAATTCACCGCCGACGTGTTCACTCTTGGCTTGATCGCCAGACATGACGCCTTTGGATGTTGATATGATGACTATGCCTCGGCCTTGCTTAACTGTTGGAATCTCCCGGGCATTAACGTAGGTACGTCGTCCTGGCTTGGATAGCTTGGTGATCTCAGTAATTCTAGCGTTAGCGTGGTCTTGGTTTAGGGTTAATACTAAGCTCTTGGAGATCTTATCTCCCTCTACCCGTAGTCCGTCGATAAAGTTATTTTCAACCAATAGCTTAGCTACAGCCTCTTTTATGTTGCTGTGTGGCAAGTTAATTTCTGTCTTATTAACAGCAATAGCATTACGAATACGAGTTAACATATCTGCTATTGGATCGGTTGAAGTTAGTGTACTCAAAGTTATCTCCTTTCTTTACCAGCTGGACTTAGTTATGCCTGGGATTTTCACCCTTTGAGGCGTGTTCACGGAATGATATACGAGACAAACCAAATTGACGCATGTAGCCTCTGGCCCTGCCAGTTTCTATACAACGGTTGGTTAGCCTGGTCCTAGATGAGTTACGAGGAAGCTTAGCTAGACCTTCTTGGTCTCCTAAGGCTTTAAGCTCAGCTCGCTTAGCAGCGTACTGCGCAATCATCTTCTTACGCTTTTCGTCTCGGGCGATAATAGATTTCTTAGCCAT
>JBBCHN010000008.1:0-95589 GCA_037200105.1 Candidatus Saccharimonadota bacterium | reverse complement strand
ATCAAGCAGTTTAACAGATTGGGAGTTATCCTTCTATATTCTTAACAGCGTTGAGCTCTGTATGTACCAGTCACTAGTCCTTGCCAATTATCCACGGCCATACCCCATACATCGTTTCGAATTTGTATGAGACCTTCACCTACTTCATCGGTTTTACCAATCATTACAGCAGCAATTGCTTCAGCTCCTACGACATTAACTCTCTCGCTACCAATAGATTGACAGTCGACTCCAAAAGGTTCACGGTGATACCTAAACTCATCACCAACCGTTGGGACTATCAACCTGTGCGACCTATATTCAAGCCATCCTTCAGTTGTCCAGGTTGTAGCTAGACCGTCGTCTAGGAAATTGTATCCAGGCTTATTAAATTTTCGGGTACGACTACATATATCGAATGTAGTGATAGTACGATTAGCCTCTTTTCTGCTCGGGTACGTTAGATAAGCTAGTTGGATTGCTAGTAAATCATTGCCAATATCACTTACTCTAGTCTCTGGTGTTGTGCTCATAATTTATTACTTAACTACAATGGTTTAACTAACGCAAGCAGTAGCGTTAACTAGACAATAATACCGCCGCCAATACATTTGCTATCTGCATAGATAACTGTTGACTGGCCAGGAGTTATAGCTCTGGCTGGTTCCCTTAGGATAACTTTGGCTTTAGAGCCCTTTACTTCTACGGTACATGGGACAGCCTTTGCCCTATATCTTGTTACGGCACTAAGTTTAACTTTAGATAAATCAAAGTCTGGATAGGTCCAATGCCACTTGGCTAAGTTTAGTTCACGTGTCCAAAGATTGTCGTCGTCTAACTTAGTTGTTACAAAGACTTGGTTATCGGCTACGTTTTTACCGGTAACGTAGTAGGGAAGTCCACCACCAACATTTAGACCGTGACGTTGACCGATAGTATAGAAGATAGCACCATCATGTCTGCCAATCACCTTACCCTGATCGTCAATTATATCACCGGGTGATTGGGGGCCTAGTTCGTTTAACAAGAATTCTTTAATACCTACCTTGCCTATAAAACAAATGCCTTGGCTGTCTTTTTTATTAGCTGTTGGAAGTCCTCTTTTCCTAGCCTCTGCCCTAACCTCAGTTTTTAGCATGTCCCCTATTGGCATTAGAGCCTTTTTTAGAGCTTCAGGGTTAACTCTATATAGGAAGTAGGTTTGGTCTTTGCTTACATCCTTAGCCCTAAGTAAGTGGCCGTCTTTAACACGACCATAGTGACCAGTAGCTATTAGGTCTGCCCCGTCCTCCAGTGCTGTTTCCAGGAATAGTTTGAACTTAATCTCTTGGTTACAAATTATATCGGGGTTAGGAGTAATGCCACTTTTATATCCGTCTATTAGATAGTCGACAACCTTTTGTCTGTACTGTTTTTCAAAGTCGTAAAGTTTAAATGGAACACCAAGTTTAACGGCTACTTTCTTAGCATCCTGGTAGTCCTCAAGCCATGGGCAAACAAAGCCTGGAATATCCTTAGTCCAGTTCTTCATATATACAGCCGTGACGTCATATCCCTGCTCTTTTAGTAAAGCAGTGGTTAGGGAACTATCTACGCCACCGGACAAACCGACATAAACCTTTTTAGCCATTATTTAATATTAACCCGAAAAGTCCATTTTTCTACCACTGTTTATTCATAGTGCATATGCTATAATTGGGGCTATGAACGCCAGGTCTAAGACCAGAGCTGGATTTACTATTGTTGAAACAATGATATTTCTAGCCGTCAGTGGTCTAATGTTTATCCTAGCGATAGGCGCAATGAGCGGTAAACAACAACAAACAGAATTTCAAACTTCAGTTGGCACTCTAAAGTCCGACCTTAATCAAGCCCTATCTAATGTTGCTGATGGTAATTTTCAAAATCAGGTTAACGGTCAGTATATTGACTGTTCGGCCTCAGCATCAGGCCTAGCTGTTTCTCTTGGCTCTAGCTTTAATGTTGATCCTGGTTGCTCAGCGATTGGTGAAATTATAGGCTTTGGCACCAATCCGGCTGGTCAACAGAACTTCTACCTTATCCCTGTATTTGGTTGTACTTACACTGCCTGTAATACGGCATTACCAAACCCAACTTTTACAACTAATTTTACTGATGCCAAAACCCAAACTTATATAAGCGGTAACTATAGTGATTACCAAAGTACGATTCTACCATTTGGCTTAACAGTTGATTCTAGCAACACTAATACCAGTGCTATCGGTATATTTAGCTTTACCAGCTTTGCGGATAGCGAAGGCAGTGCCCTGTCCTCAGGCTCATCGCATGTTGAACTATTCCCAATAGATTCATACAGCCCAACTGCAACACCAACATCTATAGCCACCTATGTTAGTGGTGGTCGTATTACAAATTGTGGTACAAATACCGTTTGTATTAGTGGTAATCGGACTGCAATTAATCCAACGACTCTGCAAATATGTGTAGATAGCGGTACTAGTGATAGTAAGTCTGCGCTATTCTCAATTGGTGGAGCAGGTAATATAACGGCTGTTAGCGATCAAATATATAATAACAGTGGATGTGTTTAAAATAACGGTGGGTAATAATTATGTTAAGAAAACTATTTAAAAAAGAAAATGGCGATACAATAGTTGAAGTTCTTATTGCTATGGCAATTCTAGCCTTAGTTCTTGGTGGAGCATATTACACGGCTAACCAATCATTTAGAAATGATCGTGATGCACAGGAACATAGTGAAGCTCTGACTGTCGCTCAAGCACAAGTAGAAGCCTTGCGTACATATGTCCTGACTCAGGGAGAGAGTTTTACGGCTAATGGTGATTGTATCCAAAACTCAGGCGCAAACTTAACCCCCACAGGGCCATGCTATATGAGTGGTGGTTCATCAACAATCTATTCAGGCCAGTCAACCTGTATGAGTGGTGATAGCGTGGATTATTGCTACAACGTTAAGATAACCTGCCCGTCAGGAGCTTGCCCATCGTCAACCTATGTCGATCAGACGCAGACTCCCTCCGGCATACCTCTAGACAGTTATAAGGTTAGCGTAACCTGGCCGGCACTGGGTAGCGGTAATGATGAGGTAGATCTTTACTATAGGGTTGAGACTTAATGAAATTAACTGAGAAATTAACTGAACGTGGTTTTACAATTATTGAGCTGATGGTAGCTACGGCTGTCTTTACGATTCTGCTACTTATTACCACAACGACCATAATTGGGATCAGCAGTACCTACATAAAAGGATCAGTGGAGGGTCAAACTCAACAGACGGCCAGAAGTATCTTAAATGATATAAGCCAAGATATTCAGTTTAATCAACCGCCTTTCAGTGTTAGTAGTATGACAAGTCTTAACCCTGGCAATGACACCTTCTTCTTCTGTATAGGTAACGATGTTTACATCTACCAGTTAGACCAGGTTCAAAGTACAAGTACGCCAATATTTATTAGATATTCAGGTAGTTGTCCATCACCGCCTGTTACGGTCACCGTTGCCGGTGCAGCCAGTTTAATGTCCAAGAATGAACGTCTAGGTTATCTGAACATATCTCAAAGTACCGTAAATGGTTATTACGTTTATACTATAAGCATTGAGGTTGGTTATTCTGTCAGTGGTACTTCTGGCAACAGCCTGATACATGATCTTACAAACCAAGGTGATCCACCAGCTGGTAATTATAAGTACGGCTACCAGTGTCAGAGCGGTTCAGACAGTAACTTCTGTGCCGTATCGACTTTGACAACAACAGTAACCTCACGTATAACAGGTAATTAAGGGCTTATGATTAAAAAATACTTAAAGCTACTAACTAAATCAGAATCAGGCTATGCCTCTTTCGTTGTAACTCTAGTCACTATCGTTATTATTAGCCTAATCGTCATAGCTTTTGCCACAGATTCTCGAATCGAACAAAAGAACTCTACCGCAAATAGTGAGTCTACCCAGGCATATTATGCTGCTGAGAGTGGCATCAATGATGCCTACGCTGTAGTTAGCTATGACATAAAGAATCCATCCAATACAATCCAATCCACTGGCAACCAATGTGCTAGTTCGACGAATACTGGTAAGGTCTACATTACTAACACCAATAGTAACCAAATAAATGGTAGTAATGTTGAATATACCTGCCTGATCGTTAACTCAACACCAACCTCAATATTGAAAGATATCCAACCGGGTCAAGCGCAAGTTGTACCAATAACTACCACAACCCCGCTAAGCTACATTACGATTAGCTGGCAAGATACTAGTGTTTCATCACCAAGCTTTACTGGCTGTCCTTCTAGTGCAGGTTCTTTCTCTCCTCTTGGTAATGCCACAGGTCAGTACAACTCCAACACTTGTAGCGCAGGTGTAATCCAGGCCGATTTGCTCTCAGGAGGTAATTTAAGTAGTGAGTTAGCTTCCAATCAATATAACTCGCAAGCAACATCTGTATTTCTTGAACCAACCAAAAACCCCTCGGCCAGTGGTAGTGTTGCAACGGACACAGCTTCTCAAGATAAGGCATTTGGGGTACTCTGCGGCACAGGTAGTGGTCAGTATTCATGCACAGCAAAACTAGCTGTAGCCTCTAGCTCAACATACTATCTACACCTACAAGCTGTCTATGCACCTATAGAAGTATTTATAAGTGTTGCTAGTACATCTACCGGTCCAGCTTTGCCTATATCTAACTCTCAGATACTAATAGACTCAACTGGTGAAGCTGCCGGTCAGCTGAAGCGTATACAAGAGCGAGTTTGTGACAATACTTATTGTGGCAATGGTGCTCCTGGTCAACCCGTTATATCTACGCAGTGTATAGATAAAAGCTTTACCGTCTACCCAGGAGAAGCTACCGCTACTGTGCCTACTTGTTAGAAGACTGGGGGTAGACTAGTGATTGAATCAATTTGTGGATTATTGATATCACCTGGAGCTAGCCAGTTAATTGGTGAGTAATCAAACTCTTCTGAGTCAGCTGGGTCGGTTGGTGAACTAATGGTAATAGTGTCATTAGCTAAACTACCGTTAGTTCTAGCTAGGTCTATCTTGTTAGCTATTATAGTGCCACGAACCGTTAGAGTATCGCCCCACTCGTTCTTAGTGCTAGCGTTCTCTTGGGCAAGTGTTGGTACGTCTATATCACAACTTGAACCAGTATCACAGAGACTACCATTCTCAGCTATATAAGTACCGGTCAGGGTTTTTACATCGGTATCTATGTAGATGTTACCCTTAGTTACAACCTCAAAGCTTGGTAGGTTAGCAGAATTAGCTCCAGCTAGATTGTAGGTGATATCTCCAGAGATAGTAACATTGCCAGTGGTATAGCAGATATACCTACTATCTGTTGAAATAGTCATGGCTCCAATATTTGCACAAGAAGTTGCGATCGTAGTGCCAGAGTCAGACTGAATAATCTGAGCCGTACTTGCAGCTTGAGAATAATAATCCTGAGCCGTACTACAGGTCTGGGCAGTCGGTACATAGCTTCCACCGTAAGTGCCTGATGTATTAGCAAACGTTAGTGGATCCAGAACACTAAAGAGATTGCTGCTCTGGCCACTGACAAAGCCATTAACACTGCCAGTTGCAAGTAAGGCCTGGGTAGTGCCAGCACCTTCATTACCGGAGCCAGGGGTAGTGTTATTAAAGCTATCTATATAACCGCTGGTATTATCAAAACAACTTACTGGGTACCTGCTATCTACACCGACACTAACATCTCCACCAAATACTCTAAAGTATGGCTTGGCCGCAATACTGAATTGGCCTGTACATCCGCTGGCACTACCAAGCCCTGAAGTACTAGAGTTGAATGAATAAGTTATATTATTAGTCCCATACGAACCAGGCAGACCACCATTAAAGGTAACCTTCCACGCTCCACCTGAATAGGTTGCATCGTAACTTCTACCATTGATTAGTACTGATACGCTACCCTGAGAACCATTGGGCTGATAGGAGCCAAAGGTAAAGCTAATACTAAATGCTTGCCCTGGTTGTGGTGATGCTGGATCAACCGTGGCCGCTCCACCAGCACATGTTACTGGTACGGAAACCGAGTAACATAGTGGAGTGCTATATGCAGCTCCACCACTACTGTCTGCTGGGGTAGCTGCAGTATGGAAACATATTTGATCTCCGGGTCCGGCACTGTTATTAACTTGATATGAGGAAGGCTGGTACTGGACGTTCCAGTCTGTCTGCCCATAAGCTGGACTCTCCGATCTGAGCCAGTAGTAATGTGGAACACAGCCCTCGCCACTGGACATACACCCTGAATTATAGCCATCACTATATACGTAAGGATCACCATCAGGAACTGAACCATACTGACTAACATCTTGATAATTACTGTAAGCTCGGAACTCTACGGATGTTCCAGGAGCTGCAGAAGTTCCGGTATTCTCCATACCTGGGACAAAACTTAATACCTGGCCTCTAGATATATTACCGCCAGATGGGGTACTGCCATATGCGGATAATTCAGCGGCATTACTATAAGCACCACTTTCTTGATATATAAACTGAATATTAAAGTTTTGCTTATTTAGATCTTGTGAGGCGGATGGCCATAGGTATGTAGCTCCCCCAATAAACTGGCCAGCCGGAAAATCACCGACAGATACAGGTGTAAAAGCAAATGCGGCTGATTCAGTCTGCGATACTTGATGAGTCGCCCCTCCCAAACAATTAAGATAGTCGTTACCATTAGAGCCATCGGTGAAGTCGTAGACTGGCTCATTAGAACCGCTAACACTACAGCTATTGGTATGTCCAATTGAACTTATAGACGAACTGGTAAAGCTATCGTAGCTAGGGTTACTACTTGGTTCCTGGTCTGTACCAGGGTTGCTGGCACCACTTGGAAGTAAAACTGTTTGGTTTAAGTAAGGTACTGCTGGAGATCCGACTGGCACTAAGGCTGTTACGAAGAACTGGAAATTGCTAGAGTAGCCAACGACTGCTCCAGATGAATTCTCTACTTCCACAGAAATATTAGCACCGACCCATTCACCGTTCTGGCCACAAGTAGTATCTGCAAATACTGCACCTTGGTGCTTTATAGAGCCTACTACAGCAAAGGCTAGACCAATGCCTAGGGTAATAACTAGGATTTTAATTATCTTCATTAGTCTAGACATTGTTCTCTACCTTTAGTTTTGCCATATCGTTACTATATGTCTGGCCAATGTTTGGAACAGGTTTTATAACTTTCTGGATATCAATAAAGTAATAGGCTATAGGTATATTAGTATCGCCATTATAAACATCTACCGTTGGGTATGTACCAGTCTGGGTATTTATAGGTGTAAGGCCAACTTTATTAAAGCTCTTTATAACTTTGATAGCTACCGGATTTAGTGGACTAGAATTGAGGCTTGTACTGACGCCGCTGACACCGTCTAAATTGACCTGAAACTCGGTGCTGCCATTACTGGTTCCGGCAAACTGCAGCTTAGAGTTAGATAAGACGCTATTTGTAGCGTTATCTAGAGATATTTTGTTGCTGCTCAGTTGGTTATAATAGCTCTCAGCTTGAGAGTGAGCGTACTGTTGAGCAGCTGCTATATCGCTAACATTGCCCCATCCAGATGGCTTTGGATAGCCCTGTAGTAACGTAACGCTCAGCTGATTAAATGGAAAGAATAGAATCCCGCCCTCATAGCCGCCAGACTTTGCAAAACTGATGTCGTTACTAAACGCTGCTTCCCAGCCAACTAGATGTTCCCAGGGATCCAGGCTGCTGCTTGGAGCTATTAAGAACATGCTCCTGGCTGCCGTTTTAATTTCACTACTTGAAACGTTTATATCTAGTTCTTTGGCAACGTATGTCTCTTTGTAGTACTTCAATATATCCTGCTGAGCTACCTTCGAGACTACCCCATGTTGCTTGGCGCTAGCCGCTAGACTATTAACCTCGGTTCTAGTTGTAATCTGACCATTTATAACATAGGCAGCATTTTTTCTTTCGTTATGCCCATGAATTAGTATAAAAAGAAAAGCTAATACCACTATTACTACCCCAAAGATTGCCAGGGCAGGATAGTAGTTACGGGAAGACTTCTTGGTCTTATGTTCTGGTTTTAGGTCAGAGACTACAAGATCAGCTTTTTGTTTCATTGCTCACAGCTGTTTTAACATACTAATTATAGCAAACATAAGCGTCTTTATATACTTAGGCTATCGGGTATTTAGGGCTAAAAGACTGGTGGTAGGCTAGTAATGGCATCGACTTGTGAACTAGTTGGGTCACCTGGAGCTAGCCAGTTAATTGGTGAGTAATCAAACTCTTCTGCAGTTGCGGGATCATTGCCACCTGAATAGCCGTTAGCGGCGTCATCGTTAACGCTACCACTGCTTCTGCCAAGAGCTATACGATTAGCAATAAAGGTACCATTAATTGTTAATCTGTCACCAAATATATTGGAGGTAGCATCACCTGCTGGTGGGTTATCTATATCACAGCTAGAGCCAGTATCACAGAGATTGCCATTCTCAGCTATGTAAGTACCAGTTAGGGTCGTTACGCTAGGAGTATTTACATAGATATTACCTTTGGTTACAACCTCAAAGCTCGGTAGATTGGTTGCGGTAGCTCCAGCTAAACCACTGTAGGTAATGTTCCCGGTGATAGTTACGTTACCAGTTGTGTAGCAAATATACCTATTCCCTGGTGCTATTGCCATAGCTCCAATATTTGCACAAGAAGTAGTTATCGTTACGCCAGCATCGGATTGAATAGTCTGAGCCATATCCATAGCCTGACTATAATAGTCCGTAACGCCACCACAAGTACCAACTGTCGGTATGTAGTTACCATTAAGAGAGTTCGTATTGGCATAGGTGAGTGGGTTTAGGATAGCAAACAAGTTGGAAGCATTATTCTGGCCACTGACAAAGCCGGAGATACCACCAGTTGCCAAAGCTGCCTCGTTAGTTCCTGACCCTAGGTTAGGATTGGTGCCACCAAGGTTGTTAGCTTTAATGTCACCATCCAAAGTGTCATAGCAACTAACTGGGTATCTGCTGTCTACACCGCTAGAAACATCTCCGCCGTAGGCTCGGAAGTAAGGAGCGGCAGCTACCGTAACCTGGGTTGAACAGTTAGGACTGCTAACGTAGCCATTAGCTGCAGTAAAGTTGGCTTGTATAGTAGATGGCCCATAACCTAAGTTATTAATAGTAATAACAGCTTGACCGCTACTATTAGTCGTATACGTACCAGTGTACGGTGAACCGTTAATCAATAACTTTATTGTGCCATCACTAGCAATATTTGTAGGTACCGGACCAGTTGTGGCAGCCATACTAACCGTTACAGTAAATGGTTGGCCAGGTAATGGATTGGCTGCTGATGGCGTAACGGTACATTGTAGGGCTGAGTAAACTCCGTAACACAACGGATTACTGTAGGCAGGACCACCATTGCTATTAGCTGGCGTAACAGCCGTATGGAAACAAACCTGATCCCCTGGAGTAGCACTTGTACTGACTGCATAGCTAGCTGGGCCGTAGCCAACAATCGAGTAAGCTTGTGGTTCCGGGGGGTCGCTGGTGCGGCCCCAGTAGTAGTGTGGAACGCAGCCCTCCCCGCTTGCCATACAGCCCGAGTTATATCCATCAACATAGAGGAATGGGTCTCCACCATTTGCTACTGAACCAACGTTACCAACATCACCTGAGCCTGAGTAAGCATGGAGCTCTATATATGTAGGAGGTCCACTATTAGTTCCTACGTTATACATGCCGGGAGTGAATTGTAGAGTCTGACCACGTGTAACCAAGCCGCTAGAAGGTGTTGAACCATAGGCAGATAGAGTAGCTGTATTGTTATAGGCACTGGTGACGTTAATCCATATATTGAATGATGCTATTTGCGGTAAGCAGCCACTACTTATCTGGTTAGCATCATAGTAATTTGTATCCATAACTCCACCTGGCTGACCAAAAACATTGTAACCAACACAAGCGTCGCCAACGGCCGGAGGGCCTGCACCTGTGCTACAGAAACCACCAGAGTCAGTGGCACATGGTTGATCTGCAAATTGGCTGGCACCATATATAGGTAGGTTTATGGTGATCTGTTGTAAGCCTAGTGTAGTAGGAGCCGTGTAGTAAAAGTAGCTACTACCGTTATATGGCTCCCAATAACGTGAGCCGTTACCAAAGTTTGTAACCTGCGGGTTATTACCCAAGATTCCGGTAGTCACAGAGCCCTTACTTGCGGTAGGTGTCCCAAACTGAAACTTACTTTGATTAGACAGTAGTTGCCCGTTCTCGCCTGGCCAGTCACCTTCCGGGATCGGCTCATAGCTTAGGCCAAAGGGAGCCGCATCGATTGTAGAATCGTGAGGCTGGGCAGCATTTCCGCCGAATATATTAACTGAGGGGTTCGAGCCTGGGTTAGTACCCCAGAAACATATAAACGTTTCCTCGTATATATTAAGTAGGATATTCTGTCCTGCCGTGGCTGCGAACGGGGCTGCTGCTGTACCATCAACATTTGAACTACCTTCATATATCCAAGGGTATTCTCCCTGTGCCCACATCGTACCACCCGCCTTACAACCATTGGTGTCAAGAGAACTCATGGCATTAAGCTGATCCTGTGGTATCCAACCAACATTAGATTGAGGCCCCTGGTTGGCATGTGCCATAGGTATGTGAAATAGAAACATAAAACACATTAAAGCTAGGATGAATAATATACTAAATAAGGGCTTATGTTTGGGTACTAATCTGCTATCCATAAATGTCATGATTTTGGTACCCTTGATGCCTTTGATGATGGTGGTGAAAACATTTGAAAGTTCTTTTGGGTCTGCTGCTCAGTGGCATTTAAACTATTTACAAGCGCTTTTAGGGTTGTAGGGCTAGCATATTGTTGTAAAAGGGAATTGAGCTTATTACCGCTGCCACTATAGGCAGTGTTAAATAATTTTAAGCTGCTGTTAGCCTTAGTTATATTATATGTTTGAACATAGTAGACGGTCATTATGTACATACAGTTTGGATCACGCTGATAGCCATCAAGACTCTGTATAGTTTTAGCGTTATCAGCTAGGGGCCCGCTTGCCCTATTGTATAGATTTACGTAGGACTGTTTTATAAGGGAAGTGGAGCAGACATTTGTCTTTATCTCATGGTTATCCTTATATTCAATACCGATAACAGCTGCTATAAGCACGGCCACTATGACCACAACAAATATAGTAGCCTTCTTTAAATACTTGCGAAGGATCTTATCAGTCTTGGTCTGAGTATTAAATGATGCAGTAACTGGTTCAGCTTTTTGTTTCATAGCTCACAACTATTTTTACATCTCTTATTATAGCAGACGTAAGCATATCTATATATCCAGAAAGACTGTGACCTTATCGGCCTTAACGTGTAGCAAACCGCCCGCAATATCAAGCTTCTTCTCGTCTCCGTTGGCTGTCCTAATTACTAGGTTGCAAGGTTGAAGCAGGCTCATAAAATTGTGGTGCTTTGGCAGGATGTCAAAAGGACCTGTAGCATTTATGGCACTAACTGAGAAAGCTTGGCCATCATAGTAGCGAGTAAAAGGACTAGCGACTTTAACTTCCATCGTTACCTGATTATTACTTTGTGATGACAGCTCTTCAACTACTCGAGATTCCTGCTGGTCTTTTTTGGTAGTCGGTTTATCGAATTCTCGGTTAATAACACCTAGTTCATTTATGTCGTTGTCGCTCATATGATAATTTCCTCTATGCTATTTAGCGTCTGTTCACGACTAAAGAATTCACCAGGCAAGCCGTTGTGTTTGGTCATAACAAACATATTCTGCGTGAAGTTCTCTATTAGCCTCTTAGCTTTGGCGTAATCGCTACGATCAGCTGGGCTTAATTCGTTTTCACCAATAATGGCAATAATACCTTTAAGTGATTCATATTTCTGTAGCAAAGCCTGGACCTGAACGCTCAGTAAGTAGTGTCGGTCACCAACAATTTCTGGAGTCAGCAGGGAAGAGGTAGTCAAGGTAAGATCGACAGCTGGCCTAACCCCCTGCTCTGCAACTTTTCTAGATAACACGATGATTGAATCCATCTCGTGCTGAATAAACTGCACCGATGGATCAGAGACATCGTCAGCTGGTACGTAAATTGTCTGCACTGACGTAATAGAGCCATTCTCGTTAGAACTTAGTCGATCCTGAAGTCCCTTAACATCTGAGAAAATAGTAGGTTCGTAACCACCTTCACTGGGTACTTCATCAAGAATTGTTGAAAGTTCGTTCTTAGCTTGGACATAACGATACATGTTATCTGCAAAGAACAGGATGTCTTTGTGCTGCTCGTCCCTTATGACTTCAGCGGCAGCAGCAGCCGATACTCCAACCAATGAACGTTGAATAGGGTTTTCATTCATCTGAGCAAAGAACATGCAGGTGTTCTTAAGTAGATCATTTTCTTTTAGAGTGTCCCAAAGTTCATGCCCTTCCCTAATACGCTCACCAATACCACTAAAGAACGATAGGCCACTGCCTGACTTAGCGATGTTGTTAATTAGCTCCATAGTCAGAACCGTCTTACCTACACCGGCACCACCGACGATACCAATCTTACGACCCTTAACAAAAGGTGTGAAGAAGTCTATAACCTTAATACCGGTTTCAAGTATTTCGGGTTTAGCGATTGTAAAGTTAGTACTGCGCTCTGGAATCTTAAGAATGTCTTTACGAGGGTTATCTGCTGGCAAGGGATCTAATCCATCAAGTGGATCACCAAGAGCATTTAAGACTCTGCCGATAGTCTTATCGCCAACGGGTATTTCTATGCCTCGCTTTAGCCTTTTAACGCCCTGCCCTCTCATGATCCTGATATCTGAGCGAACATTAAGACAGAAAGCTACGCCACCGGCTTCTATATGGTCAACGAGTAGCTCTGTATTAAAGCCGTTATCTACCATAACTAGCTCATTAACGGCTGGTGGATCTTCGTCAAAAACAGCTGTTATTATGACTTCTTTAATCGATGTTATTACGCCAGGCATAGTTAGTTCGACGCTCCCACTTTAGTCTTCTTAAGACCGTTAATTATTTCCTTTAGTCGTTCGTCTTTAACGCCACGTTTAGCTCTGTTAAATAACAGATGGATTTCCTGGCGCTCATCTTCAGAACGCTCTCTAGAAGAGGACATGGCTCGAAACCTTGAAGCATACTGGGCCAGCTTAGAGTTTAGGATTAACTGGCTAATAGTAATCTGCATCATTGATCTTTCTAGGTGAGCAGCAACAGCATAAGCGTTAGGTTCAAATATGTATGTCTCCTCACTGATGGTTTCCTCGTTAGTAGCGGCTCGATTCTCAACAGCCGAGACTAACTCGATGCTTTTAACTTCCTGCTCCATGAGAGTAACGTATTCCTGATAGAAAATAACTGTTGAACGATATCTTTGAACCTGTGCAACAACTGGCATGGTGTTTATATTCTGGTCGTTAACTGGCAGCTTATAGTATTTTTTGTACTCTATACCCCGTTGAGCCAGCTGAATAGCACCGTGGTGACCAATAACAATAATGTCATTTTTAGCCGGATCATAGCGTTCCAACATATGCCTAATAAGTTTTAAGTCGATGTCACCGCTGAAACCACCCTCAGCAGTAATTATTATGTATAGTTCTTTTTGAATAAGTTTAGCTTCATCAGCTTTAGTACGGCCAAAGTTGAAAGCATCCTTAACCCTAAGTTGTTTATATATAGCCCATAGCTCCCTAAAGAACTCGGTAGATTGCAGTACCCTAGTTTTAGTCTGTGCAATTCGAAGCGAAGCTATCCCCTCAAAAGCACTGGTAACTTCTACCAATGTAGACATAGCCGCTTCGTCTTTAGCTAATTCGTTAGGTTTTTTCATTTCTTATCTCCTGCTGCGACTGGTTGGTCTTTACTGACTTCAGCGTTAGCAGCAGGTGCTACGTCAGCAGCTTTTATGTCAGGCTCGGTTTTTGTGGCTGCATGGTTAGCGTGACTAGTTAGACAAAGAGCCTTAAGATCATCTCGAACACTGTTGAAAACATCGTCACTAGTAATCTTCTCAGCGTACTTAGCAACATTTAATTTCAGTTTATCTACGTCAATACGTTCACCATCCTCAAGGTTAATAACTATGTCCATCAGTAGCTGCTGGGCATTAAGGGTGTAGGTAAGACCGGGAGCCTGAGTAAGTATCTGGTAGATAAGTTTACCAGTTGCTAAGGCTTTCTTTGATTCCTCACCTAGCTCTGAACCAAAGTGCGAGAACTCTTGAGCTTGACGGTAGTTGGCTAAGGTCTTTAGAGCTTTAGCAGCTTGCGACTTCTGGCGATCGTTATGGCCTACTCCACCAGCACGAGTAACACTTAGTCCAAAGTTTAGGGCTGGCCTAACACCACTTCTGAATATATCCATATCTAATATCCACTGGCCGTCTGTGATACTCATAACGTTAGTTGGTAGGTAGGATGTAATATCTCCACCAGCAACGTGGACTATTGGTATAGCTGTTAGAGATTTACTGGTAGCTGCTAGTCGTCCGGCTCGCTCAAGCAGGCTAGAGTGAGCATAGAACATATCTCCAGGGTATGAGTCACGACCTGGGCTAACACCAGATAGTAGCGATATCTCTCTATGGGCATGAGCGTGGGCTGTTAGATCATCGTAAATAACAATGGTGTCCTGGTTACACCTTTGCCACAAATATTCTGCCATTGAGCAGGCAACATATGGAGCTAGATAACTTAGGATTAGAGATTCAAACATCGTAGAAACAACGACAATGGTATGATCCATGGCACCATTTTCATTTAGCCTAGTTAGTAGCATATCTATGTCGCTACGTCTCTTAGCAATTAGACAGTAGACCACTATCTGATCGGTGTTCTTCTGGTTAATAGTCATCTGGGTAGCTAGTGTGCTTTTACCAGACTTGCTATCTCCAAGCATGGCCATACGCTGGCCTCTTACTAGAGGCAAAAGCGAATCTATAGCCATTACACCACTCTCAACCTGAGTATCTAATAATTGACGCATATATAGCGGTGGTGAACTGTTAAAGACTGGCCAAACAGCTTCCGGTGCAATTGGGCCTTTACCGTCTAAGGGATCGCCCGTAACAGACACAACTCGGCCAATAAAAGTTTTACCAACTTTAGCGACTAGATCCTGATTTTGTAACACAGCTACCATGCCAGTAGTTAGGCTTGTAGTACCAAGATGGAGAATAATAACGTGATCAGTCTTTATATCGTGAACAAAGCCTTTAGTACCGTCTTCGAATAATACGATCGAGTGAACCTGGCATGGCTGTAAGCCCTTGACCTGAATCATAAAGCGATCAATAGCAATAATCTCACCGACTGGATTACCGGCCTGAACCAATTTATTAAAGTGTTGGTTGGTGCCGTTCACTTAAGCCGCCTCAACGTTAAGCTGTTTGATTCTGTCCTCTAGAAGTCCTCTTTTGCTATGCAACTGACTTTTTAGAGAGAAGTCAAAAACCTTATTTGGTGTCCTGACTATACTGCCAGCGCCCATTGAGGGTTCCATTCCAACAATAACAAGACACATCGGATCAACCCCGTCACGAAACCACTTGGCTATTTTTTGAATAAACTCCTCACTGGCTTCGGTACTAAAACTAACATTTACAACTGGAGCTGATTCTCTTATCTGATTCAGTATTTTAATTAGAGCAAGTCTCTGAGATTTATCGGCTATATCAATGTTATTGAGCGATAGTAGCTCATTAAGTTTAAGGGAGGCTTTAACTTCAATTTGTTTAGCCGGATCCCTGATGTTCTCTTGGTTTAAGTGCTCGTCTATTAAAGATAGCTCTCGCAAAATCAGACCAATAGTAACGGGTTGAGCAATAGAGAGTGGCAGCTCAAAGTTTGTTTGATTATCACTATCCGGCATTTTTTATGTCCTCGATTATGGCTTCTTTGTTTGCCTCGAAGTTGCCTATAATAAACTCGAGCTGGTCATCTAGGTTTATCTCATCGCCAATAGCGGCAATAATATAGTGGCCAACTATATCTGTTAACTGCTTCTCAAAGCCAGTAATAATGCGCTGTTTCTCTTTAATGATTTCGGTCTGAACTTGTTCACCTAAGACTTTACGTTGCTCGTCTAGAGCTAGAGAAGTCTTCTTTATAGAATCAATAGCTAGGTCTCTTGCATCGTCAATTGATTGCTCGTACTTGGTTAACTCCTGATGAACTTTGGTAGTAAGCTCATTCTTCATGAAGTCGTTAAGCTGGGAGGAGGTTAGTCTTAAGTCTTGCTGAAGGAACTCAGCACTCTCGTTAATAATCTTCTCAAAGTGTAATCTACCACGATTTTTTAACTCTTCTCTAAATTCACTGGTAAAGATACGATCGATGTCCTTAGCAGCGGCATCATCAATAGCCTCACGTCTGTTCCTGCCACCGCCAGAGCGACTAAGAGTAGTAACTACCCAAATAAAAGCAGAGCCTGTAAGTAATATAAAGGCTACTATTAGATAGAACCACCAGATTGTCATATTTGTTTACCCACCATTGGCAATATACCTATAGCCAGCATTCGCCTGCGCTATATGGGAGTATTATACCTTAAAACGCTTGTGCCAAAAACTATTTAGCTAAGGAGTTTTTTAAGGGTAGAGCTGACGTAGCTTATTTCTGAATCTTGTGTCTGATTGCCAAGCGAAAATCTAACAGACGACTGAGCCTGATCGTCAGATAAGCCAATAGCTTTTAGCACTGATGAAGGTTCGGTGTTAGCAGCGCTACAGGCTGAGCCCGCTGCTGCCATAACCCCTAACTCATCTAGTTTAATTAGTAACCATTCGTTATCTACACCGTCAAATGTGACATGGACATTATTTACAATCCGCTTAGATAGAGAGCCGTTAATGGTAGCACCTTCTAGCTTAGATAGCTTATCTATAAAGTCAGCCTGAAGTTTAGACAGCTTATCGGAGTTATCTTTGCGCCTATACTGCGCTTGCTCAAGGGCTAAAGACAGTCCAACGATAGCTGCAACATTCTCAGTACCACTTCGTAGATTTCGCTCCTGGCCTCCACCTTCGATTAAAGCTTTAAGCCTAACATCGCTTTTTATGAATAAGGCCCCACTTTGCTTTGGGCCATAAATCTTGCCTCCGTTAATTGTCATAAGATCAACGCCTAGCTTTGAGGTATGAAGATCGAGATAGTTAGCTGCCTGACAGGCATCGCTGTGGAAATATATGGGTAGTTTTAGACCACGTTCTAGTCGATCAGCTCTAACTGCTTTTATTATCCTAGCAATATAACTAAGGGGCTGAATAACGCCAATTTCATTGTTAACGTACATAATACTAACTAAAACAGTTTTATCATCAATAAGGTTGGTTAGCTTTTTAAGGTCAATTAGGCCCGATCTATCTACTGCACAGACTTTCTGGTCATAATCCTTAGCTGGTTCGTAGATAGAGGGATGTTCAATAGCGCTAATTACTAGATTAGCTCCAACATGAGCCTCCATAACACCTTTAATAGCCAAGTTATTAGCTTCGGTACCACCAGCCGTAAAGATTATCTCGCTAGACTTAGCACCAATAATTGAAGCGACTTTGCTTCTAGCTTGTTCTACGTCCTGCTTTATTTTTCTGGCTGCATCATAAGTCGCTGAAGGGTTATAGAAAGCTGTTTTAAAATATGGCTGCATAGCAGCTAGAACCTCAGGGCTCATAGGTGTAGCTGCGGCATAGTCTAGGTAGACTGATTGTTTAGGCATATGTCTAGTTTATCTTAGGCGGCAAGAAGTTGAGTGTATTGATCCTGGGCAATCGATATGTATTTCTTTATTGCCTTGAATAAGTGATTTGACTCTTCATCACCAAGCTTTTGGTAGGCACCACCATTTTGAGACTTAATAGCGCCGTCTGGCCTTAGAACATAACGTGTAGACATAACTTTAAAGTTACCCTTTTCATCTATCCAATCCTCGTGCCAAATCCAAGTAAATTCATCTAAACAGAAAAAGTCACGGTTATGATCTTTAGGTATTGCACCAAAGATATCACGACCAAATTGTGACTCAAAGTGGATCAGTTGCCTCTCTGCAGCAGCGGCTCTTTGAGCGTCGTTTCTTGGTAGGAATCTAGGAAGAATAGACATCTTAATAGTCTCCCATTCTCTGATCTATGGCAACATTTGGGTCAGTTTCGTTATGTAAGTTGGCAATCTCCTGTCGCAGTCTTTTCTTGACTAGGTCCTCAAGAGTTTCAGGTTCGGCGGGAGTAGCTACTTCATAGCTTGCGTAAGTAGTTGGTGACTCAGGAACATCCGGGTTAATCGGTGCGTAGTAGGTATTGGCGTTGGATTGTGGTACCTGATTGACGCTAGATGGAGCACTATTGTCGGCTGTTGATAAATTAGTGTCTAGCGAAACTACTGGTTTAAAGAAAGTACTAGCATCAGGAATCCTCATGGTATTAACAGAGGTCTTTGGAGCAATCCAATCCAAGTGACTAGCGGCGCTAGAAAGAACCGCAAGACGAGCACTAATGTCGCCTTCACGATTAAGCTTGTCACCAAACTCGAATAAAGAGCTCACTTGTTTTATTTCTTCCCTTCCCTCTTAGTTAAGAAGCTAGATGTTAAATAGTTCTATGGCGTTAACGGTCGTTTGACGAGATAAGGTCTCCACGGATTGGCTACTTAAATTAGCCAGGTACTCAGCCACAAGCCTAACATTTTTAGGCTCATTTATCTTACCACGAAATGGGCTTGGCGTCAAGAAGGGAGAGTCGGTCTCAAGCAGTAGATTTTCAAGTGGAATAGCTTTATACACCTCTGTTTGATTAGGGTTTTTAGCAAAAGTTGCAATGCCGTTTACGCCAATCAGCAAGCCGTGCTCTAGAGCCTTATTTAGGTTGTCCATGCTGTCGGTAAAGCTATGAAGTACGCCTTTTATGCCTTTATACTTTTCAAATATTGGCCAGAAATCGTCAAAAGCTTCACGAACATGAAAGATTACTGGTAGATTATGCCTTTGGGCCAGTTCTAGCTGGAACTCTAGAATCTTACGCTGATCCTCAGGCTCAGAGTGTCCGTAGTAGTAATCCAGCCCACACTCTCCTACTGCCACTACTTTTTCCTTGCTAGCTAGACTAGCGAAATCCTCGAGCTTAGATTTGTTAGCTACGTAATTCTTAGCCTCGTGAGGATGTATGCCAATACTAGACCAGACACCAGGGTGATTACTGGCAACATTAATAGCCAATTTGCTGTCCTCTAGAGTGCAACCAACAGCTATTAGCCTGTTTACACCATCTTCCTTAGCACTGGATACAACGCCATCAATAGTTGCTCCTTCTAGCTTTGACCATAGTCCGATGGTTACTTTCTCACCATTTAATGCACCTATAGACTGGATATGACAATGAGTGTCGGTAAGCTCAATCATTGTCTTTCTTTGGAAAGAGAGTTTGACTCATTTGATGAACTTTACCGTCTTTAAAGGCGACTTTAATCTTTTCAGATGTCTTCGGTAGAAATGGATCGAGTAGATCGGCGATCTGCAGTATGTTACTGACCATATGGGCTAGGACCTCCCTAAGGTGTTCTTTGTCGTCACTTTTAGCTATCTGCCAGGGCTTCTCTTCCTCAATGTATTGGTTTAGGCCCCTTACCTGTTCAAAGACGTCCTCAAGTGCTCTATCAAAACGGCATTCACTAATAGCTAGCTCATATGGAGCAATGTCATGGTCTGATGGTGGAACTTCACCAACATCACCACCAACATATCTATCCACCATAGCGATAGTTCTAGAAACAGCATTACCTAGTTCGTTAGCTAGTTCATTGTTGTAGCTGGCTTCAAAAGCAGCAATAGAGAAGTCACCATCACTGTAGCTTGGTACGTGTCTAAGTAAATAGTAACGCAGAGCATCGGCACTGTAGTTTGAGATGATATCCTCTGGAGCTACAGAGTTACCTAGGCTTTTGGACATCTTCTGGCCTTCAATGTTAATAAAGCCATGGACGTAGAGGGTTTCTGGTAGCTCTAGATCCAAACCAAGTAACATAGCTGGCCAAATAGCAGCATGAAAACGAATAATATCCTTGCCAATAACTTGAACGTTGGCTGGCCAGTAGTCTTTAAAGTCAGCATGGTCCGGATAACCAAGTACAGTTATATAGTTCATTAGAGCTTCAAACCAAACATACATAACTTGTGTTTTATCACCAGGCACTTCTATACCCCAAGACAACTTGTCTTTTGGCCTGGATATGGAGATATCCTCCAGCCCTGATTCAATAAGGCTTAGTATTTCATTTCGTTTAGTTGTTGGGATAATTTTAAACTTATCACTTTTTATAGCATCACGAATCTTTACACCATATTTAGATAGTGAGAAGAAGTAGTTTTCTTCCTCGATCTTCTCATACGGTCGGTCGTGATTAGGACATATACCCTTATTGGCTTTAACTTCAGCCTCAGTAAAGAAGGCTTCATCACCCGTACAGTACCAACCAATGTATTTCGATTTGTATATATCATCTTCAAGCTTTTTCCAGATTAACTGAGCGGCAGCTTCATGGGCCTTATCGGTGGTTCTAATAAAGCGGTTATTGCTAATTTCAAGTAGTGCCGTTAGGTCCTCAAACGACTTTGATACTTTATCGGCGTATTCCTTAGGGCTAAGACCTGAATCTTTAGCCTTTTCAGCTACCTTGCCGCCATGTTCATCAGTACCTGTTGAGAAGATAACCTCAGCACCTGAGTTTCTGGCATGACGAGCAAGAACATCAGCAATAGTTAACTCCAAGGCGTGACCAAGATGAGGTGGTCCGTTTATATAAGGTATAGAAGTAGTTACAAAATACTTGCTCATAGACATTAATTATATATCAAGAGGAGTGAACTTTTAGGCTTTACGATCAATGTATTCCTGACAGAGTCGTTCAAAGACAGCGTTAGTCCAGCCAAAACCCTCTTGAGACGGGTACAAGCCTTTAGCTGGCGGCTTGTCTGGTGCTACGACGTTATATTTCTCTAAAAAGATACCATTGTTATTAAACCAACTAAGGTTAGTCTTTAGCCATTTCATGGCTATTTGTCTGGCTTCTTTATGGTAACCGTAACGCTCCAGGCCTTTTATAACCAGATAGTGAAGTGGTGACCAGCCGTTGGGGAAAGCCCACTGAGTTGGCATGCCACCAAAGACAAACTGACCAACCGGAAGAGCGTCGGTTGTAGCTAGCCCACCTTTATGTTCAAAACGTTTAAGAGACTTAACGAGGGCTGCAGCTTGAGCCTTGTCAGCCATACCTGACCAAAGTGGGTAATAACTAGCAAGAGACATAACCGTACCTTTTCGTTGTTTAACAAAGTTGTAATCAAAATAAATACCTTTTACTTTATCCCACATGAGTTCATTGATGCGCTTCCTACGCTCCTCGGCTCTATCCAGCCACTGTCCTTCCTCACGCTTGTCGCCCAGGATCTTAGCAGCTCTAGCAAAGTCAGTCTCGTACTTATATAACAGCGAGTTTAGATCAACTGGCAGGTAGTTTAGAGCTTTACGATTAAACCTTGGGGTTAAATCCCAACCACTCTCGGCCTCAGCTAGATCATGTAAATAGTTAATATCATAAAAACGTGATAAACCTTTATATACCTGGTGAGCAACTGGCTTATTAGTACCCATCCAGACCTCACTGTATTCTTGCTTAGCTACTTCAATACGTTCTTTTAACCACTTGTTATCCATGTTGTAGGCTTGGTAGACATCAAATATGAAACTAGTTAGGAATGGCGGCTGAGAGCGGCCCATTAGATATGTTCTTGAAGCATTAGGAATTATTCTAAAGCGCTTAAATAGAGCAATTAGATCATCTAGGATGCCGACGACTAACTCCTTATGATCCTCATCTAGCATGCCTTGAACCATAAAGTAACTGTCCCAGTAGTACATTTCGTTAAAATCGAACTCTGTTTTCTCGATATAAGCTGGGACTAAGTATGGGTGTGGTAAACCAAGCAGACTCTCATCATCCTTGGGGTGAAAACGAGTAACTTGCTGCCAGTAGTTGTCTATATACTCTCTAGCTGCAGCCACGTTTTCTGGCTGCAGGTCAATATCTGAACGGAATGAAAAGAGTCTTTTAGGGTTTATCATTTTTAAATCCTTATCTACAGCCTAACGAGCTAGTAAGGTACGGTCAAGATAATAGCCGATAAATATAAAAACACCCCTAGCGATTGCCGGGGGTGTTTTTTTGGTTGCTAAAGATTTAGCGCTCTCGTGGTCGGGCTTCACTTACGATAATAGCCCTTCCGTCGAGATCTTTGCCATTTAGGCTAGCGATAGCTTTCTGGGCTTCTTCGTCACTACTCATCTCTACGAAACCAAAACCTTTTGAACGGTTGGTGTCGCGATCAAAGATAACGTTAGCCGAGCTAACTGTACCAGCGCTGGAAAAGAAATCTTTTAGCTGATCGTCTGTGGTATTCCACGACAATGAGCCAACAAATAACCTTGTTGCCACTAGATCACTCCTCTTTTAAGACTTGGAGGTAAGCTGGTGACCCAGTTAGCTGCTCCTCAAAGACTATAATATTCATCCCTAGAACCGAACTGACGTTACTTAGCAGCTTTATCTAGTTGACAACAATATACCTGATATATTCTAAAAAGCCAATAGTCAGTAAATATTAGTTATATAGTCTTGGAATTTCTGATACCAATCAGTGAGATAATTCCACCACAAAATAGAAGAACAGCGGTGAAGATAATAACGGTGTGAAAACCATTCAAAGTTAGTGTAGTCCCGACTAGTACCCCTACTACTGCAATGGTTATTAAGCCAGCTATACGAGATATAGCGTTATTAACAGCTGAGGCTATACCATTCTCCTTTTTATCTACATCCCTAAGAACGGCTGAGGTTAGTGGTGATACTGTCATAGAAAGTCCGATAGCGAAGAGGATGACGGCAGGCAGAAGCTGAGTAGTATAGGATACCGGATCACCTACTCTACGCATTAGAAGAAAGCCGGCTGCCGCAACCATTGGACCTACAATCATAAACAACCTTGGGCCAAATTTAGAAGCTAGAGCTCCCCATCTTGGTGATAGCCCAAACATTATGATTGTTACTGGTAATAACGATAACCCAGCTTTTAGTGCTGAGTAGCCATCAACTTGCTGTAGAAAGATAACAATTATAAAGGTAGCGACGGAGAGTCCTCCATAGATAGCGATGGTAGCAAGATTACCAACGGTAAAGTTACGTATTTTAAATAAAGATAAATCAAGCATGGCATTGGTTTTATTTGTCTTTTCTTTATAGACAAAGGCTATAAGTAGCAATATGCCAACTACTATTGAGGTGATAATAGCTGGGCTCCAGCCATATCTAGGCTGTTCAATAAGCCCAAAAACAGTGGCAGCCAGACCAAGACTACATAATACAGCTCCTGATATATCTAGCTTTACTTCCCTAACACTCTCTTCTGAATCTAGCCGTGTTAATAGGAAATAGAGTAATAGCGATCGGCACAATATTAATAGCAAATATTAACCGCCAGGTTGCAGCATCAACCAGAAAACCACCAATTAGTGGGCCGGCAATGAACGCCAATCCCGTCCAAGCCGTCCACCTACCGATAGCCTTACCTTGACCTTCTCTGTCAAAGTAAGTAAATATTAGAGCTAGTGAGCTTGGGACTAATAGAGCCCCTGCTATACCCTGCAAGGCTCTAGATATAATTAGAAAATTACCGCTTGGGGCAAAGGCACATAAGAGTGAAGTTATACCAAAAGAAATTAAGCCAATTTTTAATATGCGTTTACGACCAAATAGATCGGATAGTGAGCCTGCCAACAAAATTAAGGCTCCGAGAGTTATAAGATAGCCATCAACAACCCACTGTTGGGTAGCTAAACCACCGCCTAGTTGCCTACTTATAGTTGGCAAAGCTACGTTAACTATTGAACCATCAAGGAAGGCCACAAACGAAGCCAGTATGCAAATTACTAGTACTAGTCTCTGTTTGCTACTCACAGATTAAGCATAGCAGAGTGGAGAAATTGCAGGATAGAACGATTTACCTTGGAGAGTTGTGTTGATTATAAAAAAACTAAATATTGATCTTGCTGGTGATTCTACATTAAGCCGCTTAGGCTATCAGAGTCTACGAAGTCGCTTGGCATAATATCATCAGGATACCGACCGCTGTATTCAGCTTCGGTCCGTTCAGACTGACTCATAAGCATAAAGGCCGTTGGCTCAGCACCTAGCACCTCAGCCCCGCATTCCGGTTCGTCGTGTAACAATCGATTATCCACTCATTCGGCTATATTGCAAGCAAGAAGTTTTATGAGACTATAACGCCAGATCCAAGTTGTCGTAAATCCAGGATTATCTTTGTCACCAACAGAGTAAATTAGGACCTAAGAAGATAAGTGTCCCTAATGGTACTACCTTGGGTAGTCTAATCCTTCCAAGAAAGCTCAACACCGACTACTCGCCCAACCTCTACATAAGGAGCTAAGCCTTTTTCTGCATCTGCATCGGTATAATGCGGAACTGGATCTCTCATAGTATTATCAATTGAATGTGTAGCAACGCCCATGCCTTGAAAGTGTTCGATTGCTCTATCTCTTAGTGCTCTATATTTTGTTAGATTGTCGGGAAAACAGTCTTCCCTGCTCATCATATCGAAATTCCCAAGTTGTGTCAGAATACTTTGCACCAGAATTAGCTCTAGAACTTGCTTGCTCAGTTATTTTTGTAATAGCCTTTTCTATTTCACTATCAACAAAGGCTTCGATAGCTTGTCGCTCTGCCTCTTGTCTTGTCTGTTCTTCCTGTGTTGAACGCTCGACTCTATCTTCTTCTTTTTCTGTCTTTGCATCTAGAGCTTTAGTAGTTTTTTCTCTTAATAAATCACCAAAACTTTGTTCCATAGAGTAACTCCCTTCGTAGGATATTTTCCTCCGAAAAATCTTGAGTTGCAAGCTTAAGCAAAATAAAAAGACCTCATTTTACAGAGGTCAAGATGATTATGGTGGAGCTGCCGGTGATTGCGACCGGGTCCGCTAGTTTATCTTGGTTAGTCATCTACAGGCTTAGTTTGTTTTATGAAATTCGAAGACGATTATCTAAACAAACAAACATTCCGTCTCTATAGCCCTAAAATCTTACTGCTCATCTAGGACAGCGACAAACAGGCAACCAGATGATATGAAACGCCTTTCAACTATCTGATGTCGTATCAGGCATTGTCCCTAACTAAAGTTAGGAACTGTTGCTAATGTACCAAAGTTTGCAAAAGGATTAGAAACCCTGTTACTCACAAATGCTACAAAGCGTTCTTTAAGATTTGCATCTAAAAGGTTTTGCCTATAACGCTGACAAGCGACCTGCTGATCTAACCGATAAAGTCCAACGTCGAGCTTAACATTCAGCCCCATCAATAAATATTATATCATAAACGGAATGAGGTGTATATAAGGCTCTAACTAAATAAATCTTTCAAATCAATGCCTTCTTCTGCTAAGGATAGTCTCATTCTTTTACGGGTTTTGGCCAATACTTGCCTTACGTTACTCGCAGTTACACCTCTTAACTCAGCAATCTCTTCATAGGATTTTGGGTCCTCACCATCCAAACCGAACTTTAACCTAGCCATATCCGCTTGTGTCTCTGTACAAGATTCCAGTAGTTTACGTACGAGCTGCTCCCCTAACTAGCCGATACTCAGCATCCTGATAACCATCGGCACTTGTTGGATCGTAAACAGTGTCCTCAACTGTCATACCAGAATCTCCACGATTGGTGACCGGATCACTAAACTCGGCTACATCCATTTCTTGAATTTGCAAAGCGACGACCTTCTCCTCGGGAAAGCCTGTTAATTGGGTTAGCTCAACTAATGTTGGATGACGCCTGTTGTCCTCAGTAAATTCAGCTCGGGCCATCTGTAATTGCCTAAGGTGTTCGGCGGCAACAACCGATAGTCTAATAGTTCTACCGGTTGTTGGAAGGGATCGTTCGATATTCTGCCTTATCCACCAAGTAGCATATGTTGAGAATTTAAAGCCTTTGTCGGCCCTGAATTTATCTACAGCCCGCATAAGTCCTAGGTTGCCTTCCTGCACCAGATCCAGAAGAGGAAGCCCTTTGCCTTGATATCTCTTAGCTATCGACACAACTAGACGCAAATTGGCTGTAGTGAAATCATGAGTCGCCTCTTGACCCTCTTGTACATCTCTAGCTACTTGGCTTCTTTCTTTTCGTGATATACCTCCAGCTTCAAGCTTTGCTCTAGCACTAAGTCCTGAGAGTACGGCCTTGTTCAATCTGGCTTCATCGTCCCTATCTAGCAGACCTACTCCGCCCATCTCATTAGCATATATAGTGAATAGATCTGTCTCATCAAAGTTACCTTCAATTGGTACTGTACGTCTTTGTGTCTTGCGTTCACTAGGTGGGATTTCATTTACGGCTGGGGTTGCTTGAATCTGGGCCTCGATTTGCATATCTGGCATTAGAGGCATATCAGCAGTATGCAGTTGATCAACAACTGGCTCACCATCATCATCTGGAATTGCTTCATGGGCTACACTCATAACTACCTCAATATATTTGCTCTATTATTCAACTATTTAGCTTAAAAGGCAATGGTATTAAGTAACGTCTTCCATTCATCGATAGTTAAAGTCTGAGCTCTTCTACTTGATTCTATATCGGCAGTTTTAAGTAATGTCTCGATTTGCTTCTTATCTACTCGGTAACCACTGGCTAGATTATTTAGAATAGTTTTGCGTTTAGATGAGAAGCCGATCTTAATAAGTCTGAAGAGTTCTTTTTGCTTTTCTAGAGTTAGTGTTTGTTTAATTGGAGTCAGCTTAACTACTTGAGAGTTAACCTTTGGTGGTGGGTCAAATTTATCTGCAGTAACAATGGCACCCTTATCTACCTGCCAGAAATACTGACAAGTAAGCCCCAGGACTGATAGATCACCTGGTTTGGCTGCTAGTTTATCGGCTATCTCTTTTTGAACCAGTAGTACAGCGGTAGTTGGTGGGTTACCAGTTTCGCTAATAAGCCGTATTATCTTGCCAGTTAGATAGTATGGAATATTAGCAATTACTTTATAACTACCTAGGGAATTAAAACCAAAAGATAGTATGTCCTCATTTTTAACTTCAAGGTTAGGAATATTTAGCGATCTTAAATAATCTGAAAGTTTATTGTCTAGCTCAACAGCCACTACATTATTGGCCTCTTTGGTTATTAGCTTAGTTAGAGCACCTTTGCCCTGGACCTATTTCAAGAATAGTATCTTGCTTAGATATATCTGCTAGCTCAACAATACTATCCAGTGAATCCTGGTCTGTAAGCCAATGCTGACCAAGAGATTTTCTTGGCATTAGATCACTACCAGTTGCCATTGTTTATCCAGTGTACATATGCGTTATACCAGCCACCATATCTACTGACTGCGTAGCCATTACACCATTTTAACTGTGTTATAGGGTCCGTCGCCCAGTCTGAACCAGCGGAGGCCATCTTGTATCCCGGAGTTGCCTGACAAAGACCATAGCCTGCAGAGGTATAGGAATCATCTGGAACTTGCTGGACAACTATGTTCACCCTGGGCTTTAGTTGGACACCAACCTGACTCGTGGGAAACAATGTAATCGACATAGCTAGAGTTAGATGGTGATATGCCAGCTAGAGACATGTCCCCCTTGTATACCGCTTAGGCTATCACCTTCGTCAACAATCTGCGTTACTGGTGGTACGGTTACTATTGTCTGAATTGGAATCTGGGTAGTCTGACCATTTTGGGTAACTACTTCATACATTACAACTTGCTGACCAGGTGAACCTTGCTGGATAACAGAACTAGTGCCATAGGCTAGGTCAGAAACATTGTTGGTTTGAACTGGCATAGCAATTGCTTGAGTTTGTGTTTGAATCTTTTCAGTTTTACCGGTTATTGTTACTTGTTCATTGGGGTATATAGCTGAGTTTATAGACGGGGGTTAGTTTATCTCCTGGGAATAAATGAATATTCTCAGCCGCAATTAGCTCTGAAACTGTCGAAGCATGAACAAAGATGGGGAGGTTAGTGCCATAAAGATTTAGGTTAATAGGGATACCTGAGTCGATAATCACCTGCTGTCCTATGGCACCACTCTGCAAGAAGTTCTGGGTAGGTTGGGCAGTTACATAGTCGGTAGGTGCAACACTAGCTCCGGCTTGCTGGGCAATAGCCCTAGGCGTACTGGCAGCACTATAGGTATAGTCGGTCTGCCCGTTTACATCGACTGCAACTGGTACAGCTCGCAATATATTTACTCTGAAGTCATCCTGATTTATTGGTGTAGTAAGGCTAGGTTGAACAACGTCACCTGTATTTATATTTATATGCAGCCTGCTCAGAAGATCACCTACTGTTTTATCATCGGTCGGTACGACTTGTTTAATACCGTCGTGGCTAATAATAACTATTTTGGAATCGGGTGTGTAACTTGAATAACTTTGGAACTACCAAATGCGCTAAGCAGAATAAAGGTTATAAGGATTAAAAAAAGACCAGTGAAAACAGGTACGGCAAATGGATGCCGCCCAAGAATTCTGGCCCGTCGCTTTTGACGTCGAAAATTACGCCTATATTTGTCCCATGCAGATCTCCCATGCAGATCTAGATAGCATATGTAATTGTCTAGACGCCCCAGCAATGCTCGCTCATTAAAAGATCTTCTAGACGACTTATATTGTAGCAAAGTTTAGGCAGTTTTACTGTTAGGGTGCTAAAGCTTTTCCAGTGGAGCAAAGGCTAAGTTTAGTTTTTTAATGCCATGACCTTTGAAGTATATAGCAGCTGTTTCACCATCTAGCTCTACCACCGTGCCCTTACCGAAGGTCTGATGGTTAACATCATCACCAGCATTAAGTTCAGGAATATAGTGCGGCTCAAGATCAACGTGGTTGTTGTTTACGGTCGGCTGGAGTGGAGTGTAATAGTTATCCTCAGTTTGGAACTCACCATCAATCTCACTTAGGAAGCGGCTAGGTGGGTTATGCATGACACCACCATAAAGTAAGCGACTGGAAGCATAAGTCATATAGAGTTCTTGTCTGGCTCTAGTCATACCGACATAACAAAGACGACGCTCTTCTTCCATATCGCCTTGATCATATAGCGCTCTGGAATGAGGGAAGATGGTTTCCTCCATACCGACCATGAAAACTACTGGGAACTCTAACCCTTTAGCTGCATGAACTGTCATTAAGGTAACTTGATCGCCGTTAAAATTAGCGCTATCTACATCGCTAATTAAAGCTACTTCCTCTAGGAAGCCTGCTAGACCAACCTCTTGATACTCACTAGCTACACTTAAGAGTTCTTTAACGTTCTCTTGCCTGGCTTCACCTTGTGGGGTGCCATCATCTAGATACTTTAGGTAATCCAACCTTCTTAGTAGTGAATCTATTAGACCAGTTAGATTACTGGTCTTCTCTACAGATCTAAGGCTTTTTAGTATGTCTTGTAACTCTGAGATAGATTGCTTGGCTTTAGGTGTTAAGTTCTCGCAAGTCTGCACTTCCATAAGGCCATTGTTAAGGCTGCCTTTGGACTCAGCAAAGGTCATAAATTAGCGATACTCTTCGGACCGACTCCTCTGGCTGGAACATTAATTATGCGCTCCAGAGATACTCGATCCTCAGGCTGATAGATAAGTCTTAAATAGGCTATGATGTCTTTAATTTCTTTACGGTCGTAGAAGCGAACACCACCAACAATATGGTAGGGGATACCATATCTAATAAAGCCTTCCTCAATTGGTCGACTCTGAGCGTTAGTTCTATACAGTACGGCGTGGTCTTGGTAGCTAAATCTGCCACTATCTACACCATCTTTTATGTGTCCTAATTAGAGTCTCGGCTTCAGCTCGCTCGTTACTAACTTGGATTATCTTAACCGGAGGACCATCGGCAGAATCTGTCCAGAGGTGTTTATCGCTTCTCTGGGTATTGTTACGGATTAGAGCATTGGAGGCTTCTAGAATATTCTTGGTGGAGCGGTAGTTTTGTTCAAGTTTAATAACCGTGGAGTTCTTATGGTCTTTCTCAAAGTTTAGGATATTTCTAAAGTCAGCACCCCGAAACATATATATCGACTGGTAGTCATCACCAACAACAGCTACGTTATTATCTTTGTTTGTTAGTAGCTTAATTAGCTGGTATTGAGCAGCGTTAGTGTCCTGGTACTCATCTATAAAGATGTATTTAAATTGTTTCTGCCACTTCTCTCTTATTTCTTTAACGTTTTTAAGCAAGTAGACTGTTCGATTAATTAGATCATCAAAATCTAGAGCTGTAGCGTTCTTTAGTTCCTTCTCATAGATCGGATAGATTTGAGCTGCTACCTTTTGAGCTGGTGAGTTGGCAATTTCAGCATACTCGCTAGGAGTCATCATCTCGTTCTTAGCCGAGCTAATTATTGTCCGGGTGCCTCTTGATGGATAACTCTTCTCATCAACGTATAGTTGCTTACCGGCCCGCTTAATAGTGGCTAGGCTATCTGAGTCATCAAAGATTACAAAGGTGTCTGGAATACCTATGTGCTGACCATCTTGCCGCAGTATCCTTACACAGATACCATGGAATGTGCCCATATATGGCATGAAGCGATAGCTAGTTTCAATGCCACCAATTAGCCTGGCTATTCGACCACGCATTTCCTTAGCAGCTTTATTGGTAAAGGTGACGGCCAAAACTTCTTCGGGTCTAGCCTTATTGGTCGCCAGTATATAGGCAATACGATGAGTTAGGGTCTTAGTCTTACCACTACCAGCACCGGCTAGAATTAGCAGTGGGCCTTCTGTAGCAAGTACAGCCTTCTTTTGTTCGGGGTTCAAACCCTCCAGTAACCTATCTTCCATGTACAGCTATTTTAATTCAGCAGAGGGTTATGCCGAAGTTTAATCTTTCTTCTTGGCCTGTTGTACGCTGTAAGCGTTGTCAATAATGTTTGCGAACTTCTGGTAATCTAGGCTAGCTTTACCAACTAATGCACCATTACAGCCGTCTAGGGCCAGGTAACTAGCAGCATCCTGGTCATCTACGCTGCCACCATAAAGTACTCTGACTTCTTGGGCAGTGGTAGCGCCATAAAGCTCACTAATTTGGTAGCGGATGTAGTCTATAGTCTTTTGGATTTCTGCAGGTTCTGCGTGTATGCCATCAAAAGTAGATATGGACCAGATTGGCTCATAGGCTACACTTACCTTTTTTACTTCCTCGGCGGTCAGATCAGATAAGGCGGTTATTAGCTGATCGTGTATAACCCGCTTTGTTTCACCGGCTGCTTTTTCTGGTTTAGATTCACCAATACAGAGAATTGGAATAATATCATTACGAATAGCAGCTGTTACTTTATCTCTAATTAGCTCCAGGCTTTCACCAAAGTATATACGACGTTCAGAGTGACCGATTATTACGTAATCAACTAGGCCAGATAGCATAGTAAAGCTAACTTCCCCAGTGTAGGGTCCATCATCTTTGGCATAGGCGTTCTGGGCAGCAAGACGAATCTTACGCTTATCTACTTCAAGACTTAGGGGCTGAAGAGTTAAAAGGGAAGGTGCTAGTACTACCTCAATGGAACGATGGTAATTTTAGAACCTTATTAAAATGATGCACATATAAACTAGCCTGCTGGGTAGTAAAGTGCATTTTCCAATTAGCGACAATTAAACTGCGATTCATCTCTATAAACTAGTCTAGCATAAGCACTTACTTATTGAGCAAGGATTCAACACCCGGTAATCTATGGCCGGCCATTAGCTCAAGGCTAGCACCGCCACCTGTTGACACTAGGTCAAAGAGTTTTACCATCTTCCTGCCCTCAACATAACCAACTGTATCTCCACCGCCAACAACGGTATATGGTTTATGGCCCATCTCACCAGTTAAGGCCTGGATCACTAAATCTGTACCGTGAGAGTAAGGACCAACCCCACTTTGTAGGCCTTGGGTTTCAGTAACACCCATAGTACCGTTCCAGATAACTGTATTGGCCATTTGAGCAGCTCCAGCAATATATGCTCCACTGAATGGGCCAATGTCTAGGATCATCTCATGGGGGTGAATATGTGAGGACTCACTTGGTGGTCGCTTTGGATAGTTTTCAATGTCAGCAATAGCATGGGCTGACCAATCTACAATTCTAGTTGGCTTAGTTTTATCTAGTGCAGGGGCAACTACACCGTCAAACGGTAAACAAAAGACAAATCGTCTTTTCTCAGCTTCTTGTTTAGCTAGAGTCATTATTTGCTTAGCAATATGCAAATCATCCTTATCATAAAGACTTTCGCCAATGTCTATTCCCTCAGCAAACAGGAAGGTATTAGCCATAGCGCCACCAATAGCTACTATGTCAGCTATTTGTATAAAGCGCTTTAGGATTTCAAGCTTATCGGCAATCTTAGCGCCACCAATAATAGCCATCAGTGGACGTTTAGGATCATGGATAGCTTTAGTGATGGTATCTACTTCCCGCTCTAGTAGCAGGCCAGCAACCGATGGCAAGTGTTTAGTTATAGCCTCTGTTGAGGCATGCGCCCTATGAGCTGCACCAAAAGCATCTTGGACAAAAACTTCGCCTAGTAAGGCCAGTTGAGCTGCAAAGTTATCGTCATCAGCTTCTTCCTCAGGATGAAAACGTAGGTTTTCTAGTAACAGTATATGCCCAGCTTTAAGGTTTAAGGCAGTTTTAGCTACCTGATCACCAATACAGTCCGGAACAAACTGGACATTACGGCCTAGAACCTCGTTTAGCTTTTTAGCAACTGGGAATAGAGATAACTCTGGGTTAGGCTTGCCATCTGGGCGCCCTAAGTGTGAGCAGATTATTATCTTGCAGTTCTGACTTAGAAGATAGTGAATTGTATCTAGAGACTGAGTTATACGGTAATCATCAGTGATCTTACCTTTTTCTATGGGTACATTGTAGTCAGTACGCAGTAAAAACTGTCTTGTCTTTAAGGTCGATATCTCTGACTGTTTGTTTAGTGAACATTAAACCCACCGATTAGTCTTAATAATCACATTATATGCCATAGCATTAGCGGTACCAAACAGTTCAATCAAGCAGTCGGACTTTTATAGTATCTGTTGTTCCAATAACTCCGGGTTGTTTACCTGAGGCTGTCACCACTAAATCACCCTTACTGAGTATTTTCTGCTTTTGTAGCCAATCGGTAAGTTTAGTGGCCGCCATCTTGTCTACGGGTCTAACGTAACTCTTAATACCATAGACTATGGCTAGTTGCTGGGACGTTCTAGTGTCGTTGGTTACAGCTATTATTGGTCTAGAATTTCGTTTTGAAGCAACCTGCCTGGCTGTAGCTCCAGATTTAGTTTCAGTAACAATGGCAGTAGCATCAATAGCCTCAGCTAAATCTACAATAGATCGGCTAACTATGGCTTGATTTGAGTGATCAATATATTCTGGGAATTCTAGCTTTTGGAAATTATGTGACTCGCTGTAGAGAATAACTTTCTTCATAACCTTAACGGAGTCTATTGGATTGTTGCCGGTAGCAGTCTCGTCACTAAGCATTAAGCAATCTGCGCCACTTATAACAGCGTTAGCAATGTCAGATAGTTCAGCTCTAGTTGGTTCGCTTGATGTCGTCATACTAAAGAGCATTTGGGTAGCAATTACCACTGGCTTAGCATACCTTCTGCTTACGCCTACTAGTTGATTCTGGATTGTTGGTACGGCTTCAGGTAGAACCTCATAGGCCAGGTCTCCCCTGGCTACCATCACGATATCTGTTTCTGCCACAATCTCTTCCATGTTGTCTATGGCGGCTTTAGTTTCGAACTTAGCTATAACCTTAGCATTCATATTAAGACTAGCTAGTAGTTTCTTAAGCTCAATAATATCCTCAGCTGTTTGAACAAACTTTGGGCTACATAGTCTATGTCCTCGGTTGAACCAAAGACTAGGTCTGCCCTGTCCTTTGCCGTGATAACATCTCCCTTGAAATCTGTGTCAGGCAGATTTATGCCTTTTCGCTTTATTAATATGCCGTCGTTTTCAATTCTGACATGGAGATTTCCATCAACTACTGAAATGACTGTACCCTTAACTTTGCCATCATAAATATATATACGCTCACCACGTTTAACTTTTTTGCTTAGATCGAACTGGGTTGGTACTATTCGAGATTCTGCATAGTTAGCGTTATATCCAAGACTTAGCATTTGGCCGTTCTTGACTTCGATAACACCGTCAAAGTCTCCGAGTCGCATTTTAGGACCTTGGAGATCTTGAATAATTGATACTGGTTTAGATAGTTCCCTTGAGGCTTTTCTAATCCAAGTTATCTGCTGTTTACGTTCCTCATTATTGCCGTGGGAGAAGTTTAGTCTTAAGCCATTAGTCCCCTGCAGCAATTAGATCATAGATAGCTTGATAGCTATTGGTACTCGGACCAACGGTAGCAATGATCTTGGTTCTCTTATAATTCGACAAAGGGACATTTGATCTTTGTTTTGTTCCCACCATATACCTACATTTTACTTCAGATAGCTATTTTAACAATACAACTTGGTTCTTTGAAACTCTACTTTCTATATGACTCTCTTCGATGCCGTACTCTCAAAATTACGATGTTGTTGCCTTCAACATCAAATAGTACTCTGTAAACGCCTATCCTAAGTCTATATTCAGCATTGGCCGGCTTTGATAAACGACTGCTAAAATGTAGTGGATCATTTTGACTAACCCACCATTCTAGTTTGTCTTTAACCCTTTTCCTTATAGGCTCCGTCATTTTTTTAATATCTCGAACTGCAGCAGGTTTATATAACAGTTTGTAAAATGGCATTACAAGTCTCCAAAAACCTCATCATGAGTTAAGTATTCTTTGCTTGCACGTGCTTTTCTTATTGATTCTAGATATTCTGTATCATTCTCGTCTAGCAAGTCTTCAAGTTTATCAATGTCTATTATTGCTCGATCCTTTTTGCCTCTTCTAGTAACAATTAGTACATTATCCTCATCTACAGAATCTAACGCCTCTGATAGGTTATTCCGTAATTTTGATGCCGATATGGTAGCATTACTCATATTTTCCTCCTTCCCGTACGCTTTGAGTGTACGCTCCTATTGTACAACTGTATACTGCTGTGTTCAATACTAATCATCCTTATCGTGTATAAAATAGTAACTTTTTGAGGAAATCGCCGACATAACCCTAGTATCAACCTCGTCAAATCCGACTCTATTCATTTCGGAGATAGTCCAGTTGCCATTTGTGGGATCAAACCCAACATTATCTAGTTGATTACAAAACCTTTATGTAGAAATACACCCTTTATGAAATGCTCAATGTCTTCATTAGGCATATTTATATGCATTTTTGTTTAATATTTCTCTAGCCTCCTCAACCATAATCAACCCCATATTTGATACTATTACTATACAGTCAAATGAGAATGTAGCGAAACACTAACCGCCTATATACCCACCAGCATACTGGAGGGTAAAGTAGGCCCAGATAATACCCATTAGAGCTAGAAGGAAGGCATAGGACAGGTGTTTATTTTTAAAATAGTCGTACGCCATAAACTGGACAGGGAAGGCTACAAGCATATACCTATTAAACCCACCGAACTGATTGCCTATTATTGGGATTAGAAGAAATAGGAAGCTGTAATAGGAGAAACTGCGGCGCCTATTCCACCAATAAACTATTGTTAGCAATAGTAGAACGATGAAAACAACATTAAAGAAATCTATACTCTGAAATATTTCAGTGTAATGGTGGTTCAGCCAGCCGTGACTTTTCTGTGACAATATGAAAGAAAGCGGATGTGAGAATTTTACGCCCAGATAGTAGCTATAACCCGCTAAACCAATTAGGCCCAGTACCAGAGTTGTAATAATCTTTTTAAGCTTAACCCTCCCTTCCCATAGGATCATACAAACTAGAGCTAACACGAATATCCCATCAAGGTGGGTTATGCAACCAAGGAGCATTAGTAAACCAGAGAGTATGTACTTCTTATCTAGTGCGTAATAGATGGCGGCTAGTGATAAGAATGCAAATAAGCTTTCGGTATAGGTGGCCACTAAGAATACTGAAGTTGGGAATAGAACGAAGAACGCTAAACCTTTGAGTGTATTAAGGTTATTTTTGCTAGGAATGATACGTCTTAATATCTTTATGTAGAATAGATGGCACCCAACCAGACACGTCCAAGAGATAATTAGCGCACTAATAAGCGAGGAGTGAATAACCTTATCTAGCACATGTATGAGTATCGGATAGAGTGGAAAGAAACTGGCTTGTTCGACGTTAGTGTAACCATGTAAAGATAACTTAATATAGTCCGGACCATCCCAGTTAGACAGAAATGATAGCGGATTTGAAGTCTCGCCCGTATACACGGCTACCTGGTCTATATTGCGTGGAACGATTTTATTGTTGTACCAACCCAAGCCCACTGCCGCAACTATCAGGAAGACAGAAATGATAAGAGCGACTAAAATAGTATGTCTGTTTAATTTTCTCTTTATATACTCTGTGTATTTTTCTACATTCGTCAATGAAATACCTCAGTTATACGTAATTATAGGCCTTGAACTTTAAACAAACTGTAGGAATATTCCTAAAGTAACTAAGCAGCTTTATGTTCAAGCTTCTTTATTCGTAGTTCATGATTATCTAGTTCTTTGTACGTATAATCATTAACGCCAGTCAAAGTAGTAGCTACAGCATTAATCTTATTGCTAAGTTTATTGTCTACAGCATCAATCTTATTGCTAAGTTTTTTGTCTACAGCATCAATCTTATTGCTAAGTTTATTGTCTACAGCATCAATCTTATCGCTAAGTTTATTGTCTACTTTAGCCAAATCATCACGAATATCTATCAGCCCCTGACCAATTGTGGTTGTAATAACTAGTTTTTAAATCGTCTATCAATTCATCGTCCATGGGGTTTAAATTATCCACCTACTATTCCTGCTTTGCAACAGAATCTAATTTAGATTTAATCTTTAAACTGATAATAGCTAGTCCTAATATTAAAAGAAATAAAACATAGACTGAACGATCTATGACATTAGCCAGCACAATCGTACTCGAGCTTATATGGTTTAATCTCTCAGTTAGTATAAGGAAGCCTTCACGTATGCCAATAGCTCCTGGAGTTAGGGCTACAAATAATGCCAGGTTAGCAGTACCTGTATAGGTAATGACCTGGTTAATATGTATGCCGGATTTAACGCTATGAATCTCGACGAAGTAGATAATACCCTGAAGTATTACTTGGGCTAGGGTTGCTCCGACAATAAATAGGACTGCCGGTGGGCTCAAGTTTAGTTTGGTACTTTTCTTTTTAGATAGGTAGAATTTTAAGCCAATTGCAGATAGAGCTAGTACGGCTAGGATAACTGGCAGACTTATGTAGTATGCTTGGCTACCAGCAACAACTAGTATTAGAGATAGTAGCCCGTATATAAGGTAGTAGATTATTGTTGCAATTGTGTAGTCCAGATATTTTAGCGAATGGTTTTTCTTCATGTAGTAAGCCCTAAAGGCTGGGCCTGTTTGGCCCGGTATAAAGAAGTTCATAAAAAGAGAGTAAGCGTTAATTAAGGTGTTCTCTCTGGTATGCAGAGTAACGTTAACCAGACGCATGGTAGCTTTAAAGACGATTACTAAAACTACCAGCATTAGCATATATAGGACTAGGACTTGCAGAATTACGTACGGCGAGATGTTTTTTAGGTCGGTTAACAGTGTATCGTGCTTGTAGAAGTAGTAGACGGCAGCTGCTTAAAGTCGCTAGAATTATTACGACACTAAAAGTTTTCTTAGGTATTTTGAAAGATTTCTTGAGATGATTGATATTTGCCATATTTACTAACCTTCTAATCATTTTAGAGTATTCTCAGTTAACTTTAGATAATAATAGATAATCATTATGAATAATATAGCTAAAAAGATCCTCGAGATTATAAATAGCCGAGGCTTCTACCGCTTCGTGATTATCTTCTTTGTATTTGAAGCTGCTTGGATTGCTCTTACTGCTGCCTATCCTCAAGCCTTTGATGAACAGTTCCATTTTGGTCTGATCCAAATTTATTCGCATCATCTATCTCCTTTTCTGTCCAAGCAGCCGGCCAACGCTAATCAGTATGGTGCAGTAGCCAGAGATCCGTCATATCTATATCACTATTTAATGAGCTTCCCGTATAGACTTATTAGTCTAGTCGTCAAACGTCAAACTTACCAGATTATTAGTCTACGTTTTATAGATATTGCCATGTTTACCTTAGGACTGGCTTTATTTAGAAAGATTCTAATTAAACTAAAGGTGTCAAAAGGGCTAGCTAATATAGCTATTCTAATCTTTGCTCTTATACCAATAGCTCCTCAACTAGCTGGGCAGATTAACTATGATGATATGCTATTCCCGCTGGTAGCCTTTACTTGCCTGCTTTGTTTTAGGCTGATTGATGAAATTAAGAGACTTAAACCTAAGTTTAGTACTATATCTATCCTACTTATTGTTGCCATATTAAGTAGTTTGGTTAAGTACGCCTTTTTGCCAATCTTTCTAGCTTTCGTGATCTTCTTTGTGTTTTACGTATTCAGACACAACCGCTCGAATTTGCCAGTTATATGGCACAATTTTGTGTCAGATTTTAAAAGGCAGTCTATGGTTATTAAGACCGTTCTAATTGGTCTCCTAATAATATCTGCTGGTATGTTTATCCAAAGAGACGTTGTTAACGTTATTAAGTACCATTCGGTTGATCCGGATTGTTCTAGTATCCTAAGTGTTGATTCTTGCAAGGCTTACTCGGCTTGGTTTGCCGACTACAAACGCCATAATGATGTTTTGAGTGGTAAGATGTTAGCTTCTCACAATATCTTCTTTTATGGCACGGAGTGGATATATTGGATGTGGTACAGGCTGTTCTTTGCCATTAACGGACCAACTACCGGCTTTACTAACTATCCGCCTCTGCCACTGCCTAGTGGTGTAGCTCTAATTGTTGGGTTGCTCGGTGTAGTTGCGGTTATTAGATATTGGAAGGAGATATTTAAATCCAATGCTTATGCCGTTCTACTACTAATGGCCTGTTTGTTCTATGCTGTTGCATTAATGATCCAAGGTTATTCAACTTACCAATACACAGCCGTGCTTGAGAACATGAATGGACGCTACCTACTACCAATCCTGCTGTTAGCTGGAGCGATATTTGCTAAAGCCTTTGCACTTGCCTTTAGGAAACACGATCGTTTAAAGATTATTGTGGCCTGCCTTGTAGTATTACTGTTTTTAGAAGGCGGAGGTATTCTAACCTTTATAGCTCGGAGTGATGATAGTTGGTATTGGCAGAATACCAAGGCTATTAAAGTTAATAACGTAGCCCAGAAAATAGCTAAGAAAGTAGTAGTTCGGGGTACAAAGAACTACAACACTAGTATCTGGTTCTTTAATTAGTCTTATCGTAAACTTGACGTTTAACTAACTCGAGGGATTCCTCGGCTAATACTCGGTTGATCCTAATAAGATCGGCTAGTATGCCTAAAGAGAAAGCCAGGAAGGAAGCAATTAGAAAAACCATACCGACAATTAGAGACTGCAAGTGCTCACCAGGTTTCTTATGGATACTAAATAGTATTAGGTATCTAAGGAACGGTACACCACCAAGAATTAAGAAGATAACGCCAAAAAGTAGAAAGACAGCATACGGCTTATACATAAGGTAGGCTCTAATAATGGTTGGAGCAGACTTTCTAATGTGTTGCCATGGAGACTTAAACTGCCTCGACTCACGAAGCATAGGGTTAGTCTTAATTGGTACTATAACGATTGCTTGTTTCTTGTTAGCAGCTTGCAGTGTAGTCTCAGTAGCCCATGAGTAATCTGCTACTGGGTTTAATTCCATGGCGGCTTTACGGGTGTAGGCTCTAAAACCACTAATGGCATCCGGTACGTTTGAGCCAGCTGCTTTATTTAGAACCCAAGTACCAAACTTCTGAAAGAACTTTTTGGAACTAGAGAAGTGATCAATAGTTTGAGTTTGGCGATCGGATATAACAACATCTGCCTTACCGTCTAGGATTGGTTTTATTAGTTCTGGTATCTTTTCTTGTTTGTATTGGTTGTCACCTTCAGTTAAGACAATAATGTCGGCACCCATTTCAAGGCTTCTATTAAGACCATGACGGAACGACCTACTCAGTCCCTGGTTTTTAGTGTGATAGAGGAAATGCTTTACACCTAAGCTCTTAGCAATTTCAACAGTTTTATCGGTTGAACCATCGTCAATTAATAAGATCTCCATCTCATCAATGCCAGCTATTTTCTTAGGTATAGTACTTAGAACAATCGGTAGTGTCTCCTCTTCGTTGAGACACGGGATCATGATAACTAGTTTGATTGGGTGGGTTAGTTTTTGCCATAAATAAATTAGCTAAAGTCTTAGTTCGGACTATGGTTCTCCAAAAGTTAAGCTTCATTATAGCAAATACAGCCTGAAAGCTCACTGATAACCATCTGTTATTAACTTACCTGATTTTCAAATGGCTCATCTCCACTAATAATTATGTCAGCAGTTTTAAGTGGCATGATGTCCTCAATGTACTTATCTTCCATTGGTTTCCAGAGCTCTCGCCAGACAAGTTCGGCCTTCTCTTTTGGCATTGATGAGCGAGATATACCCCGTTTGAGAGTTACATCCCTGGGTGTCTCAACCCATATTTTAAGATCAAAATTAAGATCAAAGGCGAAACTGTAACAACGATCAATAAAGACACCGCTACCTATAGTGACTTTGTGGTCACTGATGTGAGGATTCTTAACCCAGTCATACGGTCTATAGTCTAATTCGGCTTTAGCATCCCAAAGAGGTTTGATAACATCTTGTTCAAAACGCTCTTCGTTATACCCACCCCAAGCTATAGGATGGCTAACTGGCTCAAAGTAATCGTCACCGCAAATAAAGCAAAAGTCAGGGAGTAGTTTCTGCAGATACATAGACAGACTAGTCTTGCCTGCTCCGCCCCGACCATCAATAGCAATAATGTAATACTTACTATTTTTAGGGGGGCTAGATAGCAACCTATCTTTTAGGCTAATCGGATCTTTTGCCATAATCTCATTCTAGCTTTGGGACCGAAAGATCACAATAAATACCCGTTTGCTAACAAGTTAGTTGAGCGTTAATAGGATTAGAACAATATTTAACTTCAGAGTTTATCGAGCCTGCACTGTTGCTACCTTGAAAACGGATTGCTAGTAGAATTAACGGTGGTCGGTGTATGTGATGAGTTGGTGGTTTTAGGGTGATTCCTCGAGCCAATAAAAAGCGATAGCCCTACTAATATAACTATTGAAGCTATAACTAAGTATAGAAAGGAATTAGAAGCTTTAGTTTGTTCTTTAGTTTGAAGAGAATTAATAGCTAGAATTGCCTGGGCTTCATCATCAGTCAGCTTAGGTTTTTCTTTTGGTGCAATAGTTGTTGCGGGTTTGGGTTTGAATTGTTATCAGTTGGTTGCATTTATTTTCCTTAGTAAATATATGGTATCAGCATTTTACTGGTCTGTTTGTAACTATTGTATTGCTTTGGAAACTGCTTGGTCATGTACTTCTCTTCCCGGGTGACACTGTATATAAAGTTAAGGGCAGCGATTATCCAGTCAACCCAAAAGATTATCCATACTGTAAATATGAAGTCAGAGAGTGGTCTCATACTCTTATTATATAGCTAGTAACTAGCTGCCTATATACCAAGACTGGGATTAACTTGAGATATGCATTTTGCTACACCACTTAGCATGTTCGCATCACATTGCGGTATCTGAAGTTTTTGAACTTTTGGTGGTGAGTCACACTGGGGAGTTAAGCTAGTTACAAAGTAGTTTGTCCAGTCATTACTTATAGCCATATTAGTATTATTAATAGCATCGTTTATTGAAGTTACTAGGTTACTAAGGTTTAGGTCAAGGCCACCAGTAAATTCCATAACTGCCTGGTTCTCTGTATTGGATAGATTGCCAGCCAAACTATCTACGGCCTGGTTGTAGCCATACTGCAAATTGCTATAAAAGCTACTGCAGACCTTGCTATTACTTGAAGTGTGGGTAGTAGTGCTGGCTGGTGTGTTAGCTGCCGCCACAATACTAGAACTTGCTGGGCTTGAGTTAGATGTACTTGTTTTATTAGTGCTTGATACTGCCCCACTGCCTGAAGCCAAAGTGCTATTTGGGGAACAGTCTTTAGATCCAGCGTACAGGACTTACTACTAGTAACTACCCTTACTTATACCCTGGCTCTTTAGATTAGTATCCTTAGCAGATAGTTTGTGATTTACGTAAGCACTGGCAATACCAACAACAATAAGGATAATTATTGCAGGCGCTACTTTAAACCAATCACCTCGCTTAAGCTGCATGACTGCAGTAAACGCTCGGGGCCTCCTAGACATAGATTAATAATACAGCAATAAACAATACAGATTATATCGTTTGCTTTAGTAGGTTGTCTCTAGATACTTGGCGCCACCAACTAAGCCTTTTTCAATAACATCACGAAATACTTTAATAACATCTCTAGGTAACTTATCTATTTCCACCCAAACTAGCTCAGAGCATTCTCTGGCTCAGCATTTTTATATTTAAAATTGCTGCCTCTTATTACAAATTCATAGCCAACATACTGATCTGGCTGTTTAACCCTCGCTAGTACACACAAAAACTCTAGGTTATCTAGCCCCACTTCCAGATCCAGCTCTTCTTTCATCTCTCTAAGAGCTGCTTGTCTTGGCGTTTCATCCTCTTCAACATGACCACCGGGTATACATAAATGTCCGTCTAGCCAGCCGGTATTTAGCCGTCTACTTAGCAATATTTTATTACCGTCGACTAATAAAAAGTTTACCGAGGGTATAATTTTGAACTTCATATAAACAAATCCTAGCTAATACCTGCTATGTTACCAAAATAGAGAACTATCTTATAGAACTAAGTTATCTTCGGCAGTAACATCCCACACACCAACCCCAGAATCGTAGAATTCGCCAAGTAGTATGTATGGACCAAGTATTCTTCCTGGTTTTTCCTGTAGTATACTTCTCGTTTTTTCTTCTATAGCTAAACTGAAGAATTCATGTCCATTAGCTGGACTGATTGATATCTTACCTGCATCTCCTACTAAAAGATGCCCAGCTATCTACTCCTCTTTCTGCAGTCATAGTCATAGTAGATAATTAATAACAATTTTTTGACATATATGCAACCATAAGCATAATATTTGAATACCTGTATAATGTAGCTTAGTATTTAGGCTATAAAAATAAACAAAAATGGCAAGATATCACAATCACAGAGACTAAAGCGAACCATCGTAGCTAAGAAAACAATTAATGCGAGCTGGCAGATAGAGCTACCTTTATAGTAGCAATACTTGAGCCCCTTATTACTGTGCCTCAGGTCATTATTATATTCTCCACAAGAACAGCGGCTGGTGTTTCCCTAATTACGTGGGTTGGTTATGAAATACTTACTTTAATTTGGTTATGGTATGCCGTGGTGCACAAGGACCGCATCATATTTTATATCAAGGGTTGTTCTTTATTATTCAGACTGGCGTAATTATCGGTGGGCTCATGTATGGAGCTCGTTGGTAGACTCTCATTGAGTTTTAAACACAAATGACCTAGTGTCCACCCAGTAGGGTAACTAATAGTAGGACTACAAATATGGCAACCATGACCTTATCTTTAGTTTTAGTCTCAGCTCTTTTATTTGTTTGTGGTCCACTAGTCCGTGCAGGTTGGCGAGAGCTATTGGCTGCAGCCCGTCTTTTGGCCCTTACACTTCTGAGATAATCATATTCTATACGCTTAGATGAGCTTGATAATACTTCGTAGGCTCGATTAATAACAACCATCGATCTTTCATCGCCCTGATGATCCGGATGGTGTTGTTAGCAAGCTGTTGGTAGCGCTTCCTTATTAGGATCGCACCCGCACTGCTAGGGACACCTAATACTTTGTAGTAGTCTAACTCTGCCATGTATGTACTTAACTATCATACCAAAAGACCATATGGTAGTGGAGGACTTAAGCTTTGTATTCTAGTACTACTTGGTTGAATGTATCTGCCAATAGTACATACCACTGATACCACCTATGTATTGCTGGTTAAGCACTAGATCTAGATTTGGTCTATAAGCTAAGTATTGGTCACTAGGGATAAACAAAGGGAATACAGCCACATTCTTCATTATAGTAGCGTTGAGCTGCTGCAACACCTTTAGACGGGCTGCTGGGCTAAAGGTTTGTTGAGCTTGGTTGTATAGAGCGTCGACTTGTGGGTTGCTGTACTCCGGCGTGTCTATTACTGTAATTGACGCTACATCGCTAGTGTCTAAAATACTACTCGAGAAGCCTTCAAAGTACATATCTACTGATCCACTGCTAATCTCATCTTCGAACTTGTTAACATCAGATACCGGTTCAAGGTTGATTTTGATCCCTATAGTTGCCAATTCTTTTTGTACTTCAGCTGCCTCAGGAGTTATTGTACCAGCCGTATCTGTGTAGAAAGTAAAACCAAGGGATATCCGTTTGGATAGCCAGCCTGTGCTAGTAGAGCCTTTGCGGCAGTTGGGTTAATCGCTGGACGCTTTATGCTCGGGTTAAAGCCGGGTATGCTTGGTGGAACAATTTGGGTTGCGGCTGGACCATATCACCATAATGATCCTTTTCCAAAGTTGCAGGATTAAGTGTCATATATATGGCCTGTCTTACTTTGATATTTTGAAGCGGACCTGGCTTTATAGTATTCGGTAGAATCATATAGACTGTTGGCGCAAGTACGTTTAATAACTTAGAGCCATCTTTTGTTGCCTGTGGTACTGAGGCATAGTCTGCTGTTAGATCGGCTATATCAATCTTGTTTTGCTTTAAAGCATTATCTAAAGCTGAGCCATCTTGATAGAAACTAAAGTCCAGCCGTTTAACTGAGGGCTTTCCACCGTGATAGCTATTATCTGCAACCAGCTGAAGTGAGTTTTTATTTAGCTTAGTTCCTGGCTTTAACTGATATGGGCCAGTACCATTGACTGGGTTATTGGGTGTCTTAGTGTCACTAGTATCCCATATCCAGAATTCTGTAAGCTCACGAGTTAAGACTGGATCAGGTTGGGCGGTAGTTACTTTCACCGCATATGTACCGTCGGCTACAGCCGACTTAATCGTGTAGGGGATGTACTGACCTATAGGGTAATTTTTTACTAGATTAAGACTGCTAGCTACTTGCTGAGAGGTCATGGTTCGTCCGTCATGGAACTTAACTCCATGTCTTAATTGGAAAATCCAAGTTGTTTCATTCGGGGTTTGCCCAACTAGTAGCTAGATTTGGCACAACCTGGGTATCTTTTACAAACTTAGTTAGGCCTTCGAAAATTTGAATGTTTATTTCTGTTGAAAAAACATCAGTTCCAATATTGGGATAAAACGACGTTGGTAAAGGCTGATCGCTACCGAACCTCAAAAGAGCTACCTCATGTCTTGAAGATCGCCAGTTATTATATAGTTTAACTCCAACTAGAGCTGCAGCTACTAGCAAAATAACCACTAAAATAGCAATTATACGGCTTCGGGACTTATGGGATTTTTTTAGTTGTAACTGAGGTTCTGGCTGATCTAGATCGGTAGAACTAGGAACTTGAGTAGTTAGTACCTCAGGTGGTTGACTATTTTGTTGTGTAGGTGTTTCTGGTGGTTGATTTTCGCCATCCATGTTGTATATATTCTAACATAATCTAAGCATAAGTAACTTGGTAATCTAGGCGAAAAGGTATAGGAACAGTTTATGGTTAGAGTTATTAGAATTTAACTCTTTCTAAATGTCCGAAGAACTCCGATCGCTAGCACTAACGTTGCTGCTGATAGCCCAACATACTCTAACCAGCTATTATCCTTTTGCCGTATCTTAACACTAACAACCTTGCTCGGTGTCGCCGCCTGACAAAGTCCTCCAATTTGGCTTTCTGGTATATAAGACCCGTTACATACCTGAACCTCGGTCACTTTTTGTGTGGAGTAATGATATGAGTAGTGAATACTGGCAAATGCTATTGCAACGGATATAACTGCAATGACCAGTAGCTTTATATATTTATACTTCACGAGTAGATCATATCATAAAGCATGAGGTATTGGTGATCCCAAGGGGAATCGAACCCCTGTTGTCGGGATGAAAACCCGGTGTCCTAACCTCTAGACGATGGGACCATTTAGGTGTGGTTATGGTAGCATGGCGTAGATAAAAATAAAATCCCCCTTAGTCACCTCTTAAGGGGATCCTTTTATATTGAGCGGTCAGGTCATGCTCTATATATTTGAACTTATATTTGTATACTAGCATAAATTATGTTTTTGCGCTAGTGGTTATCCACATGCTAAGGGCTAGATTACTCCAGCCCTTAGACCGACTCTTTTGTTTATCGAACCTAGTTTTCTTTTTATAATGGTTGGCTTGCCGCTCGACTTTTGCTTTTTTAAAAGATCTATTCGAGGTTCGGCCAGTCTTTCTTGTTTTAGAGCCATAAACAATGCGGATAGCAGTATGCTTAAACCAATGGCTAGCGGAACCACGCCCCAACGCTGACTATTGGTATGAAAAACATCATCCCATAGCCAATGTGTACCGCCATTCACTAATGCTTCAAAACCCTTAAGAACTAGGGTATCAATGACACCTATACCAACAGACAGTAGTCCTAGACGAAGAAGTGCTTTTTGTCGCATTGCTACCTTTATCTATACGATTAGTAGAATAACCACCTTCAGCATAGCCCCTGGTTTGATAAAATAAAAGTCTACAAAAGTAGCGTAGGGACGTATACTAAACATATGCAGGAGACATTCGATAAGCATGTATACAGGCTTCTATTATTGGCTGCTGCTATAACTGTAGGTACTGGCACGATTGTCTTTCATATAGTTGAACATCTCACATGGGTTAATGCTTATTACTTTAGCGTCGTTACTCTGTCTACCGTTGGCTATGGAGACATTACTCCACATACAACTCTCGGCAAGATATTTACAACCTTCTATATATTTATAGGCGTAGGCATACTGACAACCTTCTTAAGCTATACGGTTCGACGCAGCGGCGCTAGGTATATACAAAACCACCCACCGAAGACTACTAAGAAGTAGCCCTACCGTCCATGGATAAGCATCCGCCAGAGTGTTTTAATAACATGTCTTTTAGTGGTATGTTTTAACAGCCTAATGGTTTGTTTACCTACTAACAGCAAGCCTACTATACCGAAAATGGTCTGAATAATTATTACGATAACTAATAGCTTGTGCCGCCCGCTAGCCGTATTGATTCCTAGAACTGCAGATAGCAATGGTTCTAGTAGCCAAAACGGTAGCCAAAATAAGATAAGAAAAATAACCCCCACCCTTAATTTAAGCACTGACTGGGCTACGCTATAGCTATTAACTTCCTCGGAGTTTGCCATCGTGAGGTATCCTTCCGGTGTCTTATCCGTATTGTCATTATATAACCATCGTGCAAAGAGGCTTCGTAGTAACGTATCAAGACCCAAGGCGTCCAGAGTAGCTAGTAATAGAATGTTTGGATCTGCAGCTTAGGAATTGATGGCAGTTTTGCCTAAATGCAAGTTTATACCGTCGCCTAACTCTCTAATAACCGCAATAGTACTAGGGTTTGCATCAATCTCTCTATCAACTTCGGCTATATTAGGATTAAGACCGTGCTCAAGACGTCTTGCTTCTTCTGCAAGCATCACTGCGCCTTGCTCTAAACTTGAAGTCGGGAGTGTAACGCTCAAAGGATTGCGTGGCTCAGACACGGATACGAGAGCTCGAAGTGATAATACTGCAGACTTAAAGGGATGCTTCTGGGGGATACCTTTAGCGGCAAAAATAGATGCCTCTCTAGGGTCATTAAATATAACTTCTTCTCTACCATTTGCGAGCGTCTTGTTGTACATAAAACTATAATACAACTATATTATAATCCTGTCAATATTGGCTTGCCCAAAGCTCGATGATCACCTTGACCGCTTATGTTTGGTACGGTGTACTTCGATAATCAGAAATTTAATGATTGGGTTTTAAATAATCTTTAGTCCAACTAATATACCGACTAGCATGATGATCAAACCACTTAAAATCTCACTGTAATCTTCTACTTTACTACTAAGACGACCACCAATTTCTAGCCCAACTAGAGCTAAGATAATACTCGTTACACCAATAATAATTACCGCTTCTAGTAAGGGTGCATTTTGAGTACCGAGACTAAAGCCCACGATTAAATTATCTACGCTTAGAGCTAACCCAGCGAGCAGAAGTTTAGCGAAACTCTGGTTTGATGTTCTTCCAACTTCTTTATCTTTGTTCTTTTTTATAGCTCCATAGATTATGTATAAACCTGTCAGTAGTAATAAAGAGCCACCAATTAGATTAGCGTTGCCTCCAACCTGATCGGCTAGTTTTTTACCAACAACTAAGCCTACGAGGGGCATTATAGTTTCAAACAATCCAAAAACTACAACAACTCTTAGACGAGTTGCTCTATCTACCCCACTTAAACCAATTGCAACCGACGCTGCGAAGTTTCCTAAACCAACGGATAAGCCCAATAATACAATCGGCAATAAATCTGTCATACACAGATAGTATATTGCAAATTATCTAGTTTAACTTAAGTTTTTAATTTATATGAATGATCCTGAAGATACTAATTGGTGCAGCATAGTTGACGCATTTCAAACATCTGCCATAGAGCAATTTGGTAACTCCAAGCTTCTAAATTTGGTTAATATATTTAACCTCTCCGGTAATTTAATCCAATTTTGCTTTTAACACCATCTCAACCTCTGGTATAGCTACAGCACCTCGCAATTTCACGGCTTCACTTTCATCTTCTACTAATCTACCTGTTTCTTCAAAACCATGTTTCTTATAAAAGCTAATAGCCTGCTCATTATAAGTAGCGGCTCTAAGAAATATGTCTTCGTCTCGTCCGTGCCACTCAACAGCTCTTTCCAATAACTGAGATCCTAAGCCTTTACTTTGTGCTTCAGGTAGGACGTAAATAGCTCCAATGCGACGTTGACCACTAATAATCCCAGGGGCACAGAAACCAACTACTTTACCATCCTGGCGTGCAACAAATACTGCTCTGCTACCATCAGTATTTTCTATACTTTTTTTCCACTGCTCAAGTCTCAGAGGCTTAAGTTCATCGTGTTCACCATCTACCCTTATGCGAATATCTTCTTCAGTAATACCGGCTTCTACATTTGGATATGTCGCAAGCCATGTTCTCCTGTGAACATCAGTTACGGCTTCAGCATCTTGCAATAGTGCTGGCTCAATTGCGACTACTCGGTTAATATCAAGTTCATTTGGCTCGGTTAATGTTTCATCCATAAGTAAATTGTAACAAAAAAGACCAAAACTGGTCTCAATGTTTGAAAGCTCTCTGAGGTAAAAACGTTTGGGTAGGTCGTGGTGCGTCTAGTGGATTGTAGGTGGAACCATTTCCAAAAAAGTCTAAGACTATTGCAAACCCATCTATATGATTTAGGTACCATTCTACAATAACGTTTTGAGCTATAGCAGAACTTGTTCTATATTTAGCTGGCTAGCGTCTTTTAGTAGTTTCTTATCAAACGTAAATATTTTTGAGATACCCGCATCAATAATTAGCTGCAGTATTAAAGAGTCGTTGACTCCAGCCTTTAGTCTTTTGCTCAGCTGAGCGTAACGAATAGCAAAATCTATACTAGGAGAGGGTTCCGCAAGAATCAAATTAGGCAATTTCGAAATCTTTTCAACAATTCTTGTCAAATCTAGTTCAGTATCGATCCTTGACAAGATAAATAGTACTTCTTCGATAATGTGGTGTGATGTTACAAGTTGCTCATCGTCGTCTACAAGATTTTGCAATCGATCAATCGTCGGGGCATGATTGTCTGCGGTTTCGTCCAGGTAATAAACCAACACATTAGCATCTAATAGAACCACAACTTAGCCTATTCGTATTTACTTTCCGCTAGCTTATTAAGGTACTCAGGTGTTAGTGGTTTACCTGCTTTTTCCTGTAAACGAAAACCGCCGCCTACTACCCGACTACCCTTTGCAGTTAAAGAAATTGGTTCTAGACGGGCCACTGGTTTGCCGGCCTTACCTATAGTGATACGCTCACCATTGCTGACCCTATCAAGCAACTTAGAAAAGTTTGTTTTAGCTTCGTGAACATTAATTACTGTCATACTATTAGTCTACTGGACTAAGTGGGCTTTGTCAATACTTTTGGTGCAGCAGGTGGGTAAAAGTTTACACCTTATTAGAATTGAGATAGTTAGGTGGAGGAAGATTTTGGAAGTGCCATATCAAGAGTATCTACTGAGTAAGTAAGAGCTTGTAGTTACACCCAGATTTAGTAAGCTAGTTTTCTCTACTTTATGGTTTTCTGTCTGTAGAGCATAAACAATCCACCACAAATTGACGCAATCGCTATTGCATTCATTCCAAATACAATAACATTAGAGTTATTTGGTGTGCCGTAGCCCGTGTTGGGAGCCTGAGGTGTTGCAGAAGAGCCTAGATTATTAGTGGGTGAGCTAGTTGAGTTTTCGTCGTCACCCCCAGTTGCTGGGTTAGTAATCCAAATGTCACCGCCATAGACTAGTGCTGCTAGATGAGTACCGTCAGAAGCTGAGGTGATAGAAATCCAGTTTTGGCCCGCTGTAGCCGTGTCAGTTGTGCTGATGTCAGTCCAGCTGGTACCGCTGTTAGTGGAAGTCCATATGTCACCACTATAAGCTACAGCCGCTAAATCCTGACCAGTAGAAGAGGAAGTTATGCTATCCCATCCTTGGCCCGCTGTAGCCGTGTCAGTTGTGCTGATGTCAGTCCAGCTGGTACCGCTGTTAGTGGAAGTCCATATGTCACCACCTTCAACTGCTGCTGCTAAGTGCGTACCGTCGGAAGATGAAGCCACAGAAATCCATCCTTGGCCCGCTGTAGCCGTGTCAGTTGTGCTGATGTCAGTCCAGCTGGTACCGCTGTTAGTGGAAGTCCAAATGTCACCACCTTCAACTGCTGCTGCTAAGTGCGTACCGTCGGAAGATGAAGCCACAGAAATCCATCCTTGGCCCGTCGTACCAGAATTGCCTGAAAGTAACGAATCATTTGTCCAGCTGGTACCGCTGTTAGTGGAAGTCCAAATGTCACCACCATAAGCAAGTGCCGTTAAGTGCGTACCGTCGGAAGATGAAGCCACAGAAATCCATCCTTGGTTAGTCGTACCAGAATTGCCTGAAAGTAACGAATCATTTGTCCAGCTGGTACCGCTGTTAGTGGAAGTCCAAATGTCACCTATACCGAGATCGTTTACAGCCACTAAGTGCGTACCGTCGGAAGATGAAGCGATACGTTTCCACTCTTGGCCCGCTGTAGCTGTGTCAGTTGTGCTGATGTCAGTCCAAGTCGTACCATTGTTAGTGGAAGTCCATATGTCACCACCATCAACTACTGCTGCTAAGTGCGTACCGTCGGAAGATGAAGCCACCTGGGACCACACTTTACTTGCTGTAGCTGTGTCGGTTGTGCTGATGTCAGTGAAACTACTTGCTGCTAGAACAGATGGGGTAGTAACGTATGCGATAAATAAGAGAATGGCAAACGCACAGCTAACCCTAACTACGATTTTACGCACATGGCTTGTTACCATTTATTCTCTCCCCCATATTTTTTGTCTTTACACTATTAGGCTCATAATTAAAAGTATATAACCTTAATATACTATATGTAAAATAAATTGCTTATGATTGGTGCAGCATATGTGACACATTGCAAACATGTGCAATAGAGGCTATCAATGATTATAGACTAAAACATTTAGTTGAAGTATTCCAACTATCGGGCAACTTGCTTGATGCTTAGTTAATTGCTTGTGCGTTTTTAAGGGCAGCTTGGAATAAGGGTAATTGTTGGTTAAACAGGGTCTGGGCACTTTGGTTAACAACTCCTTGGCTATTAGTGTCACAGCCTGATGTCGAAGATTGCCAATAGAGGTAGTAGCCATTTACGTGACTATACAAAACAACCTGTTCGTCGTTAGGACTACCTGTAGTAGATACGTCAGATGCTGGAAGTGGGCTAGTTTTGACATAAACTATACCGAAGCCACTTGCAACGTCTTGAGTCGTGGAAGGTTCACAGGCTGAACTTATATTATCTAGTGAGGTTGTTGAAAATGTTAGAGTGGAGCCAGGCGTACTATCAGTATCATCGTTAGGAATATAGTTATATATCAGGTCATCAATTCCTGTAGCTAGGGGTAGCTCAACCCCCAGTTGAGTAACTTGCAAATACTTTGTCGTAGATGTCGGAGCCGTAGTAGTCGTCTTTGCTGTCGTGGCTGGCTTAGTAGATGACGAAGTTGTAACGGCAACTGGCTTAGTTTTGTGCTGTGTGTGCCATACATAATAACCACCGAAGCCAATGACGGCAAGAACTAAGACTATAAGCAACCCCTCAACAACCGTGAAGCCCTTTTCATTTTTGGATATTTTGTTCATGGTTTAAGCATAACCATAAACTAATTTTTGAGCAAACGGGACTCTAACTTAAATAACAGATAAGCTATGCTCACAAAATAAAAACGACTCAGAATTTGAGTCATTTTGTATCTGTAAGTATAAAATGGTGCAGTACCTGGGTAAAAGTTTACACCTTATTAGAGATGAGATAGTTAGATGGAGAAAGATACTGGATGCTCCTTATCAAGAATACTTGGTGGCTAAGTAAGAGTTGGGAGTTACACTTTTTCGCTAAGCTAGTTCTTCAAGAGCCTTTGAAAATTTCTCCCATTCAACATCTTCAATTTCAATTACACCCTCTTTTTCAAACATTTCTTTACGCTTAGCCCCACGAAAACCTGGGACACGAACTGGCTCGTTAGGATTTAGGGGTTCCACAGCTAAAATATCCTCTGCAAGCTTAGTGGTTGATTGTTTAAAGTCTTCTATTTCTCCAAAGGCAGCAGGGTCTATAACAATAATAAATGTACCTATGTAACGCTGACTATCTAATGGTTGGTCAAGGCCGCTTTTACCTCTTACTAAGCTGCCACTTAGCACATCTATAAGCAAATTAATCCCGAAACCTTTAAAACCACCAAATGGCAGAACTGCATACGCAACTTCTGGGTCAGTTGTGACATTTCCGCCTTGATCTACATATGCATTGTCGGGCAACTTTATGCCCTTTTCTTTCGCTTGTCTAATCAACCCATATGCATGCATTGCAGTAGCAGCATCAAAGACAATTGGATAATTATTAGTGGGAATGCCATACGCAATAGGGTTAGTCCCTGTTACATCTGTTTTACCGCCAAATGGTGTGACACCCTGTGGTCCACCATTTTCAGCAATGATAATTATGCAATCTTTTTCAGTCGCCCTCCGACAAAAAACATCAAAAAAATCGTTATATGTACTGTCATAAATGCCAAGTGCATAAATACCCTGTTGCTTGGCAGAAGCAATAACCTCATCTAAGTAGTCGGAGGTAATTATCGGAGCAAGTCTGCCATTACCTTTAATAAGTTTAGCTGATGGTTTAGTAATAATTACCTCTTCTGTAACATCGTCGATATTCTCAATAAGCCTAGCGTGCTTACCTGGAAGTTCACCAACAGCACTAAATTGGTTTCCTACTAATTCCTGTTCAACAATTAAGTCTGTCAGTGTTTTGGTATCCGTTTCGTTTAACCCACTGGTAGACAGATATTTAGCTACCTTCTCCTTAACCTCACCGATTTTTACCTTCATGCTCTACATAATAACAAAAAACCCCTGAAGAGTGTAAACTGGCTCATTTGTTATACAGATATGGTGCAGCAAGTGGGAAAAAGTTTACACCTTATAGGGGATGAGATGGCTAGATGGAGGAAGATATTGGATGCCCCTTACCAAGAATATTTATTGAGTATGTGAGAGCTGGGAGTTACACTTAATCGTCTAGTGAACCAGGGAAGAATCTCTTTATATGTTTATTATAGGCTTCTTCAAGAAGATCATGGATATCAACTCGAGGTTTAGCTACGAAGCTAACGATATTAAATCCCCTGACGTAAACCTCCTCAAATTGTCCATCGGCCAAGTGTTGCCTTATATCTTCAGGTAAATCTACGCTTATAAGATTTACGGTTTCTTTATCAAAATTAAAGCCAAACCAATAATAGATTGCTGAGTCTTTGTCGTGCGTTACTCCAACGGCAAAGTCAGGATGAGTCTCGGTCTGAATCTCTGCGATAGGATATGATGGCTCAAAGATATCTAAACGCTTCGCTAGTATTTCCTCTCGTTTCGTTGCAATACTCGTTATGTGTTTAGATTGCTCGTCAAAATAATGAGGTAGCACAGATTGAGTGTCAGTCGGCATTACAGCGACTCCGCTTTCAACTGCCTCAGTTTCTCCTGCTAAAAGTGCTAGTCTGGCACTAACACCCCCAATTGCACGTCGCTTGTATTCTTCTGTCTGTGTTGTCCTCGCAATTTCTATGGCCAATTGTACTTTCTTTTCATATCCAATAGACACGTCCGTGAGACCCTCTTCTGGCAAACTAATTAAGCGACCACGTTCCGAGGCTTCTATGTCCAGCAATAAGTCTTCTGAAGATAGGGCTTCATCATAAGCTTCTCGGATTTCTGCTGCATCCCTACCTTCAGCAGTCTCAAGCATACGAGCAAACATCTCCTGCTTTTTAGGATCGTGACCAGTCAGGGCAATAGCCTTATCTCTTTGTTCGGTAAAAATTGACTCAATCTCTTCTGGCTTTTTCATAGCCATATCGGCACGCAAGGCATCACCTACACGTATAACTGGTGTACCATCTGTACTTACTGGGCCGTCCCATGCAAATAAGATTTCATCGTATTCCTGTCTTTTATCAGGGTCTAGCAACACAGTCCTGGCTCTATTCAGTAATCGTGCCACACGCTCACCTTTTTCTATAAATTCGGGGGCAAGACCCTGTAAACGGTCGGGATGGTATTCCAATGCCCGAGCATTTAGTGCCTGTTTAACTTCATCTTCGGCAGCATTCTGTTCCACATTTGCAACCTGGTATAGGTCAATAATGTAGTCGACACCTTCACGGGGCATGTATTCCATGCTACCTCCTGCTACTTGATATTTTCCTGAATTATACGATAGCTAGCCTGGTAAATAAAGCCTGCAAAGAACTATGGACCATATGAGACTCTAACCTGTTTTAAGAAGTCGTATGCAAAAATCGAGAAATAATAACTTGTCAGTCTAATCTGTTGGTGCGGGTGAGGGGACTCTAACCCCTGGCCTCATCCTTGGCAAGGATGCGCTCTAAACAACTGAGCTACACCCGCAGACATTCCATAGATTTTAATCTATAACTGGGGTGAAAGCAATCTTTGTTATATATTATGTTGCATCATAAGATACAACACCCGAGCTCAAGGGTAAGCTATCATTAAACATATAACCCCAACGTCTTATTGTCTGAACAGTCCAATTTAGACCACCTAACTTTTTCCTTACCCGATTAACATGTACCGCTACTGTTGAGGTGGCTCTAAATTCTGTATCACCCCATATGGATTCGAGTAATTGGTTTCTGGTTTGAATCACACCCTTGTTTACTACTAAATGTTTTAGCAGACTAAACTCTTTGTCAGTTAGCTCAGTTGTTGTTCCATCAATAGTAAGTACCCGCTGATTGTAGTGAATTACTAACCTACCATCTAAAAATGAAGACTCACCGTATACCTCCTGCCTAACTGCTGGTTTATTAACTGGCAGTACTATGGATCGTCTTTCGTCTTCTGGTACAGATTCATCATCCAATGTGAAGCTAGCGTAATCTGGGCCACCATCTTCACTACTCTTTATTGTTACGCCATCTGGGCCAAGCCTGACTTGCCTTTTTACAGCGTTACCACCAATAGTCATATAGGCGTCTACCTCTAGAGGTGGTAGCCCAATAATATCCTCTTGTCCGATTGTTCTTAATTGTTCGCTACTATCCAAGTTTCTAGTGCCCCCTTTGTTATATAAACATAGGTATCTTTTATACAGCACTCCCTTTATGTACCGATATTAGTTTTTTAACAAAAGCTTTGTAAGATAATTAGCTGGATTTGCGGTAACGGCATAAATAACGTAAAATTACCTCTGTTGTAAGCTACGTGGCGCTTTAGCTCAGTTGGTAGAGCAGAGGCCTGAAGAGCCTTGTGTCCCCAGTTCGAGTCTGGGAGGCGCCACCATTACACCGATCGATCAGTTTCTATCTTTTGACCAACTTATTTCGCTAGTTATTGAACTATTACAGTCCCTTTAAGTGTGTAGGGGTTTAGATCGTCATGGTAATAGTACGTACCGGGTTTATTAAAGACGTAGGAGTAGGTGTGGCCCGATAGAATAGATGTCTTAGAGTTTAGACTTAGCAGTGTGTTGTCTTTAGGATATGGGTCGGAAGCTATCTGATGAGCCGACTTATCATTATTCGTCCAGGTTACAGCTTGACCCACTCTAACAGTTACAGCTTGAGGCACAAAGCCAGATGGTGTGATACTAACGCTAGCAGCAGAAATTGCTGAGACGGTATTGTTATTGCTCATTTTAGGTGTGGTCTTGTGGTTATGCATAATAGCTACTGTGATAATTAGTAGAACTACTACGATTATGTAGGTAATTAGCAATATATGTTTTTTCTTGGTCTTGGGTGGTTCTATATTTATCTGTTGCTCTTGGTTGTCCATATATTCCCTTTTCCTTAATTGACCGTCCATTTTTGAGCACCAGTGCCATTACAGCTGTAGACCCATATCTGGTTACCATTATTAGTCCTGGAATACTGATCGTCTAGGCAGAGACCAGAGCGTGTAGCGACTATAGGTCCAGCTACGCCCTGCGCAGCCTTAACTGACCATGTTTGAGCTGAAGTACCATCACATTGGAAAAGGTCTACTAGGGTTCCGCTAGTGGTCTTGTTGGAGTATACATCAAGGCAGTAACCATTATTGTTGGTTATGGTGCCATTACTAGGGTTGTATGTCCACTTCTGAGCACCGTCACCTAGACAAGACCATAGCTCAATCTTATTGTTGTTAATCTTTTGAGCATTGAAATTATCTAGACATTTGCCGTCTATGCCTGTAATGGCTCCTGTGGCATAGCTAGAAGATGGTAGAGCCTTTTCTGTAGTTGCCGACACTGTTGCCGAGTTGGGTGACGTCACATTATTAATATGGGCTACTACATAGAAGCTGTAGGCTGTATTTTGATTAAGGCCTGTGACTCCATAGCTAGTTATGCTGCTCGAAAGTGTTGCTAGAGCCGTACTGTCACCTACCTTATAAATGCTATAAGAAGTAGCTGCAGCGGTACTGCCGTTTACCCAGCTTAGATTAATTTGTGAAGTGGATGTAGCAGTAGCCGTTACATCAATAGGGGCTGCTATGTTAGTAGCTGTTGATGCTGACGTTTGTATGCTTACAGCTGCTGAAGAATTTGAAGTATTGCCTGCGGTGTCATGTGCCTGTATCTCATAGCTATAGCTAGTCGAACTACTAACGCTAGTATCCGTATAGGAGGTACCACTAACCGATGTTAGGGTTGTATAACTGGAGCCATTTGTAGATCTAAGAACAAAGTAACTATTAACACCTCCACCACCATTGCTGTCTGTCGATGCTTTCCATGAAACCGTTACACTATTTGAACCGTTGGCTTTGGCAGTCACGCCACCAGGAATACTAGGTGGAGTGGTGTCTGACGATACCAGAGTAGTAACCATAACGGCAGCGGATAGGTTTGAGCTAGCAGATGACTTATCAACGGCCTCAACAGTATACGAATAGCTAGTATTGCCGCTTACCGTAGTGTCTGTATAAGTTGTATAGGTAATAGGGCTAGAGTTTATCTTTACTCCACCACGGAAAACGTTATATCCATCGATTCCTGGGCCACCAGTATCTGTAGAAGCCCTCCACGTAACAGTTACACTATCAAAGCTAGTTGCCTTAGCAGCCACATTAGTTGGCGTAGATGGTAGTACGGCAGTAGGAGTCTTTATACTAACGGCCGTAGAAGCATCAGAGAAAAGCTGTGGTTCAGATGTGTCATAGGCTTCAACTGCGTATGAGTAGCTGGTGTTACCGCTCACTGATGTATCCGTATAGCTAGTGGTGCCAGCATTAACAGTGCCAACTTCAACTCCATTTCTAAGAATCTCATAACCACCCAGACCTTGGCCACCGGTATCTGTAGAAGCCTTCCACGTAACAGTTACACTAGTTGCGTTATTCGATGTAGCAGATACATTAGTTGGAACAGATGGTGGATTCACTACTGGTACTGGCGCTGCTAGTGCAGTTGGGTTGAAATCGTTCCTGAAGGCTGCCAGAGACTGTGGGTAGTTAGATAATACTGAGTTACCACCAGAGTCGAAGTCAAAGTAGCTAGCATATTCAACATTGTGAGACTTAAGCCAATTAGAGAAGTTATTGATATAAGTTGGATCATCACCCAGTCCATGTCCATCTGAACGAGTAATTACACCCCATTCACCAAAACCTATCGGCTCGTTCTGCTTAGATGCAAAACTAGCTAATCCGTTTATTGCAGGGAGTATTGTATTATTCCAGACGCAATTGCTAGTACTTGCTGAGACCATTTGGGATGACGGTGTTGGAACAGCCGTTAGCTTATAAGACAATTTACAGTTGCCGGTCCATGTTTGGTCGTATTGATCTAAAGCTATACTACTTACATATGAGCTACCTGGGTAGGCAGCGGTTGTGATGCTAGAACCACTATCTCCGTAATACCAGGAGTAATTGAAGTTTGCACCAGGTACAGCCCGCATCGCTGTAACAATCTGTTTCCAGTAGGCAGCAAGGTTAGTGGCCGCTGAAGTATTGGCTACATACCATGGGAAACTGGATTGATCCCACTCCCAGCCGATACGTAGTATTGCGTTTGACTCACCAGCCGATACCAAGTTTTGGGCTAGAGTAGTGAAGTAGTTGTTATATGCACCTGTGGCTCCTTGAGCTAAAGAGGCTCCAGAGTTTGGTAGCATATTAACACCTAGCTCCAGTTGATAAGGCGTGCCCGTCCAAGTAGAAGATGGATAACTAGATTCTATTGTGGACCATGAAGAACCGTTCTGATAATCGGCAGCTATACCTATTGTGGACTTGGTTTCTGATGCAAATGAATTAATACCAGAGACATTTCCAGCTCCCTCATAGTCACCAATGACTACAATATTGGAGGCATGAGACTGTGTTAATAGAATCGCTCCAACAGCACCTATGCCTATAACTGTGACTAGGGCGCTAATTATCTGATGAGGTTTAAATCGCTTCCAGGCTCTAATTTTTTTTGGCATAACTTAGGACTTTTATTGATTTGTCTTTAGGTTGTGAATGTTAGTTTACTCAATTGCAACTCTAACCTGTTACGCTTTAAATCTCAAGGTTAAAATTTAGTGGGAAATTCTAGCCTCCCTGTTAATGTTATTGAATCTATCTGGTGTATTATAGTCAACACTACTAAGATCTTACGAGCTCTAAGAAGTTAGCATTCCAAGGTCGACTTGTCGGTTTCTTGACTGAAAGTTTTTGAGTGTGATAAAGTTAGATTGTCACTGTGAGGTGACACGTAAGACTGGCAACAGTATTACGTGAAAAGAAGCCCTTCACCGGGTTTCTTTTCGTTTATACAGCTAAAATATACCCCCTCAACTGATCATCGCCGTAATATTGGGGTACCATTCTTTTTCAGTCTGGTAAGCATCATTAACTATTTTCACAGACTTAATCTGGTGTGTTATGTAACCTTTCCAAGAGGCATGTTCTACTTCACCCAATGTTATCTTCTGGGAACAGATAGCTTCAAAGGTATTTAAAATTAGTGATGCCAGTGCCTTGGCTTTTTGCTCTTGGCCTTTAGGTAACTTACCGCCCTCCATAAAATATGGCCGAAGTTCTGGGCTATCTATAAATATTTGATTTAGCTCTATTAGCGACGAGTTGATCTGATAATACGTAGTGAGCGCTCTGGTGCGATGAGCCATAAACCAGGCTAGCCCTGCAGCTAACGCTGCAACTACTGCCGCAGTTATGGAAATAAGATTAGTGGCTGTCATTATATACCGAAGCCTTACATAAACTGGTGGAGACGATGGGACTATGTTCGAACCCGGCCTCACACCCAGCGTTTGATCGCTTACTTCATATTTTATCAGAAGGAGCAGATTTCCAGCCTGAAAATATGGCTATGACCTGGGAAAAGTCGGTTAGCGTCAGAAAGGCGCAGCGGCAGCATCAGCTCAAACCGAGAGAGATCAATGAGTTGGTGTATGCCTACAAGTCTGGTGAGTTGGTTAACGATCTCGCAGAACGGTTCTCAATTCACCGAACCACCGTCATTGAGCACATCAGGCGAAGTGGCATCAGATTCAGAAGCAAGACTCGCTGATTCTGCTTGAGTCTCTGGTTCAGGATCCGGTCTATATAAATCATCTTGAGCCAGAACACCTTCAATAACAGCTGCGGAGCGGGATTCGGATAAACCCTTTAATACAGACCTGACTGCCAATACTCCAGCAGCAGCACTTAAGAAAATGTCTGTTGGTCGTTGGCCACTAATATTCTCAGCTGCAGCTGTAATTCCTAGAACCGCTGTAGGGGTCCATAATGATGCTTGCCAAAAATGGGCTTTTTCATTCTCTTTTAGCTGATTTAGTCGATTCTCGACGCTTTGCCTACTCATAGCTATAATATTAAGCCTAAACACCAATCTTACAAAATATTAGGCTATTTACGTCTATGGAATAGATGTTTACGCAGCTTTCTTCCTTTTGATTTCCTTCAATACTTTCTTGCCGTCTTTGGCGAACTTTTCGTATTTGTCTTGAGGCAAGCTTTCAACTAGATCAAGGAGGGCTTCAGCCAGTTGATCCAGATATGGTTCCTTATGGAGCTTTGGGTATATCTTGACGATCTTCTTCGGCTTTGGGTGTTTCTTTGATTTCACTGCGCAATAATTATCGCGCCGATGTGCACATTAACCAAGTTAGCTGCGATTAACTAGGTGAAGACAATGCCTACTACGTCCTCGATAAAGCTAGAAGCTTTCTTCTCTCCTGGATGATATTTAGTCGGATGCGAACACCGATTACGAAGTCCAAGCCCTTCTTCTAAAGTAGCCCTCTCTCCCTTATCTATAACGCTAAGCTCTTGTAAAACCAGCAACAATGTTGAGTCTTTAATATAGGCAAAGTCCTCAGATTTTGTGACACTTCTAGATTTAGGATCAAATTTAAGTAACGCAGCATTAAGATCCTTAATACCCTTGTGCATTGCCTTTGACCTAAGAACGCTAACCGCTCCGGTCCAAAGAAATACAACTGAGGCTCGTAATGCTCCGCTCCTCAGGCATTTAATTGATTCCTCGCAAAATGCCTTGGCATCAGGGTCTGTGATATTAGGAAGCAATCTAGCAAGAGTAGCTACGTCATTTTGAATTTCGTCTGACTTACTTTCAATTCCTAGTCCGTCCTCAACGTAATTTTTTCCTGATTCAGTAAGGCTCCAAAGCCGCTGCCCCTTCCCGTCTGTCCTGCGATTCACATAATGTTCACTCCTAGTCAACACGTCGGCTACATTAATCTTGGACACTCCATGAAATCGTGTCCCAACAAGAGCTCTCTTGACCTCAGCCAATGTCATTTCGTTATTTTCTGTAGACATCTGATTGAAGTAAAGAACTCCGAGCACTTTGTATCGATTGGATCCACCCTTAACTGGTAGGAGAAACTCGGCTAACGTCATTTCTTATCGTCTATAGGACGGCTCTTTGTTCCCTTCTTAACTCCGTATTCATCCTTGAAGGCCTTCTCGCCGTGAACTGTGGGAGCATACTTCCCTCGACCAGAGCTTCGATATAGCGCCTTCCCAGACTTCTTTGCGCTTCGTAAAGTCATATCGACACGCTCAGGAACAGTAAGACCAACCTCGTTAGCGATGTCCTTAACTTCCTGAGGAGTAAAGGACGATGCCCCATACTCTTTGAAGAGGTATGCCGTAATCGCACGCACTGCATTTGCTGGGTCAGTTACCTCCAATACTTCAAAGAAGTCTCCAATACTGCCGTCGCCAGATACAGCTTGGCTTTCTGGGATCTTAGATGAGGGTATTGGCGCCTCTCCTACTATGTAGCCTTGCATCATTTGGAATGCTACAGGGCGAACGCTCTCGTCTAGTGTCTTAACGACTTCCCCGACCTCTTTCATTCTATTCTCAATCTCTTTATCCATTTTCCACCTCCTCTAGAGTGAAAAGTACGCTCAACTCAAGTCAAGCAATGCTTCATTTAACTTATGTTCTAATTGTCCTACTTATTAGATATATAGTCAATTAGGATTAGTTTCTAGGCAACATCAAATGAGTTGCAGGTACTGTATTAAGACGAGTATGTCTCTATGTCAAAACGCTTATGTTCAATCTAAGTCAACGAAAGTGAATGGGCTTACGCAATGATTTAGCAAAAGGGGTTCGAGTCTATTTACATGCTCAAGAGCGAGCGGAGATAAAAAAGGACCCATAACAAGGGTCTCTTTGAAAAATCTGCCAAAATCCGTGGTGGAGGTTCTGGGACGTTATTCGAACCTCTCTGACCAGGCCAAACGTGTTCGCAAGGTCCTAGAAATTGTCCCAGATGGCTCATCAAAGGTCAATGTTCGAACCCCGAAGCAACGTCAACACAGACTCAAACCAGCTGAGATTCAAGATCTGATCAAGAACTACAAGGCAGGAATTGGAGTACTTGATCTTGCTGAGCTCTACAAGCTCAACCGTGGAACTGTTACGGACATCCTGAAGCGAGAACACGTTGAGCGAAGAGTCAGAGGACTTGGTGACGGAGTCGACGAAGCCAAGAAGCTCTACGAATCTGGACTGTCACTGGTGAAGATCGCCAAGCAAATGCAGGTCAATGCTGAAACTATAAGACTTGGCTTATTGAAATCTGGCATGACACTTCGATCAAGGAACGGCTGGAAGTATTAAACGTTCACATTATTTTCGGGGGGTGCCTGCTCTGGTATTGGTTGCTCGGGCATTCGTCGGTCTATATGTTCGACCATAGCGTCCATTCCTGTAAGTGTTGCTTCCGTACCTACAGCGACCAAAGCCAACATATCGGCCATTTTTGCACTGTAGTCAGCCGAGTGTTCAAAAACGGGTATGCCGAAAAGTTCAACAACTCCACCAATAGCCAAGTAGCCAACTGTTAAGCCAAGAATCCACTTTCGTCTGCCAGGAATTATATGCTCTTCAGGAAACTTCATATAATAATTGTCTCATTTATTCATATACAACAAAATAGTTTGGTTCGAATAAGAGTGTCAAACTACCCTTAATGGATAAGGGACCTTACTTACAGATTGAATTTCATTTTCACAACAGAGCCATGTAGTTATTTTCGGAATTTGCACAACCATTCGGTTGGCATTGGCCTCTGTAAATAAACTACATCGATGTAGTTTGGTGGGTGATGAGGGACTCGAACCCCCGACCCTCTCGGTGTAAACGAGATGCTCTAGCCAACTGAGCTAATCACCCATAAAAGCAAACTAAATCGCTACCGCAGATAATACCATAGTTAAAGTGTATTTGCATTAGTTAAAGGGCCTAAAGTAACATACTATTACTACTTAATAAGCGCGAGTGGTGAAATGGTAGACACGCTAATCTGAGGGGTTAGTGCCGCAAGGCGTGGAGGTTCAAGTCCTCTCTCGCGCACCAATGGTTAATTTAGCTTCTGGGTAAGTGATCATAGAAATGACCAAAAGTATATTCTGGGCGAACTAACCTTTTTAGATCATCGACTGTAGTGCCGAACTTTACACCTGGGTTTAGAGTGCCGTATGGATCAAAGATTTGTTTAATTTTTTTAAGTAGGGCGTAGACTTCACTGCCATATTGCATTTCAAGGTAAGGAGCTTTTATTCGTCCATCTCCTCTGCCGCCAGAGATTGAGCCACCGAGGCTAATAACTAGCTTATAGAATTCATCAAGGAGTCTAAAGGCTTTTTGTCTGTCACCTACTTGGGACATGTTTAGATGTGGCTGAATGTGAAGAATGCCATCACCAGCATGGCCCCAGATTGCTACCGGCTTTATACCAACTACATTAAAGATATGATCAATGCCTGCTATAAACTCTGCCAGTCTCTCAGGTGGTACAACAGAGTCGCTAATTATTGGGCCTGAGTGTTTAAAGCCATCACTGTGGCCAATGTATGTTGACGAGGATTGTCTAACTTTCCATATCTTTTGCTGGTGCTCTGGTTCAGTTTCAATTTGAATGTTAGTTGCTAGTTTTTCTAGTATCTTTTGAGCATGAGTAGTATTTCGTTTTCTAGTTCGATCCGATGGGTCATCGTATTCAACAAATAACACAAAGGCTGGATGAGAAGTTGGTAATAAGTCTTTAAGTTGATTAGGGTTAAGCTCGTAAATAGACTGTATTAGGCCAAGATTTACCATCTCAATAGAGCTAGGTGACTCTTTTGAGGATCTCAGCTCATTAATAGCAAGCTGTAGGTTTTCTAGTTCATCAAAGGTAGCCATTATTAAGGAGGTATCTGGGTTATATGGGTCAGATGTTAGAGTTATGTCGGTAATTATACCTAGAGTACCTTGGCTGCCAATAAACAGCGGGCTTAAATCGAAGGAACCGTCCTTGTTTTTAATATCTAGCAGGTTATAGCCAGCGTTGTTTTTAGCTACTGGTCTTTGCATGGTCGCTATTAGTTCCTTGTTTTCTTCCAGCAATGTATCCACGGCTCTATAGATTTCGCCCTCAAACGTAGCAAGTCCAAGTTTCTTATTTAATTCCCTTTTGGATAGTCTCTCTGTTTCAATAACTTCACCGTTAGTTAAAACTATACGTAGTCTTTTAACATTGTAGCCAATGGGGCCGTACTTAAAGGATTTCTCACCGGCAATATTGTTAGATACCGCACCACCAACGGTCGAGTACTCCAGTGTCGCAGGATAAGATGGTATAAACCTTCCATGAGTTTGAAGGGTTTGCTGAAGTTTACCAAAGTTAATACCTGGCTCAACCGTAACGTCACCTGACTTAGTATCTAGTTCAAGTATGCGATTCATATGGGCTGGGAAGACGACCATCAGACCGCTACCGATAGCTCCGCCTGTTGGGTCCGTACCAGAGCCCCTGGCAGTAAGCGGTATGATACGACCACGTTCTGCTAGCTGCCAGCTAAAACGAGCAGCTTTACGAACATCGTTTTCGTTTCTTGGATAAGCAATTAAAGCTGGTGGTGATACTAGAATACTGGCGTCAGTTGAAAAGTACCTTCTGGCATCAACTGATGTCATGACTTCGCCTGATAGATGTTCCTGAAGATAATGGGCAATTTTGCTCATTGAATAATATAACCCTCGCTACTACTTAAAATCATACCACAGCAAGCACAGATAACTGGAGCTCGTTAAGCTGCTGGGCCGCCGAAGTTATTTTGGTTACCAGAATCTGGTGAACTTGGTGGAGTTGGTTGAGCACCCGGACCTGCTGGCGCTGATGGACCTGGGTAACCAGCACTAGCACCACCACCTGGGGGATCTAATGGTGGAGGAGGTGGGGCAGCCACTCCTGGCTGACTACCTGGTGTTGCCGGTAGGTCTGGAGGTGTAGTAGAACCAGTTGTACCAACTGACGATGGACCACCACCTATAACTGTTTTTGGATCAAACTGATCGGCTGGGCCAGTTGGGCCAGCGCCACCACCAGCACTCTTGCCTTGTTTGGCTCTTAAAAATAGATAAAAACCAACGGCTATTACAAGTATTACTACTAAAATTATTATAAATGTCATAAGTACCCTCTTATATTCGTATTTTTATAACCTTAACTCTACAGACTTTAATCGTATTAAGCAATATAGCTTATGTTTTGCTATTTTATCCTCTATTTTTTAGAATGCCGATTTATAGCTCATCTTTTAATCTAGTCTATCCCAGAGTTGTCTGTAATTATCACGAATAGTATCAAAGATCCAATTCGTTTCCTTTTGTTTTTTGGGCAAGTCAGTTTTGCCATAAATTAGTAAAATAGTTTGTAAATGTTTTTCTATATCTAGGAACACTATACAGCGGTTACCTGATGCTTTTGGGGAGACGCCACTTTGCGCAACAGTAAAATCATATTTAAACAATACACAACCTGATCCATGTTTCAACTCATCCACTTGTTGAGTCGTTTGGAGTGAGTAAATGCGCTTCAAATCTTGCTCGATAGAACTAAAGGTTACACCCCACCGTTTACCCTTATAATCTTTCTCGAACCGCTTAGTAAAATGGCGCACGGCGAATGTGCCCACCATTACACGGAAATCTCCACTATCCGGCAACTGACTTGAAAACATGCTCGGGATCTTCCTGAATTATTAGTTCGTATGGTATGAACTCACCATCACGGCACATTTTCCATGGCTTCTGTTCGTGTGTAAAGTTTACAATTTCCTCTGTTCTTCTGTCTTTCCACTGCTCACAGATTCTTTTAATTAGAGTTAGCTCGTTCTTTGAAAGCCTATCAAAGTTATCGGCTTCACGAGTTCTGGCACAGATCACTTGAGCTCTTTCAACCTGTTTTACGTCAATTTTTCCAGCAAAGTATAGATCATCTGTAAGGGAGAAGAATACATCTGCGACCGGACCATACTCAAGACGACGATATTTAACGCCGCTCATAGGCACTAAGTCCTGAAAGAACTTGGTAAAGTCGGCTAGATACAATAGTTTGGCTAACTTAGTTTTTGGTACTCCACCACGGCTATCACTAGCAAACTTTAAGCAAGCAAAATACATTTGTCTAAACTTTGTTATATCTACGGGCTCTTTAAAGAAGTCCTCTGTCAGTATTCCGAATAAATCACTCAGCACGTTTAGCTCAGAGGTCGTAAGATCTCTCTTTCCCTTTTCCACCAATATATAGCGCTGACGACTAAGCCCAAGTCTGTCAGCAACTTGTTGCTGAGTCAATCCGCTTTGCTCTCGCCACTTAGTAACTCGTTCTGCTAATTCTGTATTATTTATCATGCTTTCATACTACAACAGATACAGCTATATGTCAATATTATGGTACTTACCATGTTGTGTTTTCGTAACTTTTTGTTATTATTTATATAAGTTTTTGTTATTGCGAGAAACAAAAACTCAATACAGCCAAGGTGCCAAACTGCTCTCACGGCACTTATGGTTATTAACGAGCAAGAAAGGATCAAAATCATGAATGCACAACAACTTTATGACGATATTATTCGGTATATAGGTGTCGATAAGTTCTCAAGCTGGTATGTCGGAGTTACATCCAATATTGAGCAGAGGCTTTTTATGGCTCACAACGTTCACAGAACAAACCACAGATGGATTCACGGCCAAGCCATAAACTCTGGACATGCACGTAGTGTAGAGTCCGCACTGATGCAACTCGGGCTTGATGGCGGCAGTGGCGGTGGTGACCACACGGCTGTTCATGTGTATGCATTTAGAAAAGACTATGGAACCATTCGATAGAACCGATAATTACTGCTAGTATTGGTGCGGATGAGAGGACTTGAACCTCCACGATCTAAAGATCACTAGCTCCTGAAGCTAGCGCGTCTACCATTTCGCCACATCCGCATAGTTAAGCTACTTTATCCTACATTTTAATCTATAAACAGGCTAGTCTGTAACTTTAGCTTCGTCTATTTCCCAGTTTTGAACATTGTTAAATCTATCGGTGTTGCTGTTAACTGTATTACCGTTAAGACCAAAGACTGGGCCATTAGTTACATACAGTAGCCTAGGTTGGTATAGGCCGAGAGCTGGTGAGTCTTGCTGCCAGGCAGATAACAAGTCTTGGTAGGCAACTACTCTAGTATTTGGATCTAGCCTGGTTCTGCCTTCCTCTAGTGAGGAATCGGCCTTGGTGTTACTCCATTCAGATAGGTTTAGACGACTAGGGGCATTAGCCTGTGCTTGTGAGCTATCCCAGTAGACGTATACATCTGGGTCAACACCTATGGATACACCATATAAGACGGCCTGATAGTCATGACTTTGTAGAACATTGCTAAAGTCACTAGGATCCTCAGTAACCAGATTGACGTTAACACCAAGCTGTTTCCAGTAGCTAATAAGCTGGTTAGCTAGTTGAATGTAGGACGAAGAATTTGAGGCCGTTAGACTGAAGGTAAGTTGTTGGCCAGCCTTATATCTAATGCCAGCTGCGCCAACCGTCCAACCATCCTGGTTTAATATATTCTTGGCTGCCGCAAGGTTATAGCCAGGTTGTCTATATGCTGGGTTATAGCCCAGTTGTCCTTCTAGCAATGGTTCATTTACTTCATGAGTTGGATAACTAAGATTGGATATTATATTTGGCACATTAACCGACTGAACAAGAGCAGACCTAATTGCTGGATCAGATAGTATCCCTGATGATGTTTTAAAGAAAGAATAAATACCGGCAGTTAGTAGATAGTTATGGATCTCAACATTTTTCATGTTGGCAATCTGCGCTGGTGGGTTATTACTAAAGCCCTCAGCACCATTTAGCTGACCAGAAGTAAAAGCCGCCCGTAATTGGCTTTGGTTAGCATAAGCATGGAGAACGAACTGCTGAAGTTTGGGTTTACCGCCAACAAAGTTATCAAAAGGACTTAAAACGATCTGCTCGGTGGCATTAGATGGGTCATTACCGCTAACAGATATAGCCTGCCAACTAAACGGTCCGGAACCAACAGGATCCTGGCTGTTAAAGGTTGCTGAGCGCATTTCACTAGCTGGTATGGTATCTAGTAGATGCTCAGGTAGTATGCCGCCAGTTAAGAACTGCGGGAATGAAGCTAGAGTACTAGGGAGATTAAATACTACAGTCGATGGGCCTTGGGCACTAACGGTAACGCCCTGCCAGCTATTGAACAGTGGCGACTGGGCATTAGGGTTCTCAATAAGATTATAAGTAAAGACAACGTCTTTGGAAGTTAATGGCGTGCCGTCCTGCCAGGTTAGATTTGGCTTCAAATGGACTGTATAGACATTGCCAATACTGTTAACGCTGTAGCTACTGGCTAGATCGCCTGCCAGCTGGTTGTTAGAGTCATAGTTAAAGAGAGGGGCAAAGATTAACCTGGATACTGTCATATCTACGTCATTAACGGCATAGATTGGGTTTGCGGTTGTAAAGGTACCAACAAGGCCTTCGTTATATATACCACCAGGCACTGGTCTTAGGGTCTGGAAATAATCACTTAGTAAATAGTTTTGGCCAAGCGTCCCAATGATAGCTATTAAGAGCAGGGCTGCCCAAGCAGCAATAAAGCGCCTAACTTTATGTAGTCTACCTATTCTCTTAAAAACATACTTCTCAATACCAACTTCAGCTTGCTGACTTAAATCCTCAGCACGCCGTTCTTCTACATGTAACCTTCTTCGAAAGCGCAGTCGAAGCAGTCTAAAACGCATAGCCTAAGATTGCCCCCTTAGGCTATTTTTGAATAACGCCAAGTATTAACGATAACGCAAAAATGACAGCACAGATAATAGTCAGCTGAAAAATAGTCTTGTCTGTCCCACGCCTGGTAGTGTTAACCTCACCTGCTCCACCAAGACCAGCACCAAGTGATGCACCTCTAGTCTGTACTAGAATCAGGAAGACCATGATTAACATTGAGCCGATTGTAATGTAGTTAAAGAAATTCATTTGCTAGTACTTACCCTTGATTCCAATATAGTTGTTACTAGATAGTTTACCAGTCCAATAACCATCCCGGCAAATACTGCAGCCCAGAAGTTAGTGATATGGAGTGGATGATAAAACTTAGATACCAGGTAAACAGTAAAGCCGTTAACGATTATCATGAACAGTCCCAGAGAAAAAACTATAGCCGGTAGAGATAGAACAACCAGGATTGGCTTTAGGAAAATATTAACTATAGCCAGGAAAAGACCAGCGATTATTGTATCTATTAGCTTGTTTTGGATTGTTATATCACTACTTAGAAAGCTAGCTGCTATCCATAGTCCAAGACTGCAAACAATCCAGCGAGTGATAAAGCGGTATAGCTGGTAGCTCATTACAAAAATTGTACCATGATGCTAGAGCTTAAGCCCCAACGGTAGGCTAGAACTTAGAATCTTGCAGCCATCTTTGGTTATTTGAATATCATCCTCAATTCGAACACCAATGCCCTCTTCCTTTATATATATGCCGGGCTCAACAGTCATAATCATGTTCTCGGGTAGTGGAGTAGAGTAATCAGCACCATCATGGGTATCTAGACCTAGAGAGTGCGTACAGTAAGTCATGTAATACTTCCTGATAGATTTTCTATCAAGTTTTTTTATAAGACCCAGTTTCCTTAGCTCCTCGCCATTAAGCTCCGTAACTCTATCCTCATAGGTCTTAAAATCCATGCCAGGTTTAATCATTTTATAGGCTTCGGCTTGAACTCGCTTAACTGCGTCATAGACTGCCTGCTGACGAGCGCTAGGCTTACCATAGATAACTGTTCTAGTTATATCTGCCTTATATAAGGAATAGATTGAACCAACATCACAGACTATTAGATCACCAGATTTAAGTGGTTCATTTAGCTTTTGGTAGTGAATATATGCCGTATGCGGACCACTTGAGACAATTGGTCCAAAAGCATGGCCATCAGCACCTCTGGATATAAAACCATCTAGGATATCCTCCTCAATCTCTGAAGTATTTTTGTACTTAGATAGATTGTTGTAAGCTAGGACTTCGTTTAGGGTTGCAGTTGTGATGTCGATAGCCTTTTGAATGAGCTTAATCTCTACTGGTTGTTTAGCCATGCGAAGTCTAGCAACATTAGCTCTAACATCCTCAATTGCTAATTTCGGATACATTCTTCTAATTCTGCTAACTAACTGCCTCCTAGCTGGATTCGTATACATACCGTGATGCTTTAGAAGTACTGAGTTAGGACTAAGCGTTGCGTAGCTAGAGCTTTTGGCTAGGATAGTCTTTATCTTAGCCCAGCCTTCTCGCTCGTAAAGAACCTGGCCTACGCCAGATATGCTTTTAAGTTTAGTCTCATCCAGTGGTTCAATGACCGATTGGCGGCTTACATATATATTTGGTACAACGATAAACTCTTCATATTCAGTCTTTACCAAGATTAAATCAGCTTCAAGAGTACCGGTTAGATACCAAAAGCTAGGGTCTTGATTAAAGTCATAGGCTTCATCACTGCTTTTTTGTAAGACGGCATTAGCCGTAACAATTAAAACTTTGCTACCTAGGCTACTAAAAAGCTTATCTCGGTTAGCTTTAAAAAACTGGCTGGTTAGAGACTTATCCATAATTAATCTATCTAGTATAGCCTACTGCCAGTTACTGTTAATTCTTTAGGTATTGCTTGATTTGATGAGCCCTGGTTTTACCTACTACTTCACTTAGTTCTTGTTCGCTAGCTTTGGTAATAGCATTAATGCCGCCAATCTGTTTTTGGAGTTTACGTCTAGTAGTAGGACCAACGCCTGGAATATTATCTAGGACTGAGGCAGTCTGTCTTTTTACTTTCAGTACCGAATGATAGCTAACTGCAAAGCGATGACTTTCATCACGAATGCGCTGTAGCAGCTTAATTAAGTTAGTGCTGTGCGGTAGATCGACTAATATAAAGTCCTGGCTTTCGCTGGTAAAGCCACCTAGCTTATTTAGCAGGCTAGGATTTATTTCTACATTAGACTTACCTATTTGGATAACAACCTGTTCCTGGCGCTTAGCTAGCCCTAGGAACGGGATATGACTTTGACCATTCTCATCTCTAGCCTTAATAGCAGCATCAAGCTGTCCTTTGCCACCATCTATTAGTACTAAGTCTGGTACGCCCCAGGTTTTAAGGTGGTTGGGTTTTAGTCTTCTAGATAGAGTTTCGTGCATGTTAAAGAAGTCGTTATTTTGGTTAACATGCATTTTAAACTTACGATAGCGTCTTTTATCTGATACGCCATTAGTGAAAACTACCATGCTAGCTACAACATCACTACCTTGCATGTGACTTATATCGTAGGCTTCAATTGTTCTTGGTATCTTCGCTAGATTAAAAAGGCTAACTAGTTCATTTAAAGCATGGTCTTTGGATATATCTAAGAACTCTTTATCGCTAAAGATTACCTGCCTATCTAGACTTTCGAGAGCTAGTAGCTGGTTGCGGTATTTAGTAGCGGATTCAAAGTCTTGTTTTTTAGCAGCTTTATTCATTTCTTTTCTGAGTTCAACTTCAATTTGCTTCTTACGACCAGAAATAACTGCCATTAGTTTTTTTAAATTAGCCCGGTAATCTCTAAGGCTTGTTCTGCCCTCTTCTAGTCCTGGGTCTAGGCCTAAGTGATAGTAAAGGCTGGCCCGTTTCTGATTACCAAATTGTTTTGTGGCATAGGGGAAGGCCCGCCTAAGATACTTTAGTGCCTGGCGCAGTGCCGTGACGCTTAGGAATGGTCCGAAGTAGCGGGCCTTATCATCTAGCGGTCTTCTGGTAGTTGAGACTGTTGGGTAGTCACTGTCGTAATCTATCCTTAGATAAACCATCGACTTATCGTCTCTCAGCAGAATATTGTACTTAGGCATGTAGCGACGGATCATTTCAGCTTCCAAGAATAGGGCTTCAATCTCACTATCTACAACCATCCAATCGGTGTCATGGATATCGTCGACTAAAGCTAGCGTCTTAGGGTCGTGGCCCTTAGACTTCTGGAAATACTGTCTAACCCGACTTTTAAGATTGGCAGCTTTGCCAACATAAATAATCTCACCGGACTTTGACTTATGAAAGTAAACACCAGGTGATGTTGGTAGATCTTTTAACTTATTTTCTAGCTCTTCACTCACTATATATATTTTAGCAACTAGAGCTAATTATGAAGACTCTACGCCACTCAAGACACATTTTTGACAATAGGTGTCTGTAATACAGCTCTTGCAGATCAATACCTGATCATTACAACTCTTGTTAGCACAGTTCTCGTAATTGCTGGTCTTTTTATTGCAGTGTATGCAATTGCCAATATCTTTTGTTTTGTCTGAAAACTTAAGACCTTTTCGACCGTCAAAGACATACAGAGAACCTTCCCAAAGTCCATCATCGCCATACTTCTGACCGTACTTAACTATGCCGCCGTCTAGCTGGTAGACATCATTAAAGCCTCGGTTCTTCATGAGTGCTGATAATACTTCACAGCGAATACCACCAGTACAGTAAGTTACGACTGTCTTGTCTTTAAGATCGTCATACTTACCACTTTCAAGTATTGGTATAAAGTCCTTAGCTGTACGAACTTCTGGCGTAATAGCATCTCTAAACTTGCCAACATTAGCTTCATACTTGCTACGTCCATCAAAGAAGACAACGTCTTTATCTTTAACTAGTTTATGTAAGCCCTCGGGTCTAATCTTCCTACCACCGCCAACAACACCCTTGGCGTTAACCTTGAGTTCATCTGTTGCCCCAAAGGTTACAACCTCATCTCTGACTTTTACAGACATCCTTGGAAAGTCTGATAAGCCTTGGCCATCTCCCCACTTATATTCAATGTCACGAAACTGCTCAAACTTCTTGTTAGCTTTAACGTATTCTTTAACGTTATCTATATCGCCACCCAATGTACCGTTAATACCATGTTTGGAAATAATAATACGACCTTTTAAATTAAGGTTGTCTGTTAGTGACTTCTGCCATAACATTACTGCCTTGGATCAGCCAGTGGTACGAATTTGTAATATAGGATAATCTTTTGCATTACGTTTATTTAGTAAATATTAATACGATAATAACTACTGCTAGAGCAACTATAACACTGATCATAGCGATATCCAGTAAGCGTCTTAGTGGTATGGCTGGAGACTTGATGTCGTTTAATAGTGCAGGCAGTTTTTGTGATTTAGCCTTTGGCTCCTTAATGGTTGGTTCTTGATCACTCCACTCAATTCCGGATCTCTGAAGCATACTATCCAGTTCACTAGTTATTGGAATGTCAGATAACTTTGATGCCTGATCACGAAGCATAGGGTCACGCTCGAAGTCTTTTTCTCGTTCTATAAGCTCCTGTTTTAGAGTCTTAAGGTAATTGCCGCCCCTCAAGTATTCAGCGACTATGCGTCTTAGAGCCTCCTCACCAACTAGGTGTGTTTCATAGATCTCTTTTAGACTGCTGCCTTCAACTTGAATAGCGGTAGCTGTCCTAAGAAGTTCCGATCGTCCCATAGTATGGGCACTAATACCGGCTATTTCGTTACGGTGACCAACGGGCCTTTCCGGTAGTTCTGAATCAATTAAGACTCGACCGATGGCCTCTGTTTCCTCAGCCTTATTAATAACCTTTTTCTTTCGCTCAACCAGCCTATTCTCAGCCATTTGTCGAATGTTAGATTCCCTAGCATCTAGCTCACTTTGAAGTTGGCTAACTTCGCCACCAAGTCTAGTTTCAATAGATTCTTTCTTGCCTTCGGCTGCAATTCTAGCAAAGCGTCTACCGATTAGGTAATCTACGATACCCTCGTTAAGTTTACTAGAACGTTTAGTCTGCTCTGGTTTAGGTGCATTATCTTGAAGATCTATTTTAGAGTATACGTCAGCGTTTAATTCGGTCTTAGCATCCTGAAGTAGACTTTTAGGATCAACTGGCAAAGCTGTTTCAGATTCAAGCTCATACTGTCCTGCTGAGGCTGTCTCACCAATTTCAAGTAAGGTTTCATTGTAGGCCTGATTAATATCGCCACTAGCCTCTACGTTTTCTAGAAAACTTTTCAGCCGCCAGATGTTGACTGGTTAACTCTAGTTCCTCAGCTGAGCGAATCTCAGTTAACCTTTTACTAGCGATGGTTTGAACCACAGCCTTCATTTCCTCACTACTGAGATTCTTAAGTGGAGCTTCAGCATCAAGTTCTGGAGCATTATCTAGTACTTCCTCACGAGTTTTAAGCAAAGATTCCTTTGAGGGGACTTTTGGCTTCTCTTGTGATTTGGACTTATCTTTTAGCGCCTCTAGAATACTGGTTCGGGATTTTCTGTATTTCTTCTCGACACCATCATCCTTGGAGTCCTGATCAATTCCAAAATCGTAAGGTAGGCCCTCCATGACTAGTAACTACCCTTTCTAGCTTTCTTCGGATTTGCCCTGAGACTGTTCCTCGGCTGGTTTTCCTTCGCCCTCAGCTTCTTCACCTTCAGCACCCTCTTCTTCACCTTCAGTTACCTGTTCTTCCTCAGCAGTACCACCGGCAGCATCGTTAGCAGCGGCTACAGCACTAGGCTCAAAGACACTAGCAATTTGCTGACCTGGTTCTTCTTTAACTGTAACGCTAGCAGGCAGGATTAAGTCACTAACTAGTACGTGGTCACCAACTTCAACTAGTTTCTCGGCATCATAGTACAAAACATCTGCAGATCCTTAGGTAGAGATTCAACAGTAACTCGCTCTAGGTTATTTAGAACCATTAGACCGGATCTCTCAGCTGGACTACCATCATTACCTTCATCGTATCTAGCCTCAATTGGCACTTCAGCTTCAACTACCTGGTCGGCGGCTACGGCGTTAAAGACTATATGGTTTAACTGATGCTTACGTGGTTCAAATTCAGCATCTTTAATTAAGGTAGTGTAGGTTTTACCACCAGCCTTAACATCTACGGTGTGGTGTTTACCGGCTTTTTTGAAAATCTTGAGTAGAGCAACACTGTCACCTTGAACAATAATAGAATCCTGACCGTGATTATGGATAACAGCTGGTATCTTACCTGCAGAACGCAAGTGTTTAACGCCCTTTCCTAGGACGTCTCTTTTTTCTAACTCAATTTCAATAAGATCATCGGACATTTGTTTATTGCTAACTCCTTTAAAACTTCGGTAATTATACATCATAACATAGGTGTTTTACTAGACTGAGCCTTAAGATTTAAGGTAAGCTTTAAAAACATGTTTGATGTTGGCAATATTGTACCGTCCGGTGGGCTGCTGTTAATTGGGTTATTTTTATTTGCTGAAGTCGGTTTGTTCTTAGGCTTCTTCCTACCTGGTGACACCCTACTTATTACTGCTGGGGTTTACGCTTCTCAAGGCAAAATGCCACTGATCGGCATCATGATAGTAGCTGCTATAGCTGCTGTAGCTGGCGATAACACAGCTTACTTTATTGGCCGCAAAGTCGGTAGAGGAATATTTAGAAAGAAGGATAGTATATTCTTTGATCCAAAACATGTCGCTAAGGCTGAAAAGTACTACGATAAATATGGTTCAAAGACTGTTCTTATTGCTCACTATATGCCAGTAATTAGAACCTTTACGCCCTTACTTGGTGGTGTAGCCAGAATGCCATACAAGAAATTCTTAATATTTGATGCTATCGGTGATACCTCATGGGCTATAGCTCTTACCCTACTTGGTTATTACCTGGGTAGAAAGATACCTAACATTGATCACTACGTACTCTACGCCGTAGCTTTTGTTGTGATTGCTTCAATAACACCGACTATTTACCACCTGGTGCGGCAGTCGTATAAAAAGAGAGCTAAGCACACATAGCTCTTAGGATAACTTTGCCTGGAATATCTACTCCAGCATGTGGCACTTGGTCGTGTAGCTCTTCAAACATATTGTCTATAAATACACCCTCACCCGGATTTGACGTAATCTCTCTATAGTCTATGCCACCTTTAGGACTAAATTTTGGGCCACCGGCTACCTGCTTAAAATCTGATCTATCCCAGGAGTTTGCAACTTTAAGCGTTATTGGATCAGCAGAAAGATTAACAACAAGTCTATACTGTTTCTCAATATCAACGTGCCAGCTATCTGTAAAATGTTTTGGAGTACCAACAAATATATCCTGGTCTGGTATTTTGGTTAGACTAGCCGATCTATCTGCACAGATGTCTAAAAACCTTAAACCTATATCTAGAGCAGTTTCACTATGTTCAGGACCTAGAGCTAAACGATCCGTATACTTGTTGTCTAGTATTACTAGGTCCGTCGTCGAATTGTCTAGGCTATCTACCAATAGACTTTCGTTTCCATAAAATTGTCTTCTAGCTTGCTGCTCATAAAAATGGTAAAGCCTCATTGAAGCTCGACCTAGATTGGTCGCAGCCTCTGGTTCAACTATTTTGCCAGCTGAGAATATCTCACATGTTGCAGTCTTTGTAGACATTTGCAAATCATACAATATTTATGGCTATTTTGCAAATACTTATTGCTTGAGCATATGGGCAAGGTACTGACCTGTAAAACTAGTTTTTACTTTAGCTACTTCCTGAGGTGTGCCACTAGCTATGATCTGGCCGCCATGATCTCCTCCCTCTGGGCCCATGTCGATTATATGGTCAGCATTCTTAATAACATCCAGGTTATGTTCAATAACAACCATACTATTACCGTTATCTACTAGGGCATGAAGTACGCCCAAAAGCTTAGCTACGTCATCGATATGCAGACCGGTAGTTGGTTCATCAAGGATATATAGCGTTCTGCCAGTTGGACGTCTTGCTAACTCAGTTGCTAATTTGACTCTTTGAGCTTCTACACCGGACAGGGTTGTGGCTGGTTGTCCTAGGTTTATATAGCCTAGCCCAACATCAACTAAGGTTTGAAGTTTTCTAGCTACGGCTGGGATGTTAGCAAAGAATTCCAAGGCCTGTTCGCATGTCATTCCTAAAACGTCACTAATGGTCTTGCCTTTGTAGTGAATCTCTAAGGCTTCACGGTTATATCTTTTTCCATGACAAACCTCACAGGGCACGTAGACATCTGGTAAGAAGTGCATTTCAATCTTTATAATGCCGTCACCCTGACAGTTCTCACAACGACCACCCTTAACATTGAAACTAAAACGTCCTGCACTATAACCTCTTAGTTTAGCTTCGGGAGTTGAGGCAAATAGCTCCCTTATTGGGGTAAATAGACCAGTGTAGGTAGCTGGGTTAGACCGGGGTGTTCGACCAATAGGCGATTGGTCAATAATAATAGCCTTATCTAGGTTATCCATACCCTCAATATCCTCATGCCTACCAGACGCAGCTGAAGCCCTGTGTAGTCTGGCTTGTAGTTCTTTAGCTAGAATGTCGTTTATTAGACTAGATTTACCAGAACCGGAAACACCACTGACAACCACCATTTCACCTAGAGGTATTCGAACATCTATATTCTTTAGGTTTGTTTTCTCTGGCACCCCTTAATTAGCAATGATTTGCCGTTACCTTTTCTTGTCTGCTTTGGCACTGGAATAGTTTTTTTTGTGCGACAGGTACTGAGCTGTAATACTAGTAGCTACTTTAGCTACTTCCTCAGGACTACCTGAAGCTGTAACTTGACCACCATGAATACCGGCACCTGGTCCAATATCTACTAGGAAGTCAGCCCCCCTTATTGTTTCCTCATCATGCTCGACAATTATGACGCTGTTACCGATATCTCTAAGATTCTTAAGTGTAGCTATTAGTCTAGAGTTATCTCTTTGATGCAGGCCAATAGATGGCTCATCAAGAACGTAGAGAACGCCCATAAGTCCTGAACCAATTTGAGTAGCTAGTCTAATCCGCTGGGCCTCACCACCAGAAAGTGTCGTAGCACCTCTTAGTAGGTTCAGGTAATTTAAACCAACGTCAACTAAAAAGCTTAGTCGGGCACATATTTCTTTTAGGATCAGCTTGGCTATTCTTAGTTCATTGTCGGTTAGCTTTAGAGTAGAGAACCAATCCAGAGCATCATCAATAGACAACTGACAGACATCCATAATAGACATCTCATGAACTGTTATGGCTAGAACTTCAGGCTTTAGCCTTAGACCATGACAAGCATGACAAGGCTTTTCTTGCATATAGCGCTCAATGTCTCGTCTTACAAAGTCACTTTCAGTTTCACGGTGTCGTCTCTCTAGATCAGGTATGACACCACCATAAGTTGTGTTAAAAGTTCGTCCCATACCTAAAGCAATCTTGTAGCTCTCACTGCCAGTACCGTAAAGGACCATGTCCATTTCCTTGGCAGATAGCTGTGAGGTTGGAACTTGCAGGCTAAAACAAAACGATCAGCAACGGCTTGTAGCTTTTTACGATGCCAGTTGTCTACGTTTATTCGGTTGTAAGGTCGTATGGCCCCCTCAGCAATGGTCAGGTTGCCATTTGGGATGACTAGCTCAGGGTCAACCTCAAGCCTTGAACCTAGGCCGGTACAAACCGGGCAAGCACCATGTGGTGAGTTAAAGCTAAAAGTTCGTGGCTCAAGTTCTGGGATGGCTATCTCGGGGTGTTTCGGACAAGCATACTGCAGACTATATGTATCTAGTTTGTTTTTATCTGGATTTAGAACCCTAACATTACCCTCAGCTACTTCTAGTGCTTGTTCTACAGACTGGGATAAACGACTTCTAGAATCTTCGTTGTTAACCAGTCTATCGACAACTATCTCAATAGTGTGACGGTAGTTCTTGTCTAGTGTTGGGAATTCATCGAGTGCATAGACAACTTCATCAACTCTAGCTCTAGCAAAGCCAGCTCGCATAAACTGTTCTGGAATGTGCTCGAAGGCACCTTTCTTGTCTACAACAACTGGGGCTAGAATCATGATTCGCTCATCAACGTTATTCGTAACTACTTGCTCAACAATGCCCTCATTAGTTTGTCTTTTTACTATCGAGCCGTCTATTGGGCAATGAGGTATGCCAATACGAGCATACAAAAGTCTTAGATAGTCATAAATCTCGGTAACTGTAGCGACAGTTGAACGTGGGTTACGGCTAGTAGATTTCTGGTCAATACTAATTGCTGGGCTTAAGCCATCAATTTGATCAACATCTGGCTTTTCCATGAGGCCCAGGAACTGACGGGCATAGGCACTAAGTGATTCAACATACCTTCTCTGCCCCTCGGCGTAAATAGTATCAAAAGCTAGTGATGACTTACCTGAACCACTAAGGCCGGTAATAACGACTAACTTGTTTCTAGGTATCGTAATATCGATGTTTTTTAAGTTGTGCTCACGAGCACCTTTTACGGTTATTTGATCAGCCAAATTTACTCCAATTTTAGTGCGTCAATTATACACGTAATTTCAGATTATAGATAGAGCCTAAGGGGCTATTTTCTGTCTATTTATTTACTTGGCGTTAGAAGAACCATAAAGGCTTTTTTTCTACACTAGGAACTTTATCCCTGTCGGCAATAGCTACAATACCTCTACGACTATTCTCAAGCATAGCGAAGAATATTCGGATTTTTTTACCTCGTGAAGTCCTTATTGATAACCCAGGAGCTTCAGCAGGCTTAAATGAGTATAGACTGTATTCGGTCTCGTCTGGCTTTATGGAACTGTGATACTTCTTAATGCCTCTTGCTGGACCTTTAGAGAAATCTACATTTCTTAAGTGAGTTAGAATACGCTCAACATCTTCGTCTAAACCAACACAGCCACGATAAAGTTGTAGATATTCATCAATTAAGCTAGTAAACTCTTCATCGTCTTCATCGTGAATAGTACCATCTACCCTGCTTAGGAAACCTAAGGGTTCTATTACTCGCCCTTCTTCTGGTAGGCTTGAGGGTATTTCCTGTTCTGCCAACTTGCCGTTGCCATTACCATTGCGTGGTCTCTTGTTGGTATGCCGTATTTCCATATCTGTTCTCACCATCTGGTCTCTTGTGAACATCATAGCTTGTTCTTGTTTTGGTAGTACGGATGCGAAGTATCTAAAGGCAGAATCAAACTGTACTTTCAAATTGCCTTTTGGCGCATTAAGACCGTTAGTGGCTGCAACGCCAGTTACTAAACCAAGTTTAGCTGCAAGCTTTTCAGACATTTTGCCTCTAACTTTAGCCACGGCCTGCATTATTTCACTGGGCCAATAGTCCATATTTTGCATAATTCGAGCCTGAAGGTCTTCAGGTGATAAAGTAGGGCTAACCATTCTTGAGAACATCCACATCTTAGTGATAGGTCTAAATTCCTCGGACACATTATCCTCATTATTAGCAACATAGCTTAAAACATCTCGGGCAACAAAGTCATCAAAACCACCATCCTCCAAAGTACGAGTTAGACCACCGACTACACCATTGCCACGCTCCATCTGGGCCAGGTTGAGCATAAAGGTTAGAGCCTCTACGGTTGGCCTCTACGGTTGTAGTGTGGCTTGCTTCTTGCATGGAGTCATCGGCATCCATCATCATAGTTAATAGCTCGTACTGGCCGGAAGGGCTGTCTTCTAGTGCCTCACCTATTTCACTATCAATTCTAAAGCTTGTTTCACGAATTTTCTCGTGGTTTGGCAACCTGCCTAATATTTCCCCCACCCAGTCATCAATAATTATCTCGCTATAAGGATTTCTACTAAATCTAGGCCTAAGCAAATCCCATAGAAATTGCTCTCGTGTCTCAGGCTCAGCTTCCATAGCCATATAAATAGCCGCCGTCTGTGCTTTATTAATATGCTCTGAGACGGTGCTATTAAGGATTTTGCGTCTCATACCACGACTGTTCAAGCTCTCTGCTAATACATCTATTTCTCTAGATGATTCAGCTTTTGCTTCATCTTTACGCTTTCGTTGTTCTGAAACTCTATTCCATACATCTGCTATTTCAGCAGTTTCTGGTATATGTGTAGCGAGCCAATCACTCTCAACTACAAAGGGAGCAAGGGTTTGACGCAAAGGTAACTCATCGGCCAAACTTATGTGGCCGCCTGTTTCTAAGGACGCAGACATATCGAGCTATAATAAAATGCATAGCTTGTTATGTCAATACTGGCAATGTTTTCAACTGTTTTTATCCTTAATGCTAGTGATAAAATATCTAATACAATTATGTTGACTTACTTACTACTTAGTTGTATATTTATCATCAATAAGGGGTGCGAAAATGTTTCAGAGGTTCCTAGTCCTAGGGTTAATACCCGGGACAAATATTCAAATCGGCTTTTTTGTCTGGGCAATAGTTAGTATTGCCATTATTATTTTTGTACTAAAAACTCTAATTGGTTATCAAAGACAGGTAAGACTGCACCGCCTAATGCTTGATGTTAGGATGCCTCTACCTGCTAGCCAGTTGCATAGTCGTCTGAGATGGTCTTAGCATAGACCTCTAGATCAGTCAGTAGCTTGAGCCTTAGTTTATCTTTTTTATTGTAAGCTTTTAATAACTTTATCTTGTCACTAAAGTCCTCATAGATACTAGGCTTGCCATCAAATAGCTTGGTCCTAACAAACTGATTCCAGTCGGTTTTTTCTTCGTTGGTTAAACTATCCGGATAATTCCTAGCCCTATATAGTTCGTATAAGCCGTTTAGTCTTTTGTCCTCAAAGCGTACTTCAAAGTTAGAGCTTTCTTTGGCTTTCTCTCTGGCATCTGGGAATTTGTAACTATCGTTTCTAGCTATAAACTTATCGTATAAACGCTCATCAACTGCTGGGATACGTGGTTCAGCTTTTAGTCTGTTCTCACGTCTGGCGTCTAGCACTTTAGCTACCTTCTTAAGCTTTAGACTAAATTCTTCTTTGTTGTCTTCCAGTAGTTTAGTGTTGGTCTCAATGGCCTTCATATTTAGATTTAGGCGTTTAATAGAATCCTTATCCAGTACACTCAATGGTGCAACAGCTGGGCAACGGTTAAGTTTCATGGTCTTTACCGGCAGTCGCTGAGCAGAAGCATCTGGATCGTATTCCCATAGGCTAGCTAGCTCCTCAATAGGTAGATCAAGGAAATCTTTAGCATTCTCTCTTAGGTCGTAGACGAGAGCACTACCCATTTCACTATCTAGCGATAGTACGTAAACTAGGGTTGTATGCAGTATTTCTGATGAATAGTGTGAGGATGTATAGACTAGGGTCTGGTTATTTTTTAATAGCTCAATTAAAGCTTGTTTGCGGCGAAGGTTTAATAAGTAACTAAATAACTTTGGTTGCCTGGTTTTAAGTAATCTTGCTACTTCAAGTGTAGCTAGAGCATCAGACAGGGCATCATGGGCATTGGAATGTTCTAGCTTATTAGCAGTCGTTAGCATTTCAAGTTTGTTAGCTGGTTTACCTTCCTCAGTGAAAGGCCAGTTAATACCCTCAGGCCGAAGGGCTCTGGTCATTCTTATAACATCTAGTATGTCCCAGCGAGATGCATTATCTTTCCAATGCCAAGAATAGGCATCATAGAAATTACGGTAGTTTAGATATCGAATAAACTCATCGTCAAAGCGAAGGTTGTTAAAGCCTGTAAAAATAGTGCTGGGTATTGCTATGTCTTTATTAAATATCTCGCTAAACTCAGCTTCACTAATACCCTTAGCCTGGTTATCTAGTGGCGATATGCCACTTACTAATATAGCTTCAGGATGTGGCAGAATGTCGTCACTCAGACGAATGTTTATATTAATGGGTTTACCTATTGGTTTTAGTGACATGTCGGTACGTTGACCACCAAACTGCATGATACGATCTTTGGCTTTGCTGACCCCTGTGGTTTCAAGGTCGTAGAAGAAAAAACTGTCTGACATTTTAGTCCTTAGAAGTTAAAAGAGGCTATATCGTTCTTACCAATATATATAAGGTCACCAGGTCTTAATCCACGACGAGTTAACTCATGGATAACACCCATGCGTCTTAGGATATCTCTGAAACGATCCAGAGCCTCTTCATTAGAGAAGTCTGTACGTCCAGCAAAGCGCTCAAGTCGCTCACCAGTTAGTCTGTAACCACCACCCTCTTCTTTGGTGACTTTATATGACTCTGCACTATCTGGCAGCGTAATACGTGGTATGTCAGGTTTAGTAGCTATAGTTTTCTTAGGCTTAATTCTATCTAGATTGTTTTTAATTGAGAACTTTAGCTCCGCTAAGTTAATACCAGCTTTAGCGGAAATGGTTAGTAGGTCGGTTTTCTTGCCTATGACTGCCTTTAGGGATTTCTCTTTGTCTTTTAATAACTTTGGGTCATAACCATCAACCTTATTTAAGACCACCAGTTCAGGTAGTTTAGCTAGGTGTTTACTGTGAGCTTCTAGCTCCTTTCTAATAACCTTATAGACCTTAGCGATATCTTCCTCATATATGTCTATGACGTGGACAATGAGTCTAGTACGCTCAATATGACGCAAAAACTCATGGCCTAGACCCCTGCCATCAGCTGCGCCTTCTATTAGTCCTGGTATGTCGGCCATTAGAACTGAGTTTTGTTTGTCTATATCTACCACTCCCAGATTTGGGGTAAGGGTAGTGAAGGGGTAGTCAGCAATCTCTGGTCTAGCGTTAGACAGCCTGGATAACAGTGTAGACTTACCAGCATTCGGTAGGCCTACTAAACCAACGTCGGCAATTAATTTTAACTCAAGAGTTAATTCCAGCTTCTCACCTAACTCTCCCTTTTCAGCAAAGTTAGGGGCCTGTCTTGTTGAGGATGTAAAGTGAGCATTACCGAAACCGCCCTTACCACCTTTGGCTATGACTACCTCTTCATTATTATTTACTAGATCAGCTACGACTAGTCCTCTATCATCACTGACTTCGGTACCAAGTGGTACATCGACAATTGAGTTCTCGCCGGTTTTACCGTGTTTACGACTGGTGCCACCTGCAGACCATCATCAGACTTTAATAACTTCTGGTACCTGAAAGCGGCTAGAGTGTTCTGGTTAGTGTTGGCTCTAAAAATAATATTGCCACCATCACCGCCATCGCCACCATCCGGGCCGCCTCTAGAAATATAACGCTCGTGGCGAAAGCTTCGCTTGCCGTCACCGCCTTTACCAGCTTCTAGGGTAATTGTAACTTTATCTATAAAACTCATTTATCTATATGGTAGAGGTAAGAAGACAGAGATGTCCAGTTAAAGTTGTTTTTGATTTAATATTTACTGGGATATATAGCTTTGGAATTCTGAAGCTGGATACCAGCCCTGGCCTACACGACCATAACCACCACCGTCACCGGTATTGTTCATATCTTTAATTTCTACTTGATCACCATTAACCCCTATAACAATGGCAACGTGGCCTTCACCACCGGCAGCGTAGGGTGTTTGAGCAATTGAACCAACTGCTGGTGCAGAACTGACATCCCAACCGCTCCTAGTAGCGTAGAATGCCAAGTAGAAGCATTGCCCCAGTTGCTTGGTACAGCAATTTGTGAGGCTACATACCACGTGCAATAACCATAGTCATAGCCATTAGATCCATATGTTGGCACATACTCTGAGTTAAGTAAGCTACTGCTAGCAGCTACAGTTACCTGCTGTGCGCCAGGTATAAGGATTTGCTCACCGGAATAGATACCGTTAGCTTCGGCATCGTTATATGCCACAATCTGAGCTGCATTAGCCTTATATTTTTGCGCTAGAGTAGCGATCGTGTCACCTGATTTAACGGTGTAGACTATACCGTTTACTGGTGGATTAGCAGGCTTTGACCAACTATTACGCTATTACTGTTTAAATTATTGGACCAGATAATACTATTGCTGGTTACACCAAACTTACTGGCAATGGAAGCGACCGTGTCACCTGGCTGGACAGTATAGTTTATGATATTGGCTTTAGACTTTAGATTAGTCTGGGTAACTTCTGGTTCGGTGATAATGTTGTCTGACGTTGAGGCCATAGCTAGTTCAGCTTGTTGGCTATCTGCTTGGTTGTTAATAGCGGTTGTCTCAGGTAGGTTATTCATCTGGGCAACGGTTAGAGCAATGTTAGCTGAGGCCAGCTGATCTAGCGGGTTTGGTGACTGTGAGTCCATATTACTGTCATTAAGACTGGGCAAGTTAGAGGCAGTACTAACAGCATCACTTGGTTTTTGAAGTACAAAAATAATAATAACCAGCAAAATTAAGATATTTACTCCTAACAAGCTGGTTCTTACCAGATATTGCTGAAAGGTACGGCGCTTTAACTTAGAGCGCCACTTAAGGAAGACCTTTCTTTGGGGTTCTATGGTGGATTCTAGTCTTTGTTTGACCTGATCAGGTTTCAAGTTATAACTACGAATAGTATTGTTACTCCGCTACTTGCAGATTATTAAACTAACCTATTTAGTTTTCCGGTGTCGAAATGTTCAACTAAATTAACAGAAGTCATTAGGGAATATTTTATCAATTAACAGATATAGAGTCAAGTCATAAGCTATACCCATACTATACAAAGTTTAGTTTGGATATTGCTCAGCTATCATTTACAATACCCAATAAATAAGGGGGATTTAATGGCTTCTACTAAGAAACAGACTAGCCACTGGATAATACTAGTTCTACTAGCATTAGCTCAGTTCATGGTCGTGCTCGATGTATCAATTGTGAACGTAATGTTACCAACTGTTCAACACGCATTTCATTTAAGTGAATCGTCACTACAGTGGATTATTACCGCCTACACTATCTGTTTTGGTGGGTTCTTATTGTTTGGTGGACGAGCTGCCGACCTATTCGGTAGGCGAAAAGTCTTTTTGTATGGTGTGGCTGCCTTTGTAGTGTTCTCATTCCTAGACGGAATATCCCAGTCCGGTTCGATGTTAATTGTCCTAAGAGGACTACAGGATTAGCCGGTGCCTTTATGTCACCAGCTGCACTATCTATTGTGCTAGTTACCTACAGAGAGGGTCATGAGCGAAACGTTGCTCTATCTGTCTGGGGTGCTGTAGCTTCAGGTGGTGCCGCTGTTGGTGTGCTACTTGGTGGCATCATTACTCAGTACCTAGGTTGGAGATGGAACTTCTTTATAAACGTACCGGTTGGTATATTAGTACTTATTTGGGCATCAAGAGTTGTGCCACTACATGAGGCTGAAGAGAAAAAGAAGAGTATCGATTTGTTTGGTGCTGTTAGCGTAACTGCCGCTCTTATGTCTCTAGTCTACGGCTTTACTAAAGCTCCAACCAACGGCTGGACTGCTGGCTCAACACTAGCTTTCTTCATCGCCAGTGCTGTTCTTCTAGTTGCCTTCGTTATTAACGAAATGAAGGTTAAGGAACCACTCGTACCTCTAAGAGTGTTTAAGATTAGGAATGTTACAGCCGGGGATATTATTCAGGTGTGTGTGGCTGCAGGTCTATTCTCAACCTTCTTCTTTAGTACCTTATACTTCCAGGAGATACTTAACTATTCACCTGTTAGGACTGGGCTAGCTTTCTTGCCAGTACCTTTTGCTATTGCCATAACTGCCTCTAATGCCCCTCGAGTAATCCAAAAAGTTGGCTATAAGGTAATCCTTATGGTTGCGCCACTAATAACAGCCGCTGGATTGTTCCTTCTAGGCCACGTACCTTTAACTGGTGGCTACTGGGGTCACATACTCCCAGGTATGGTGCTAATGGGACTAGGTCTTGGTTTTACTTTTGTCAGCACACTAGTTGCCGCTACTTCAGGTATAGCTGGACATTTATCTGGTCTAGCTTCTGGGCTAATTAACACTGCTCAGCAGGTTGGTGGTTCAATTGGATTGGCCGTACTTACTGGCATTGTGGCCTCAACAACCGTTAGATACCTAACCAATTTGCATCACTCACCAAACACTACTGATATAGCTAAAGCTAGTTTGCATGCTGATCATGTTGGTTTCTATATAGCTTCAACCTTCTCTTTGTTTGCGGTTCTAATAGCTACATTTGTAATTAAGCAAGTTAAGACTCCAAAGGATAAAAGTTCTAAAAAAGAGCCAGTTGTTGTAGGCGCCTAAGGTTCAGAGCAGAGTTTGTGACAATACTGGGATGTATTAGCCTGTTGTTGTTGCAGCGTGCTTGAGAAGTAAGTAGTACCATTGTCACCGGTTACAAAGTACAGCCAGTTAGTGTTTGCTGGGTGAGTGGCTGCTGTTAGAGCATTCTGGGATATAGTGCTGATTGGTGTTGGTGGCAGCCCAGTATGAATCAGGGTGTTGTACGATGAGTCATAGCTTAAACTTGGTGACATTCCGGCTGCAACGGCACCGTAATTGGCGGTAACGTCAGAGCCTAGCGGAGTACCGGCCTTAAGGCGAGATAAGAATACTTGAGCTACCTGAGTCTGATCAGACTCCTGATTGACCTCTTGGTTAACGATTGAGGTCAGTATTAGTCCTTGGTAAGTAGACAACCCTTCTGAGGCAAAGGCTGATTGCACCGATGGAGTTAGATGCTGTCCCATTTCATCAAGCGACTCGGTTATTATTTCACTTAACGGTGTAGATGAGTTCTTATCGAAAGAATCGGGCCAGAGTAGACCCTCTAAGCTCACAGTGCCAGCTGGTACGAAGCTCATAACTGGAAGAGCTGAATAGAAAGAGGGGTTTAGGGCACTATCTACTACGCTAGGAGAATAGCCATCATTAATTAAATCAGCCTTAACTTGGTCTATTCGGATACCGGGCAGAATTGTTACCAGTTTGGTAGCAATCTTGCCACTAGTTATAGTAGCGACTATTTGCTGGGTGGTTTGATCAGGTGCCAGTGCGTAAGTACCGGCCTGAAGTTTATTGCCCAGGTTGGCACTATGAACATAGAGCTGCATTGCCCACGAACTTCTAATTAGATGATCGCTAGCTAACTCATCACCTATATCCTTAACCGAACTACCGGATTTAATGTTAAATACTTGGGAGATTGATGAGTTATTAACTGGCTTAAGGCGCTGATCATAGACTTTTCTAACGAAGAAACTGCCAAGGATAAAGATTAAGACAATAATTACACAGACAAGAAAAACTCTTCTAGGCAGGCGTCCGCTCTTGGATCGTACTTTGTATTTGCTCATGATTTTATGCTATTTATATAATCCTCTAGTATCAAACAGGCTGCGAGTTTGTCTACATCTGCTTTAGCAAATATCTTACCATGGCTGCCTAGCTCTTCCTCGGCCCGTACACTACTTAGGGCTTCGTCCTGGGTGACTATCTTAACCTCAAGTTGATCTTTAAGCTGCTCGATGAAATGTCTAACTTTTACAGTTTGCTCAGTATCTTCTCCACTGAGGTTCCTAGGTAAGCCAACGACTAAAGTTCCAACGTTATTATCTTCAATGAGTTTCTTTATATTAGCGATTAGCTGGTCATCGTTAGTAAGTGTAACTACTGGATTAGCTAGCAATGTATCTGACCCAGCACTAGCTACCCCTACCCGCCTGTCGCCTACATCTAAGGCTAATAGGTTAGAGTTAGTTGTTTGAGGCATTAGGATTGTTAGTTGGCTTGGCTATGTTAATAGTTATCTTACTGGCGGATGGAGCTTTAGATACATAGAAAGGTGACAATTTAACGGATACACTACTGACATCTGGGTCAGACTTAACTATTGATTGTATGGAGCCAACCTTTTGACCAACTATCTCACTTTTAAGGTTAGCGACATTTATATCTGGACCGACAACGGCAGTCGTAGAAAGCGTAATATTTGTTGGGCTACTACCAGTTGAGAAACTAGCACTAGATAATCCATTGTTAATAATGCTTTGGTTGCCATTAACTTGAGATTTAATGTTGTTATTTAGAAGCTGAATTAGAGAGGTCTGAATAACTCCATACATTGTGTACTTAATGGTTTCCGTTACAGTTACGCTATTGGCAGCAGTGCCAGCACCAGCATTAGGTGAAATCGTTGGTGTAGCTGTTGTAAATGTACCACTAAGTGGATAGAAGTTAGACTGGTTTAATTGGTTTGTTAAGTCAGTCTTAGCACCTGTAGTGTCAGGCGTAACCTTGTTTTCGGCATTGTTAATATCTGACTGGGACACTACGGTTACGTTGTCATCGGTACCCGCCACTAACGGAGCCGCTACCTGTTACGCCCGAATAACCGGAGATAGTAAAGCTTGCGTTATTAACGTTATAGCTTGAGCCTCCGTTTGAGCATTGACCGTTACGTTTGTCGTAGAGTTTTGAGTACAGTGATTGTTCCCAAAGAATGTAGCCGAGGTAAGGTAACGGTATTTTGTGTTATGTAAGTCAGACTATTATTGCCACTTATGCCCGTGCCAGCTGGAATTGTTACTGAGCTAACACTACCACTACAGTTTACTAGCGTAACTGATCCATTAGCCTTCTGTCCGTTATTTTGCTGGCCAGTAGCATTAACTGTTGCCGTATATGTTTTGGTTTCTGTAACCTGCTTGGATGGAACGGTATTGGTGTTAGTATTCAGCTTGGCGCTTGACGACCCCAAGTTGAAGCTAAAGTTGGCATCCACATTTTGAGCATTAGTCTTAATATCTACAGTGGCATGTGGAAGTATCTTGAATAATAGTATGAAAAGTACAATCAGTATAATAAGTCCACCACCACCTAGAAGAGCTATCAACCTAAATTTATTGAAGTTAGGTATCTTAAGAGACTTATCTTTATTCTTCTTAGCTTTTTTCTTAGCCTCAGCAGCAGCGACAGCCGGCATAGCAGTATCCACCGCTTTATCCTCATCACCTGTATTATCTAGTTCAATTGTGTCGAGGTCTTTAGCTGATGCCTTTGGTTTAGACTTAGTAGCCGAGTCGTTAATCTCTTTTAATGCATCGTTCTTCATTTCGTCAGCTTCGGCAGGAACTTCAGGTTCAAGTTCGGCTGTAGGTATTTCATCCTCAGCAGCTTCAACCATAGCCTCATCAATAATTGGTGCGGCTGGTATTTCTGGTTTAGATGAAAGTGTTTTAGCAACGTGAATACCAACAATGCCAGCTAGTGGCAACAGGTTAGCGTCGTTAGTAACTAGTACTAGATTCTTTTTAGCCTCATCAGCTTTACGCTTTAGTAGCTTCATATTAACAACGCTCTGGAAAACAGAAGCTCGTTTAGGTAGAACTAGCGCAACTAGTTTCTATCGCTATCTGCAACTTTGTCTATGACATTAGTTATCTCGTCATCTACATCAATATATATAGTGTCTTTTGTATCTTCTGCCATATCTATACGCTCAACATCTTATCTATCTTATCTTTAATAGTGTCGGAGGCATCATTAAACTGAGAAGTATCTAAGCCAACTCTCAGTAAGCCCATAGCCGTAATGAAGGTATGGTCGTTAACTTTACCAGTCTTATCTTTAATACCAGCTACCTGCTCTGGTCTAATGTGATGAACGGTTGGTTTCCTAGTGAAGGGCAGGGATCTATACCAGCTACTCTGCTCTAATTTATCCATTAGCATGTCTAGTGATGAACCACCACCACATAGGAACATGCGATGTGGCAAGTGATCTAGCTTATCAAACTCACCTAAAGCTAGCTCAATACCAGATACCCAAGTGTCAGCAGTCTTAGCTAATGCTTTCTCAATTTGGGGTCTCTTAGTTGCCGGCAAACCACCATCAGATACTGCTATCTTTAGCTTCTCTGCCTCGTCAAAACTTATACCTAAATCTTTTTCTATACCTCTAGTGTAGGCTCTACCGCCTATGCCAAACATTTTGGTACCCTGCACTCCGCCATCATTAACTACAGCTATGTCGGTAGTACCACCACCAACATCCATTAAGATGGCACTTAGGTTCTGATTGGGATCATTGCCAATAACGGCTCTGGATACAGCAAATGGTTCAGCGGCTACAGCTAGTAGATCTAGATCTAACTCCTGGGCTGTCTTTTCAAGAGCCCCGATGTGAATAAGTGGCGCAAAAGCAGTATATAGCTGGACTACAACATCTCGACCCTGGAACCCAATTGGGTTGTTTATGGGGTAACCGTCAATCTCTAGACTAACTAGAGCGCTGTTAACTAGACGAACATCAACATTCTTACCACCTAGCTCCCAAGCTAGCTGTTGCTTAGCGACATTCTCAGCCCTAGTTTGGACTAGGCTAATGATTTGTTCCATTTCTGGGATGTCTATAGGTTTAGTTGAGTCTTTTCGGCTGACTTTAACAGTTGTAGTAGTACCCTTAACTAGTTCCCCAGCAATGCCGATGATAGCTGTTCGAACACTTATACCGGCTTCTTCCTCGGCTTCTTTTAGGGCTTTGTCGCAGTTCTCTACTACGGCTGCAATGTCGGATATTGCACCAGCTTGCATATCTGTTAAAGATTGGTGATAACGGCCTACGCCAATAATTTCAAGGTTACCTGGTTCATCTGGCGATACTTTGCCTATTAGGGCCTTAACATACTCCGTACCTATGTCTAGGCCAACTAGATATTGATCAGTTTGCTTTTTAGATGATTTAGAACGCACAGTAGCGCCTACCCTACTGGCTGCTTTTTTAGCAACTACAGATGTACTAGCTTTTAATTTGCCAAGCATATGCTTAATTTTAACATAGAAAACCTAGTATATAACTGAGGTACTTTGTTTTCTTGTCTTACTACTTGTATGAGTTAGGGTTAAGCGGCTTTTTTATTAGGCTTAATACCGACTCTGACAAAGAATCCTATTCCTAATGCAATTACAGCGAGGCCACCGTTAACCATTGTGGAGCCATATACGTCCTCATTTGAACCAAGCGCACTTCTATCATCGTCCAAGCTGTTGGTATCTTGTTGAATCGTTTGCTGTTCCGCAAAATACTTGGATATGTCTGGCTTTAGCTCACCACCAGGCTGCTGACATGCTTTACTCTCTGAGGCAACTACTAAAACTTGAGAGTTTGTCGAACTAACTCCAAGATTAGCTTGTGCAGAATTAGCGGCGTTTATACAACTTTGACCCACATTTTGTAGATACTTATTTAGAAGATTGTGGTCACCTCTTAATTGAGCTTTGTCTCCAGCAACCACGCCGCTCTGGTAATGGTTATAAAGATTATCTAGAGCGATGCCCCCTTCAAATGTACCCGCTATAGCAACTAACGGTAAGACGACCCGTAGTGCTCTACGAACCGGGCTATGTGAACTCTGTTGAACTTTATTACCCTTGGCTAAGACTGTATCCACGGGTTTACTAATAAGTGGGGTGACCTCTATAGGTAGAGGTTCAGGTAAGGTTCCTTCATCAGTATCTCGTACGTCACTATCTACAGGGACTATGTCCACTACTTTTGATACTTCAGCCCTTTCTTTTTCGCCAACATCTTTGATACCAAGCCTAGTTGCGTATTCTGTGACGAAGTTGTGCGCTTGGCGAATCCATATATCCTGCTGCTCTTGGTCGGCAGCCTCTGCACCTGAAGGATACCTCGTTAAACTATGGCTATCATCGTACCTTACAACCATGAAGCCCTTAGTGTCGTCGTCTACACGACTAAAAAGATAGTTGGTAGAAACTTGAGTCTCTTGTCTTGTAAGTCTGAATGTACAAAACTGATCAAAACTAACTGTTGGTAGTTCGCAATCTCCATCAGCTCTATTTATTGGCCCGTATAAATGTTCCTCTATTGCCTCGCATGTATCATACAAATGCTCAATCAAAGCCTCGGACAACTGTTCTTCTCTGACGCCCAGAAGACCAAACTCGTCATCATCGTGAGTAGGCGGAGTTTCTGGCCCATTTAAGCTAGGGCCATTAAGTAGTCTCTCAGCAGTCTCAGACGACATAAATCCAAAAGAAGGTAGTATCCCATTTTCTGCAGACATAAGGTATATCTATACCACTTTATTGACTGTAGTTCAATGTTTGCTTATTCCAGAACGGCCTTTATACGGCGAATACCTGATGAGGATGATTCCTCTTTTATTATCTTGAATTTCTTTCCACCCTCAGCTAACTGTCCGGCATGCTCAACATGAGGACCACCACATATCTCTAAGCTATATGGTTTATCCTCACCTTCAGCCTGCATCCTATATACCTTAACAATTTCGCCATAACGATCACCAAAAGCTCCGAGAACATGCAAGTCTTCAATGGCTTCCTTTGTTGGGTGCTCTTCCCAAGTTACTTTTAGATCTTTAGCGATTTGGTCGTTAACCATGTCCTCAACTTGCTTAATTTGCTCCGGGGTCATTTTCTCAGGGTGAGAAAAATCGAATCGTAGTCGCTCCTCGGTAATGTTACTGCCGTGTTGAATAACATGGTCACCCAGAACTCTTCTTAGTGATTCATACATAAGGTGAGTAGCGGTATGGTATTTCTTATGTGTCTCAGTGTGACCACCAAGACCACCTTTAAATTCACCTTTGGTAGCCGTTCGAGATCGTTCACGCTGCTCAAGCATCTTAGCTTCAAAGTCTTTCTGCCAGGAATCTGAAAGCTTAACATCCCTTTTATATGCCTCCTCGGTACTAAGTTCGGTAGGGAAGCCGTAGGTATCATAAAGCTCAAATACTGTAGCTCCGCTTAGCTCATTGTTTGCACTTATAACTTTATCGAATTGCTGCAAACCTTTACGAAGTGTTTGTCTGAAAGCTTTTTCTTCTTTAACTAGGACCTCGATTACCTTGTCTCTGCTAGAAGCAACTTCTGGTAGATCGTCCTTATATAGGTCAACTATAACTGGCACTACTTGTTCTAGGAAGTTTTGTTCAACACCAAGCTCAAATGCAAAACGAATAGCTCGACGGATTAGTCTTCGCATTACATAGCCCTGCTCTTTATTGCTAGGGACTATTCCATCAACGGCCAAGAAAGTCGCACCTCTAAGGTGATCAGCTATTACACGCATGGCATTGGTGTTAGCGTCATACTTCTTATTACTTAGTCTCTCCAGTTTTTCAACGATCGGCCAAAGTAAACTAATTCTATAAACATCGGGGCTATCCATAGCGGCAGCTGCTATACGTTCTAACCCTCCGCCGTAATCCACATTCTTTTTAGGTAGCTTATCAAAACCTGGATCAGTTTTAAGGTATTCCATGAACACTGAATTACCTAGTTCTATATATCGTCCACAGTCGCAATTTACATGACACTTCTCGCCATAGTCTTGGTTATGGGGTATTTCTGGGAATAGATAGAACATTTCGGTATCAGGGCCGCCTGGCTCCCCGGCCGACATTTTGCTTGGGGCACCTTCCCGACTCCACCAGTTTTTATCGCTGTAGAAGAATATCCGGCCGCCCTGCTCACCTAATCTATAGCCATCTTCTTCGCTTCCTATGTCAACTTGTCTTGCATCAACGTTGGCAGCGCCGAAAATTTCAGACCATATGTCTGCGCTCTCAGTATCTTTAGGAATTCCAGCAGAGTCATTGCCTATATAACAACTGACAAAGATTCGTTCAGGATCAAGACCAATTTCTTTTGTTACGAACTCCCAGAACCAATTAATTTGCTCCTTTTTAAAATAATCACCAAGGCTCCAGTTACCTAGCATCTCAAAGAATGTTGTATGGCGGTTATCTCCAATTTCTTCTATATCCTGAGCTCTAAGACAGGTCTGGCTGTCTGTTAGCCTATTGCCATCTGGGTGTGGTTCGCCAAGAAGGTAGGGAATTAGCGGCTGCATACCACTGCCAGTAAACAGGGTAGTGGGGTCATTTTGAGGAACCAGTAGGGCTCTGGGTATTTGTTTATGTCCCCTATCCTCAAAAAACTTTAAATAAGCAGCACGTATTTCTTGAGCAGTCAT
>JBBCHN010000007.1:0-28902 GCA_037200105.1 Candidatus Saccharimonadota bacterium | reverse complement strand
GCTATTTATCTATCATACCATTCATTTTTAACAGCTTACACCATAGAGGTAGGTGGCAGCCTAAGTCTCGAATAGACAAGGTCTTTAAGTTACGATGTTAATTTTTGACGTGTCTTCCTCAGCGTCTGTGCCTTTTACTCTATTCTTGTGTCTTCCTCTGTTGTGTCTATTGTGGAAGAGATCGACTTTTACTGTATGAGTCATTGTTGACTCTATTGCCATTTGAAAAGCTGCAGATAATACGGGATCTGATCCTTGCTCCTCAAGTTCTTGCTTTAGTACCTCGACAGCTAGCTGAACTTCTGGATCATCGCCATGTACCAGCAATACGTCCTGCAGCATACATATAGCACCGTACTTATGTACCGGCAGGGTAGACCCAGAGTTTTCAATAAACGTAGATCGGCCCTGTTCCCTATCTGCATCAAATTCTTGTTGAACGCTTTCGGCGTATACGGACCAGTCTATTTGTGGGTTTACTTCTATCATAATAAGTTGATTATTATATACTTTATCAAGCTGAAGTAAAGCTGGGTTTTTTGTCGACAGTCGCTAATTATATGAGGTGCTTAAGTTCTGAGCTCTAAATGCGATGCACCATCCGTATGATGCAGGTCATATTTTTCTATAGAGTAAGTCTCGTATGAAGTTACCATTTGTGTAGCAGCAGTATGTCTCTCGTCTTGAGATATGGCTTTAGCAGACTCCGGATCTGTCCATAGGCAGAATGACAGCGATTGACCTAGTTCGTCGGTGTCGCCTTTAAAGTAATGTATTAAAGCTGGTGAAGTTAGTGCAGCTTCATGGGCGCTCTCATCATATTTAAGTAGAGTATCTATATCTGCACCTTCTTTAAGCTTGGAGCGAAAAGCTACTAGATAGAGAGGTCTGTCGTCGAGGTTCCGAGTATCACGAGCATGATCAACTATAGAGGACCAGTCAAACCCTTCCTCAAGAGATATAACAGCGTAGTCACTACTTTTAGGTTCAATCTCTGGTTCTATAGGGCGGACATCAAAAGCTGGTTCATCCTCTTCCATACGTAGCTGTACTCGCTTAGGTCCCTCGTCAGTTGTAAGCTCAACAAATACAGCCGCAAGGCCGCCCAATGCTCCGAATCGGCCCTTGAGTGATTCAAGACCGAAGCTTCCAGTTACGTCATCTTGAGTAAGCTCAAGCCGTCTATATTGTCCCCATACCGTATCTGATTGTTCCTGTAGATCAGTCTCACTTCCGGTTGGTGTTTTATCAACCAAATGCGCAAGTAACTGCCTGACGGGCTCGGCGTTATTGCGTGATTGATGCGTAAGTTCTGGTGTATTCATTTCTCTCCTTAAAAAATAAAAAGGACACTATTGGTTTAGTGCCCTGAGTTTGTATTGTGCTTAAAAATTTAAGTGCTTTAACAAGCTGCAGAGCAACAAGTACAACGCATCAAGTTTTTGTTTGCTCTTCTCATCTTCAACCACAATAGCAAACCTATAATATGCTGGTCAAATCTAGACCTTTAAAACGTTCCACTGTACCATAAGCAATATAGTTGTATAATTGACATAGCCTATAGTGTGAGGAGAATTGCTATAGCAAAACAAAGATCAATGAAACGTATTAAAATTCAATACTTGCTTGCCGCATTAATAGCAGTCGGCTTACTTGCCCCGGCTATTGTTTGGGCTTCGGGTAGTCTAAACGTTTCTTCAAGTACAGGGCTTAGTAATGGCCAGGTAGTTAGCGTTTCCGGATCAGGCTTTTCGGCTAACTCTACTGGCTCAATTCTAGAGTGTAATAATGATCCTAATCAACCAACCATTGAGTTTGTTGGTAATCCCGTATCCGTCTCATGTTCTAACCCTTTTTCAGAACTAGTTACAACTAATGGTGGCGGTAACCTACCTTCGACATCTTTTACGATAGTAAGTGGGACTGTTGGTCCGCCAACAACGGGTACCGACAGCAGTGGTGGCAACGCTACTACTGACGCAGCTGCATATCCTTGTCCTCCGACTCAAGCTCAGGTTAACGCCGGCTATGCTTGCAACCTTAGCTTTGGTGATCAGGCTAACGATGAGGCTAGCCAGAACCTAACCTTTACAACTGCCTACTCTGGAAGCGGAAGCTCTAGTTCTGGCGGAAGCTCGTCTGGCGGCTCAGGCTCAACAGGCGGTTCGAGCTCTGGTTCCTCTGGATCTACTAATAAATCATCGTCAAGTTCGGCTACTAAATCAGCTACACCTACTACTGCGACTACAGCAACTCCAGCCACCACTCCAACAACTCAAAGCACAACGAAAACTCAAACATCGCCCAAGTTAACGATTGTAGCGACTACTAAGCTAACAATTACAGTTAATAACTCAAAAGGACAGCCAGTTTCTGGCGCTAAAGTAATACTAGATAATAAGACTTCTGTAATAACAGGCAAGAATGGGCTAGGAACCTTTCAGAGCGTTTCATTAGGCAGTCATGACGTCAGTGTTAGTGACCCAGGGAAGAAGCCTACTAAGTTGGAGCTAACCCTATCTAGCGGTCAAGATAGAAGTGTCAGTATAAAGCTAGCAAATAATAAATCTAGCACCACATATCTAATAATAGCCGTTGTAGTTGCTCTCTTGCTTGCCGGTACTTATCTTTATTGGGTATGGTCTCATCGATCTCCCAAAGCCTCGAATCCCTTGGCAGCTGCACCAGCGCCAGATAATACCTCTGTCTATATAGCTACTGAGCCGACCGTTAGCCCTGCTATTGAACAAAGTCCATCACCCACACCGCAAGTTACATCTCCAGCTCCACAAATTAGCCCGCCAGTTCAGCCAGCTCCACCTGTACAACAACTTCCGCTACCAACTCCTCAAATTAAACCACCAACTCCACAGACGCCACCCGTCCAGCAAATCCAGCAGCAGATTGTTGTCCCTGATCAAAGGAATACACTTTAGCTACCCTAGAGTATAACTAATTGACAATCCGACGACGATATCAGATTATTAAAGCATAAGCAGAGTAATATAAATTTTATGCCCGATTCTAACTTTGACGACCAAAACAACTTACCTCAAGATAATCCTAACGATAATCCCGTTCCCACTACTCCATCCACAGAAGGTTATGTAGACTCTAGCCAATCCGAACCACAATCCGAGCCAACTAATAACGATAGTCAATTTCAACCACCGCAATCTACAGTTAGTAGTCAGCCACCAACGGTTCCTGCACAAAAGAAGTCAAAGAAATTATTGCTATCCATGGTTCTTATAGTAGTTATTGTAATTATTGCTGGCGGAGCCTATATGCTTACTAAAAACCACAATAAAACCAAGACTACTGGTGGTAAAAAAGACATAGCCTTGATTAAATATGGTTTCGATAACGACCCACTAAACTCGTTTTACCCAGCCGACTCTAGTAATAGTGGTCCATTGCCCGTACAATCTCAGATATTTGAAGGACTAGTTTCGTTCCAGCATGGCACTCAGATTAAGCCTCAAATAGCTTCAAGCTGGTCTAACCCTAATGACACCACCTGGATATTTAATATAAAGCCGCATATTTATTATCACGATGGTGATACGGCTACTGCTCAAGATGTTGTCTATACCTGGCAGCAAATAAATCAGAATGATCCTTCATACGCAGCTTATCTAACGAACACGATAAAAGACGTCAAGGCTATCAATAATTCGACGGTAGAGATCACTACAACCAGTCCTGACCCTATCCTACTGAATCGTTTGGCATCAATGTTTATAATTGACTCCAAAGCTCCAAAGGGTACCCCGGCCTGGGGCTTAGGTGCAGGTGCCTATACGGTTAAGCCTGACACTACGCCATCAGAAAATAGTCTAGATCTAGTAGCCTTCAACAAATGGAATGGCGGGCATATCTACACTAAGGCTGTTGACTATACTTCTCTACGCAAACCCGGAAAATGAAATAAAAGATCTTAAAAGTGGCAAAATAAACCTTGCCGACGGGCTATCTTTAGACGAGGTAAATGCTCAACTGAAAAATAACTATAACGTTTTTTACACACCACAAACTGGTACAAATATGATCGGCATCAATACTACTAATCCTGCATATCCAACTTCCAATATAAAAATTCGGGAAGCACTCAATCTAGCAATAAGTGGCCAAGAGGTAATGAAAAATGCTCAACAGGCAGGCTTACCGGACGATCAAGTAATCCCACAAGCTATACCTGGTTATAATCCAGACATTAAGCCGATAACTCAAAATGTAACCGAAGCCTCAGCTTTAGTTAAAGCCGCTGGCTACCCAAATGGTGTGACAGTTAATTTAGCAGTTGGTGAGCCAGTTCTAGCAATTGCACAGGAAGTTGCTAAGGAAGTTAAGCCAGCCGGTATAAATATAAACATCCAGGAAGAAACGGATGAAGGGCAATATATAGACGACATTAACTCCGGTAAAGACCAGTCTTGGGTAGAGGAGCTCCCTACCTCTGTAATAGATGGCTCAGATATATTGCAGGGCGGTTTTGTTAATCAGCCATTCTACACTAATCCTACTGTAACTACTGAGGTAGATAACGCTATAACGGCTAATACTGCTACCGAACATATAAAAGACTTACAGCAAGCATCTCTAACTTTGTTACAAGACTACGCTTACGTACCTCTTTATCAGCTAACCGATGTTAACGTTAGCGATAAGGGTATGGTTTTCTCACTTAATGATTATGACTCAGATCTTAACGTTTACTTTGCTGACGTATACCAGCAATAGATTCTAGACCAGCCCTTGTCCTAGACTATTACCCATACTAGCTTGATTGGTAGCAATTGCTTCGGCTGATACACCCTCTGGGTTTGGAGCGTAGCGAAACACAAAGTGTACATTCTCTCCAGCCGATTGAACTGTTACATTACCATAGTCAAAAATAGTGGCAAAAAAGCCAGTTCGGTTACCGGATATGTCTTGCTCCCGGTTAAAGCTAACTTGCGAGATAATGCGACTAAAAAGATCATTCTGCTCGACTTCAATTAGATGCTGATTGGTAAATATTAATACGTTACGTGAGTATATATAGAGGCCAACTATGAATATAAAGGAAGCAATAATAAACAAGATAAGCACGAGACTAATAGCAACTCCACGACCAACTGGTACATGACTAGGGCTAACATCTTCTAAGTATGCGAGTCCAATCCCGACGACCAAACATAATACTGCAATAAAGGTAGTAGGTAGTAGGCTCATAAGACTCCTATGAATGACCTTTATAATGTTCTCGCCTGGCTGCAAAGTAAATCCGTAGTTCACAGCCTGATTTTACCTCATATTTACGGGTATTAACAAAATCGCTTCCTAAAAGTAATTATTTGTTACGTTTGCGCTTTTGGTGCTCAAGCTCAGCTTTTCGTAGTCGAAGGTTTTCTGGCGTTACTTCAAGTAGTTCATCTGCCTCTATAAAGTCTAAGCTCTCCTCTAGGCTAAGGACGGTAGCTGGAGTAAGTTGTACAGTTCCATCGCTAGATGAACTACGCATATTGGTTAGATGCTTTGTCTTACAAACATTTATTTCCAGATCATCACCTCGTTTATTTAAGCCTACTATTTCGCCAGCATAAACTTTCTCGCCAGGTCCCACAAAGCAAGTCCCTCTCTCCTCGGCAGTTTCTAGTGCATAAGGAGTAGTGACACCGGTTTCAAAAGCAATTAACACACCATTACGTAGTTTCTGAAGCTGAGCTCCTATAGGCTTATAGTCTCTGGTTAAGCTATTCATAATTACTGTGCCCTTAGTCTTTGTCAGCAGGCTATTTCTAAGCCCCAGTGAGGCTCGTGTTGGCAGCTCATAAACTAGCTTTGTCATGCCCTTGGAGTTAGCAAACTGTTCTTCTAGTACGGCTTTTCTAGTACCTAGCTCCATTTGGACCGTACCAACCTGTTCGGGGGGTACTTCAATAATTAGTTCCTCAATTGGTTCTAGTACTATGCCGTCTTTCTCGATGGTAACAACTTGAGGTCTACCGACTTCAAATTCATGACCTTCACGCCTTAGAGATTCAATTAAGACGCTAAGGTGCAGTTCGCCTCGACCACTAACTAAGAAGCCAATGCCTTCGTCCTCGACTCTTAGCCCGACATTTGTCTCTAGCTCTTTATGTAGTCTCTCGCTAAGTTGTCGACTGGTAGAAGCTCGACCATCTTGTCCCTTGAATGGACTAGTATTAGGCCCTAGGTATATTTTTAGCGTTGGGCTTTCTATTTCTAGAATAGGTAGTGCTTCTGGGTTTAGATCATCAGCGATAGTCTCACCAATTTGAGCATCACTAACGCCACTTATTTGAACTATCTGTCCAGCAATACTTTCCTTAACTTCGGTTTTACCCAAGCCTTCGCTTATTAGAATGCTCTCAATCTTTGCTTTAGTTTGAGTACCATCCTTTTTACATAGCGTAATTTGCTGGGACTCTTTGATTCGTCCTTGGCTTATTTTCCCAATGGCATACTTGCCTTTATAGCTATCCCAAGATAGGGCAGAGACTAACATTTGTAGTGGTTTATTTACGTCAACGTCAGGGGCAGGGATATTGTCAATTATGGCGTTAAAGATAACTTCTAGATTAGCATCGTCCTCGAAGTTAGTAGGTGGTTTATCCCAGGCTTTGCCTTCTCGGGCAGTTGCGTAGTAAGTCGGATAATGTAGCTGATCTTCGTGAACAGCTAACTCTAAAAAGAGGTCATCTATTTCATCCCTAACTTCAGATAGTCTTGAGGCTTGTTTGTCTATTTTATTTATGATCACAATTGGTCTTAAGCCATTGGCTAGAGCTTTACCTAGCACGAACTTTGTTTGAGGCATTGGTCCTTCTTGAGCATCAACGATTAGCAAACAACCATCTGCCATATTTAAGGTTCGTTCAACTTCTCCACTAAAATCTGCATGCCCTGGAGTGTCTATAATGTTTATTCGATAGTCGTTATATTGAACTGCCGTAACTTTGGCAGTTATAGTTATGCCTCGTTCTCGTTCTTGATCACCACTATCCATAATGAGCTCTTGGCTCATTTCCATCTGATTGTCTCTAAATGTCTTGGATTGCTTAAGCAGACCATCAACTAGGGTAGTTTTTACCATGGTCAACGTGGGCTATGATAGCAATATTACGAATCTTAGAGGGTTCTTGGCTCATATAGATAGTCCTATTTCTCTACGAAGGTTAGGGCGTAGCCTGTTTTACCAGCCCTTCCAGTACGACCAATACGGTGTATGTAATCCTTATATGTTCGAGGTGAAGAGTAGTTAACTACATGTGTAATATCTGATACATCTAAACCTCGAGCAGCTACATCAGTAGCTACTAATACAGTAATTCTACTATCTCGGAACTTCTTTAGTACAGCCTGTCTTTGAGATTGAGATTTACCACCATGTATAGAGTCAACGATAAAACCTCTAGCTACTAGTTCTTTAGATAGCCTATCAACACTTCTGTGAGTATCATCAAAGACTAGAGTCTTATTAACTCCGTCCTTAATAAGTAAGTCGTGTAACTTATCTATTTTGTCATCTTGGCTAGAGTAGCTGACAATATTCTGATCAACGTTATCACTAGTATTACCTTGCTTAACATCAATGTGAAGCGGATCGACTGAGAAGCCTTCAATAATACCCTTAACTCTCTCATCAAGGGTTGCTGAGAAGTAGAAAGCTTGTTTTTGCTTGCTAGTTAGATTAAGGATGTACTTAATATCCTGAACAAAGCCCATATCTAGCATCTGGTCGACTTCATCAAGTACTACTATGTTGCAGTAGTTTAGGTTCAGTGAACGTCGATCTAGGTGGTCTTTAATCCTACCTGGTGTACCAATAATAAGACGTGGTTTGTTTCGTAGTTCTGCTAGCTGACGTCCCATTGGGGCACCACCAATTAGCACTACGCTGCGCAAGCCACTGCCTCTAGCTATTGCTCTAAATTGCTCATCAATCTGCTGAGCTAACTCTCTTGTAGGCGCCAGTATAACAGCCATTGAGTTGCGATCACTAATAAGCTTGTTTAGTACTGGGATAGCAAAAGCTGCTGTCTTACCCGTACCAGTATCTGCTAAACCAACGATATCTCGCCCGCTAAGGCCAGCAGCTATAGTCCTGGTCTTGAATTGCGGATGGAGTAACAAAACCCATCTCCTTAAGGTTAGTTTGTAATAGAGGTAGAACGTTAAAGTCTGAAAACTTGTTTACTACTACGTATTCAGGGCTTACGTTACTTTTAGCACTCCGAATAAAGCGAGACTGCTCAATATAGTCCTTTTTTGGACCTTGACGTCTTGGGTGGCCTATTACCGTAGCCGCCACTATAGCTACTACGAACAGGCTTATGATATCTGTAATTTGACATAAAAAATGAATCCTTTGTTTAAAGTTGTTAGTTAACTAGATTGTCCGCAATGAACATCGAGTCTATTAACAATCCCGGATTCATTTACATTTAACAATTACCTTAACATTAGCATATTTATGTATAAATAGCAAACATTAAGAGTATATTAAAACAACTTCTAGCTTTTACTCACCAACGTCTGATCTCAGGGGGGCCAACGTATATACTAATGTCTTTCAATTGAGCCGTCAGCGGTTCTAAGTGCAATATGAGCCGAACCTTCGGCAATATATGTGGTTACCATATCACCGGGTTTTTTCTCCACTGTTCTTTCTAGCATTGCTGCTCTAGCTCTCTTTACAGTCTCAGTGAGCACTGTCGTTGATGGCGCACCTTGCCGCATAGTTCTCGGAGGCGGTCTCTACTCTACTACCAGTAGGGAATGGGTTTGGACCCTCAACTTGTGGTCTAGCGCCGTCAGGATCTCCGTTGTTCTGTTCAATTGACATATGTAAATTATATCACTAGATATCTCAGTACAATATCGTATATCTAAAGGCTAGAGCACCACTTTATCTAGTAGTTTTTTGGATATAGGGCGTGTCAGGTTTCTGGTAGGTAGAGATTGAAGTTGGGTAATAGTTCTAGCTGCTCGTCCTCGCCATACGGCCTTCCTTCTAGCATCATGTCTTTCAGCGTCAGACAAATTAGGGTTTGAGCCTTCAATTTCAGGTGACTCTGAGGATTTTGCAATACTTACTGCCCAACCGCCATAGGCTCTTAAGTTGCAAGATGGTTCAGCAGTCCGGAAATATGGTGGGCGCTCGAAGTAACCTTTTATACCCGCTACACGACCTACAAGGTTTACATCATATTGATGGTCGTACTGACCATTAGTTAACATTGTGCTGTAGCTCCAAGCTTCTTGGGCCAGCTCTACTGCTTGACGACCCCTGTCTTGTCTAGCTGCATTTATTGCAGCATACATAGCGCTAGGATAAACTCCCTAGTACCTCTACTAAATAAATGCTCTTCTTTCATGATTTGTTTATGTTCACGATAAGCATACTCAGCGTAGGCATCTGCTAATACTAAACGACCTAAATCACTATCAAAGCCATATTCTTGCTTTATGTCTACAAAATCTTCATCAGACATTCTGTCTAGGCTAGCTGACATGTCACGAGCAGAACGGCCAGCATCATATCTAGTAGGTTTTTCGGGATCACTAAAGGCCGCAACTCTATATGCAAAGGCTTCTTGTTGATCACCTATGGCGTGTGAGCTAATTGCGAGACTCATATTTCTTCAAAACTTGGCATTAGCGAATATTCTACAATCTTTTGTAGATATTTACAACAATCCTACACATAACTTTTACAATATTGCGAATCCAACTTACACGGAGTAATCTAATTAAATATGAGTGAATGGCGAGACACAGTAGTAGTTCGTTCTAGTACTACCGAAGAACCTAACTGCGAAGGCTGTAGCTATGCGGGTGACGCACAAGGCCCAGAAGGCTTTGTAAATCCAGATTGTGCAGCAAATGTAGCAGCCCGAAACGAGAAGGGGTTGCCTGCTGTAGATTGCGGCCGTATTTTAATGCATTATGCTGTAGATAGTCAGCATCACCAAGTATTTAATGGTCGTGGTATAACCACCGAAACAATCCGTACTCTAAGAAGAGTCTTTGTTGAGCCAGTAGGCGGTCAACATGAGTTATTAAGAAGAGACTACGAAGATAGGGGCAATATCTACCACAGGTTATTCATAGACCTAGAGACAGACGAGCAATAACAAACTCTCTAGGTAGCGGCTAATTTTATGTACTTAACTGCGAAAGATGCAAGTTATTAAGCATATACGTGCTAGAGTATAGGTAAGCAAGTGTCTACTAAGACCTTTCCGTTGTCATAATTCGTTATTTAAAAAAACTTACTATCATCTCGGGCAGACAAGTATTCCGCTAGCGATATTAGTAATAAATAAGGACAAATTATATGGCAATGAAACTATATGTAGGTGGTCTCGCATACAGCGTTACCGAACAAGAGCTCGAAGCATTATTTGCTGAACATGGTAAAGTTACTAGTTCTGCAGTTATCAAGGATCGTGACAGTGGTCAATCTAAGGGCTTTGGCTTTATTGAGATGGCAGACGATGCTGAGGCAAAGGCTGCAATGGCAGCACTAAATGGCAAAGACGTCAGCGGACGTTCTATTACAGTTAACGAGGCTCGCCCACAGGAAGATCGACGATCTGGCGGTGGCGGCGGTGGCTTCCGTAAATCTTACTAGAAACCCCTCAAAATTAATTAAGTAGTGTATTAGACCCTGGACACCCCGGGTCTAATGAGGAAATTGCCTATGGTAAAAAACAATAAACGTATTGAGATAGTACGCTCTACAGTTAAATCCCTAAGCTCCATGAGTCAAGAATCATGCGCTTCTATACTTGCCGTCTTATCTAGGAATTTCACGCAAGTAAGCGTTAGGGTTATCAATAATATGGCAGATCTTGAGGCCCTAGTAGCTAGTAGCCCAGATCTTGTCTTTTTAGGTATGAAATTTATCCCAAGTAACCCAGAGCTTGGACTAGCTGATCATAACAAAATTTGGATAAGTGACGTCCTAGATACTTACGAGATCCCATATACTGGCTCAACTAAAATGGCTCATGAACTTGAGTACAATAAGCCACAGGCCAAGCAAAGAGTGCTGGATGCCAACCTTAAAACCTCAGCATTTTGTGTTATCGAGCAAAACCAATCATTAGATATAAGGGATTTATCTCTAGACTTTCCGCTGTTCATTAAACCCACTAATCGTGGTGGTGGCCTTGGTATAGACAGTGATTCCGTGGTTCATAGTTATGAGCAGTTGGATTCAAAGTTAACTCAATAGCTACTAAATTTAGATCGGATGCATTAATAGAAGAATACCTACCAGGGTGTGAGTTTAGTGTAGCTATACTAAAAGATGAGTCCTCAGAGGGATATTTAGTTATGCCAATAGAGTTGATTGCTCCACAAGATGAGAACGGCAGCCGTCTATTAAGCGGCAAAATCAAATTATCTAATACCGAGCAGGCTCTAGGAGTTAACGATCCCGTCATTAGTTCCAAAGTGGCAGAACTGGCTCTAGCCGTCTTTCATGCCCTAGAGGCTCGTGATTATGGCCGTATAGACATTCGTCTAGATAAGACCGGCACACCACCACTTCCTGGAAGCCAACCTTATACCTAGTTTAATAAGTGGCTATGGCTCATTTCCCAAAGGCCTGTATGTTAAATCTCGGTCTTGAATACGAACCAATGATTCTGAAGATAGCTGAGCTTGGTTTATCTCGAAGAATCGAGGACGAAGTAAGTATCCCTGAGCTTACGGCTCTTGAAACATTAGTTTCCCCATCCACCAAAGCTATACTCAAACCAATTTAGGCTGTACTACTCAGGTCTTAACCGGGTGAGCTCATATTGAGCTATTACTCTGGTGGCACCCTCAGTGTTACTTGATCGCATCCCTAACAGATCCGGTAGGACAATATCCGGATTATCTGGTTTGTTTATAGCACAATAAAGTAGAGGTGAGCCACCTCTACCTGTGCTGCGAGTTAGGCCTCGACAGCTTATGGTGCCTTCATCGACACCATCAGCCCAGCTATCAAGTATTTCTGCGTTTGGGCAGTCTTTGCATGATTCAGTGAGGCTAAGTTCCATAGCTATAAGATTAGTGTGCCGTCTGTGCTAGGTACTGGCAATAGAATGTCACTTGTATTAAAGCCTGCATCCTCAACCAATGTAGTCGGGGTCTAGAGCACTACCGACTACTCTTCCATCTCTTAGGGATACCCACTGACCTCTATATGGCGATAAGTCATCAAGTGCTATAGGTTCTTGTTGTATTGCTGTAGTTTCCATTTTTTCCATATGCTAATTATATCCTGTTTAAGTCGATACAGTAGTTTGTAAATTCGGAATCATGCGCAGCATCCGTTGCCCATAAATACAAACCCCAATCACATAAAATATTATTTGTGGCTATAGCCCTGTAGTCTTACAATAATCATCAAAGTTTCTATAACCCGGAGGTTCGTTTTGTCCTTTAGAAATAAGCTAATCTGCTGCCTAGTTCTAACATCCGCTTTTACTGTCTTTACTAGCAAGGTATCTTTTGCAGACAGCTTCAGCCTACATGTTAATGGCAATAAGGTACTGACTGGCTCTAACAAAAGTTATATTCCCTTATGGAATCTCTGTTTACGGGGGACTAGAAGCACCTAATTATGACGTAAACCTACTTAATGATTTTGCTCAAATTAAGGCCGCATCAGAGTATTGGCATGCAAACACTATTAGACTTCAGGTTGCGGAAAGTAATTTGTTTACAAATATTCCCTATGGCCAAAAATATAACACTAATTTCCTTGCACTTCTTAATTCAGAGGTAGATTATGCTCATAGTCTGAATATGGCAGTAGTTATTAACGATCAGACGGAGTTTACTAATAACAGCCCGAGTCCTACTAACCAAACAGCTAAATTCTGGCAGATTATAGCTAACCAATATAAATCCAAGTCCTACGTTATCTTTGATATATTTAACGAACCAAGAGTAGTAACTGCTCAACCAGACTACACTCCAAATAAGTTAAGACAGGCTCATATCCTTTTAACATACCCACAGGCTACAGAACATCGGGCCAGTAATAGACTAAGTGTCTCTCAAGTCTGGGGTATCTGGAAGAACGGAGGAGTAGTTAATGGTGTGAATTATCTTGGCATGCAAGATATCGTAAACACCATAAGGCTAGAGGACGCCCATAACATAATTTGGATTGAAGGAGCATATGGTGCTCGTAAACTGCCACCCAATAATAGCTATTTGCTTAACGGTAGTAACCTTGTGTACGACATTCATCATCCCGATCTTAATGTTAAGACGAGCTGGAATCGCATAGGTTCATTGTCTCAGATCCGCCCAGTAGTGGACGGGGAATGGGCCCAGTACCAATCCGATTGGGCAGAGTGTTATTCGGATGCCTACACGAATGCACCAGCTTACCTTAGCTTTCTAGAGTCACATAACATTGGAGTCATTGCCTGGTCATTGCAAGCCGACTCACTGGTCACAGGTGACGGACGAGTTCAGCCCAATAACTTAAATACCCTGAGTGACCCACTTAAAGCATCAGACCTCAGGTACCCAAGCAATATAAGGCCGAATTACTCTTGTGATCCTGGCGGCCATGGGCAAGGCGTAGGCGAGTTGTTACAAGAGTACTTTAATAAAAATAGTAAGCCTATCTTGGATAGTCAATAAAAGTATCTATCCTGTTTGTGTTCGCTTACTTGCAGCGCATAATATAAGTAAGCGGTGTTCATATTAATTAACCTAGGAGGTAGCAATGAATGACGATAATACACTTGAACCAGAAGATGATATTTTTGACCCAACACACGATGAACAAAAGCTAGATGAAGATGGTGCTTCACCAGCCACCCCTGCCGACGATATACGCTCAGATGCTCCAATAGACGAGCCAGCTACTGATGACGGAATGGACGGCGATGAGCTTTATCAAGAGGGTGTGAGAGGTGCGACTAATGCCGATGACGAAGAAATCGACCTTGACGAGGGACAGGCAATAAAGCGTATAGGTTAATACTGTATGGTACTACTCTTGGTATCTGTGATGAAGTTAGAGTTCTCTACATCTAGACCGAGTTCCGAATCCACCAGTATATTAGCTAGTACAATACTAGTATGAAGATCGATACCCAAACTAGACAGGCTGTTAGGCATACAGTGCATTGTTTAATAGGCTGTGGTATTGGCGAGATACTGGGAATGTTAATTTCATCGATATTTGGATGGCATAGAATAGGTAGGCTTCCTTTAGCTATAGCCTTATCCTTCTTTTTTGGTTACCTAATAACTTATAGGGGAGTTAGGAGGCAAACTGACTCTGACAGCATCACTTGTGGTGGTGCAAGCGCTACTGCTGCTACCCAGTCTTAGGACACTCCCGGGATAGTCACAGTAAAGATAGAACCAGTACCTTGCTCCGAGTGAGCTTTTATAGTGCCGTGTTGTGATTCGGTCATAAGCTTAGCTACGTATAGTCCGATTCCGGTACCTGTGTAGTTATATGTAAGTGTGTCTGTGCCACGATGGAACTTAGTAAATAGTTTGGTTTGTTCCTCGGTGGAGATGCCAATACCACTATCTTCTATAACTATTTTAAGACTATTGTCCTCAACGCTTAACCGGCATTTAACCGAGCCGTCTTTTTCAGTGAACTTAACTGCATTATCTAGCAGGCAACGTATTGTAGCCTTAGTGTATTTAATGGCTACATTAACCTTTGTATCAGGTTCATGTATTTGCCAGTCGAGTTTTAGACCTTTCTCCTCAGCCATTGGCGAGAACTTTTCCCTCAAATCCTTAACCAGGTCCTCCAGTGTTGTAGAGGTCCGATCAGCAACGGATTGGCCGGCTTCGATAGTTGATATATTTAACATATCCTCAGCGAATCCAGCCAACTGGCTTGAGGACTGCTCAATGTTATGCAAAGCTTCGACAACATCTTTAGGTAAATCGCTGGAGTTTAGTAGCTGAATGTTGCCCTGCATTATGGTTAGTGGTGTACGTAGGTTATGTGAGGTTATGTTAATAAACTCAGTCTTAAGTCGATCTACTTCCCTTAAGGATAGGATGTCGGCTTTAAGTCTCTCACTCATGGTATTAACACTGGCGGCTAGGTCGCCAATCTCGTCATGCCTTGAAGTATTCATAGAGGCACCATAGTTACCTTGGCTTATATATATGGCTTGTCTACTCATTAGCTCTACAGGCTTTACGTAAAGGCGGTAGATCAGCTCGTACATGATTAGAGCAGTAATAATTAGGCCAATGATACTAAACAGAATAATATCTTTAATCTGCTTCTGATTATCTTTAGCCAGGACAGAGGCATTAATCTTATAGGCTATGGAGTAGGGATGTTGTCCGCTGTTATCTAGGTAGGGAACTACAACCTGACTAATTAGGCCGTCACTATTGTATGAGTATTTTGGGTTAAAACCATTTGTATTACCAACTGGTAGTAGCGAACTATTTGGATCAGACCTAAAGTCTGTCTTACCGTTTAACCCGATTACGGCGACATTACTAATATTGCCGTCCAGGCTTAGGAACGTCTGTATTTGCTGGTCAATAATAATTGAACCCGAAGTGCTATAAATTTCATAAGTGTTACCTATCTGTGGTGTTGCTAGAGATGAGAATGCTCGACTATCGGCATTAATATTACGAATGTCGGTACTTTGAGCGTTACGAACTAAGAAGAAGGCAATAATAACAAAAGTTAAAAACAGCAAAGCACTAACTAGAAGCGTAAAGCGTATCCTAAGTCCGAAATACCTTTTCTTTATTTGCATTTATGCCTTATTGCTATTTATTTTTATAGTCAGTTGCAGAGTATACGAGTTGGCCATAGTTAATATCAAAGCGTATGCTTTAATAATCAGCCAAGAGGAAAAGAAAGTCAATTACCTCTTAAGCAACTTCGAAAGACGTTGAGTTTGCAAGCTTCGGACCACTATGTAAATAACGAAGACGATGCTCGTTATAAAGAAGCTAACAGGGTAGGGCAAGTAGTAAGATATAAACAAGCCCATCCAGGTAACTAGTAGCGCCACACAGATTGATATAGCAATACCTAGGGCCGGTCTTTGGGCTAGCCGATCAGCTATTGCTGCCGGGGTCACCATAAGAGCGAAGATAAGTAGAACTCCAACTACTTGAACGGCTATAGATGTCGCTAGAGCAATCAGTAGCATAAAAGCTAGATTCATACCTAAAATCGAAACACCCTTAGCTTCGGCTACATCCTCATCAAGAGAAGTAAATAGGAGTTTACGGTAGATCAAGGCCATAGCAACAATGGTGATTACTCCAGCTATACAGGTAATAATTACGTCCGAATGACTAATACCCAGAATTTCACCAAACAGTAGGGAGTAAGCTTCGGTAGCATAACCCTTATATAAGCTAATAAACAGCACACCTAGGCCTAGCATGAAAGCCAGGACTGTCCCTATTTGTACGTCTTGGCTGGCAGCTTTACGTCCCAGTAAAGCCATAGCGACGCCGCCGCCCGATGTAAAAGCTAGTAGTCCAATAATTGGGTTAATCCCAATGAGTACTGCACCTGCTGCACCAGCAAAGCCAGCATGGGATAGGGCATGAGCCGCAAAAGATAAACGACGAAGTACAACAAAGTAGCCAACAATACCAGCTACTATTGCAACTACTGTTCCAGCCTCAAAAGCATGCTGCATAAAGGCGTATTGCCACATTGAATGGAAATCACTCCATATATTAAAACTAAAGCCACTATTCATGATGAGTAGCCTCCTCAGTACCTAATACTGCCAATCTTCCTCTTGAGTCACTCAGTACTTCTATAGGTGCTCCATACAAATTAGATAGGGTTTTATTGGTAATAATTTTATCCGGTGGACCATTGGCGACCTGACCGTTTACAAAGTAAATCAGCTTATCGACAACGGGTAGAAGTGGGTTGATGTCATGAGCGATTAACAGGACAGCGACATTCTCTGTTTTTGCCACTTTGGTAATTAAGTGTATTAGCTCTACCTCACGGCGTATATCTAGATTAGCCAGAGGTTCATCGAGTAGTAATAAGTCAGGTTTCCCGATTAAGGCTTGAGCTAAAAATATCCTCTGTAGCTCACCACCAGACAGCTGGCCAAGAGATCTATGAGCTAGATCAACGGCATCAACTTGTCTTAGGGCTTCCATGGCACTGGCACGTTCAGCTCGTGCTTGTCTAGGAGAAGCAAAACCCCATTGATCACCACTTACACCCAGGCGTACAAGCTCCAGGGCCTCCAGTTTCAACTGCTGATCAACTGGTCGACGCTGAGGGACATAACCAACTCTCGGGCTACCACGTTTAGGTACTTGTCCAAATAACTTAAGCTCACCACTTAATGGCTTAGATAATCCAAGCAATAGACGAAATAGAGTGGTTTTACCTGCACCATTTGGGCCAAGTACGCCAACAAATTCTCCTGGCTGAATAGTAAAATTAGCACCCGACCAGATTTTCTTCTGACCGTAACCAGCCGTAAGATTATTAGCTTGTACTATCGATGTTCTATTCATTTTCTACTGACCTAGCACATTAGCGTTTAGGGCGTTCTGTAAGTTTATGAGCTGTGCATTCATCCAGACTTGGAAACTAGTGTCGGGTGGTTGGATGGTCTCGGTAATGCCAATAACTGGGATGTTCTGCTGAGCTGCTAATTGCTTAATGCTAGTAGTAAGCGGTGTAACGGTCTGTTCGTTGTAAGCTAGCACCTTAATCTGCCCGCTTTCAAGTTGCTGTTGAAACTGCACAATACTGTTAGCTGGTGGGTCATTACCTTCTGCTACAGCTTCTATAAAAGCTTGAGGAGACACAAGGTTAAGCCCTGCAGCCTGAGCTAAGTAAGCGAAGATGTCCTCGGTAGCAGCAACTTTGCTACCACCATATTGTTGCTTAATACTTTTTATCCTATTTTGATAGCCAGCTAATGATACTTGTAGATTTTTAAGCTGTTGTTGGTAGTAGCTCCTACCACTAGGATCAATACTAATTAAATCTTTATCCATTTGCACGATCGCTACGTTAACATAGGCAGGGTTGTACCAAAGATGGGGGTTATCTCCTTCTTTCTTTCCAACTAGAGTGCCAATTGTTAGGACCTTGCGTCCTGGTTCTGGCTGAGCTCCTATTAGCTTATTAGCCCAAGTATCGTAGCCAACTCCATTAAGTACTATATATTTTGCAGCAGCAAAATCTCTTGCTGTCGTAGCGTTACTTTCATATTCATGCGGATCAGCATTTGGGTCTGAGACAACACTAGTAACTTGTATTCTGTTACCACCCAGCTGGCCTACTAGGCTGCCCCAAAAGTTCTCAGCTGCAACCACCTGGATTTTATGGTCTGGAGCTTTAGTGTCATTACTAGCATGTATAAATAGAGAGCCGACTACTAATATGGCAACTACGACTAAGGCAATGATTAGGTTTTTACGAGTCATAAAGCTCCTTAATTAATACATCTAAAACTACGCTGCCAAGATAATTATTGCAAATCATTTGCAAATATTGGTATAATTGCAAACATGTCGCAAACAAATCGAGATATTGCAACAATGTTTAAAGACAATGGACTGAGTGTTACCAAGCAACGTCTATTAGTCTACGAACTGCTTGAGAACAGAGAGCCAATTACTATGTATGAGCTGTATGATCTTACGGCCGGTCGGCTGGATCGAGCTAGCTTGTATCGAATTATCAATGTATTTGAAAAACTTGGAATCGTTCAGCGTATAAACATTGGATGGAAATATAAAATTGAATTAAGTGATAAATTCTCTGAGCACCATCACCACTTAACCTGCTTTAACTGCCATAAAGTTATACCGATTAACGAGAAAGAGCTGGAAGTTTTTATTAGCGGTCTTAGTGATGCGCATAATTTTAAAGCAACTGAGCATCAAATTGAGGTTCAGGGGTACTGCGAAGATTGTCGCTCAAACAAATAGCTTGTTAATTTAGGTTCAAGTACTTGCGCCCCTAACCTAGGTGTTATATTATGGGTATAAGTATGAATAGTAGTAAAAGTAAGAAAACCACAAGCATCTTTGGTATAGTCCATGTTAATGACAAAGGCCAGGTTGTAATACCTGCTGAGGCTAGAGCTGCTGTAAATTTAGAAAGTGGCGACAAACTACTAGTCATGGTTCACCCAAGTAAAGAGGGTATCGTACTAATAAAGCCCGATGGTCTGGAAAGCTTTGCCAACCAGATGCTAAAGCACCTAAGCGATGTGAGAGATAAAGTTTAGAATTAATGGCTAACACTAAAGCAATAACAAACGTCGAAGAGCACAAAGAGCGTACGCATGAGGAGATAATGTTTATTATTGTCGCTTTGATGTTGGCTATGCTTCTTGCTGCTTTAGATCAAACCATTGTTGCTACAGCCTTACCTAAAATTGCCACTGATTTACATGGACTTAATAAACTATCTTGGGTTGCTACTGCCTATCTACTGACCAGCGCAATATCTACACCGCTTTATGGTAAGATCGGTGACCAGTTTGGTCGTAAGAAGATATTCCAATTCGCTATAATCCTTTTCCTTATTGGTTCGGCCCTCTGTGGCTTGTCTCAAAACATGAATGAACTTGTTGCTTTTAGAGCCCTTCAAGGTATTGGTGCCGGTGGCCTTATGTCCCTATCTATGACTATAGTCGGAGATATTGTATCCCCTAGGCAGAGAGGTAAGTACCTTGCTTACTTTGGTGCTGTCTTTGCCATTTCAAGTGTTGCCGGTCCCTTGCTTGGTGGCTTCTTTACAGATAGTCTTTCCTGGCGCTGGGTGTTCTATATTAACCTGCCACTTGGTGTACTAGCTCTTGCTGCTATAGCCAGTAGACTACATCTACCGGTTAAGCGTGGAGATCACAAGATAGATTACTTTGGAGGAGTGCTTCTAGCCTTATCTGTAACCCCTATTATCCTAGGAACCGTTTGGGGTGGCGTAACATACCCTTGGTCCTCAGCAACAATCCTTGGCTTATTCGGCGGCGGTATTGTAGCAGCCATACTCTTTGTACTATGGGAGCTTAGACAGCCCGAATCTGAGGCCATAATACCTCCTCATCTATTTAAGAAAAGAGTCTTCTCAGTATCAGTTATTCTATCCTTGCTAGCCGGTATAGCATTATTCGCAGCCATTCTATTCATCCCAGAGTATCAACAGGTTGTAAGAGGCTATTCAGCTATTAAGTCTGGGCTATTCCTATTGCCTCTAGTCTTTGGCATGTTAGTAGCTCTAATAACCAGTGGACGATTAATTACCAAGTGGGGTAGGTATAAGATCTTCCCAATTATCGGTACCTTTACTACGGGTGTTGGAGTTTATCTCTTTAGTAGGTTAAGCCTTACGACTAGTCAGGTAACGCTGTCTCTTTGGATGGTAGTTATAGGTATTGGCATCGGTTTATTCTTGCAGGTCATGACACTGGCTGTTCAGAACGCTGTACCTCGCTCAGAGCTTGGCGTAGCAACGGGTACGGTTACTTTCTTTAGAAGTATTGGTAGTTCACTTGGTGGTGCTATTTTTGGAGCTATATTAACCAATCGCTTAGCCTATCACTTGAATCAATTACTACCTCATTTCAGTGGACAGGCATCAAGCAATCTATCCAAAAGTGTATCTGAGGGTATTACCCCATCGGCTTTAAATAAACTACCAGCTCCAATTAGCCATGATATCTATCAAGCCTTTGTACTGTCTTTCCACGACATGTTCTTATTCGCTATACCAGTACTGGCACTAGCCTTTATAGCCTCACTATTCTTAAAAGAAGTACCATTGAGAGATACTACTGCTGGTCCTGAAGTACTTTAAGCGGAGTATTGCTTAGCGACTGAAGCTAGGTCCGTCGGCGATAGGCTAACTTTAATAAAAGAGTGTACTACACCGTACTTCTTACTATCTGAGCGACTAATAGCATCAGATAGATTACTAACAATAATTGTTTTCGTTTTTGGGTAGTTTATAAGCAAGTTAGCTGTCTTTAGAAAGCCAATGCCGTCCATAACGGGCATTAATATATCTAGGATAATAAGGTCGGGTTTAAAGTCATGTAACTTCTTTATGCCAACTTTACCATTTTCTGCAGTATTAACTTTGAAACCTTCTTTTTCAAGGATTAGCGCATAAACGTCCCTCAGGGGTTTTTCGTCCTCTATTATTAATACTCTTTTCATGGATGGGGTGTACTAAGTATTATAACCTATCAGACTGATTGCTATATAGACTAGAGCGGTAAGTGTACCGTAAACTCTGAACCCTTACCGACCGTAGATTTTACGGTTATGTTGCCACCGTGGAGATTGATTATTTGTTTAGCTAGATAAAGCCCGATGCCAGTACCATTACCGTCAGCGTTAGCTTCGTTAGAGGCATGAGAGAACTTCTCAAATATTTCCCTAAGTTCATCCTCTGGTATACCAACACCCTGGTCAATAACCTTTATCTGAACCTCATTAGATAGTTTTCTTAACCTAACATTTATAGCTGCCCGCTTTTTAGAATACTTAATAGCGTTACTAATTAAATTCTCAACAACCATTGGTAAATATTTTGGATCAGCCTTCATGCCTATTGGTCGTTTAGGGTTGTTGTAGATCACTCTTTGTTTTTGCACATTGGCTATCTTCTGCTGTTCATCAACAACATCTTTAATAATGTCATTTAGAACAACCGCTTTCTTGCTTAGTTTTATTCGTCCGGAGCCAAGCTTTGCAGCATCCAGAAACTGGTTAGCTATCTCCAGCTGTCTCTCATTACTCTCATAGGCAGTTTTAATTATCTTACGCTGCTGGTGGGTTATGGCACCACTGTAGTTTTGCAGCAGTATCCCAAGGTACTGCTTAACAACTGTAGCTGGTGTCCTTAGCTGGTGTGAAGCAAGAGATAGCAGTTCATCCTTGGCTGACTGAATCTCTCTCTGCTTTTCCCAGTAGCTTTTACGTTCACGGTAGTAAGTAAAGTACCAAAGGATAAGAGCAACGGCGAAACTAATGGCTATACCAAAAACTAGATCGTTGGTCGAGTTATTGCTACTAGAGGCTTGGACTAGGCTCTTTGCGGTGACAACTTTAATAACCCAAGTTCGACCACCAAAAGTAACATTTAAAGTAGAGTTTATTGGACTGGCTATATGGCTAACATTGTTTGCATAGTTTGGCGTCTGGTATAGGACATTGCTAGGCGATACACTACCGTCATAAACACTAATAGCTATACCGGGGCTCAAGTAATGAGATAGTAGGGCGGTAAAGAACTCATTGGCATTTACGGCCGTAAAGACAAAGCCAAATATAGACGCCTGCCTCTGGGCTTGTGTGTTCGACGGTCCGCCGTAGACTGGCTTGTATATTAGAAAGGCTGGCTTATTCTTATTAACTGCTACAAGATTTACTAGCCCACTCATAGTCACTTGCCCACTGTCCAGAGCCTTGTTAATAGCCGTTGCTCTAACAGGGCTAGTTAGTTGGTCATAACCCATGGCATTTAGACTAGTTGAAGATACATAACCTACGTAGGTGACTGGCGCATAGGCACTCCTGCTACCGGCTGGTGTTAGATTAAAGTTGGTTATGCCTTGGCTCTGGAGATTAGCCATATAGTCAGATAGATCAGATGCCGGTACGTACTGGCTGAAGCTAACTGCATCTACTCCTGGGTAGTTAACCGGTAGGTTGTAGGACTGGAAGAAGGTTAACCATTGAGATTCGGTGACGTTATTACCGTTAACAGCTAGCAGGCTGGTGCCATCATCAAGTAACAAGGTGTACTGAGTTAAACTCTGGTTAATTATTAACTTTGATTCGTTTAACTCCTGCTGGTATTTAGCGACCAGAGCGTTACTAGTCCGACTCTCGGTAGCATGCCAGTTTATTATTGAAGCGACCGTACCAACAATAAAGATAAAAGCGACAACAATTAGATAAGCGTAACTGTTATTTTTCGCTAGATACTTGAACCCCGGTAGATTACTAATACCCATAGATATATATTAGACTACTGAAGTTTGAGTGCAATTAGCTTTCAGACTTTAAAATATATTAGCTACCGTATTGGTACTGTCTTGTCAGGTAGAAGCCATAAGCAGACTTATCGTTACATTGTTGTATATTCTGACAGACCGTTGGGTCATACTTGGCGTAACTAAACCAAGTTTTCTCTTTCTGAGTTAGGTCAGCACCGGAGACATTAACAGCCATACCATGGATTGGGTAACCGATATAATACTGAATGGGTACTTTTATCTGATCGCCATACTGTTGTAAGTCGTAGTTACTGGCCGCTGTGCGAACAACGTTACCAACGGCTATATGATCGCTGTGGTCAGGATAAGTTTTACTTACATAGTTAGCTTGTGTATGTATGTCTGCTGGCAGATATGTATGCATCAGACTTACTAGAGCATTGGTTAGATCACCAAGCGAATAGTAGGACTGCCCATCAACACTATTTATAGTTTTAACCTGTCCAGCCTCAAGTTTCGCCAGGCTTTCAAAACCAGTCGATGGGAAACCTTGTCCTTTTAGGTTACCATCAGGCAGGTGCATAAAGATAAGAGATATCTTAGGATTGTCAGAAGGTGAGGCGACAGTAACAAATTCGTGGGCATTAAGCTCAACGATACGTTGCACCCAGTCGTTTGATGATTTGGTCATGTATGAGTAGGCTGCCTCTGAACCAGACTCTCGACCTAGCCAGAAGTAAGCTCCGTTACCACCATCTCCGGCTGTTAGATAGACCGTTCGGATACAGTCGCCAGCGTTAATACTCGTTTGCAAATCAGGATTAGTAAATAGTAAGTCGTCATCTTCATGGGCCACAAAAGTCATAAGAGTTGGTCCATTACAGACCGTACTAGTTCGAGTCTCTAGCTCCCGGACACTAACAGGTATAACCGTTGAAGGGTTATTGCTATGAGCCGAGCCTTCTACGCTAGTAGTGAGCCCATGAGGATAAAACAGTAAGACCTCACTGGGGTTTTCTAGTGATCCAGATATTAATACACTTTGTCTTGGCTTACCATATGTACCAACTATTTGAGCTAGATCACAGGCTGGATAATTGGTCAGTCCTTTCTTTAAGTACAGTATGTAGGCAAAGCTCTGTTTTTTAAGATTAAGTTTCCAGGCTGAGCTGCCAATATTGCCAGCTTGCGTACAGCCAGTAAGAGGTTGAATACTAAGACTCTGGTCAGCATACTTAACCGGTACGACGTTCCAATAATTACCTATTAGGTTATTAACCGACTTTTGGTTAAGCAACTGCGACACCAGCTTATCTCTACTATTAGTGTAATTTAGCGCTGAGACTTCCGAGTGATAGGTATCAAGTGCTCTAAATACTCCAAAGACTATGCCAATTAATATAACTAGGCCGACTATGGCTAGCTTTCTGTATTCAAGCTTCTTAGTTCTGGCGTAACTAGCCAGACAAATAAACAGGGTGAATAGGACAATGGCTAGGTATCTCCCATCTACAGCGTAATCATGCTTGCTTAGTACAAACGAGGCAATCGCTATCAGGCTGCTAGCAATTAGTACAAGTGAGACCTTATTAGCATCAAGAACTTTCTTAGTAGACCGCCTTGATAGTTTAAAACTCCTAAATACCAGTACACATACGCTGTATAGGGCTACTAGGAATATTAAAAAGTTAATAATATAGGCCAGTCCACCAGGACTAGCTAGCCCATGGAATACTTGAGAAGGAACATGACGTAGGATCGTGTAGTTTGTTGCAGGATTAGCGCCAAGATTAGTTAGTATTCCTAGAACTGCAAATATGCAGCCAAGTATGAAGGAATGTAGGCTATCGACTGAGGCGTAGGGGCTGTTAGTTAAAATGCCAGAGATGTTAACTAGATGGGTAGCATTAATGGCGGCCAAAAGCAGTGATGCTAGAGCAGCCGATATTAAACTAAAGACTAACAAATTAACCGACAAGTTAACTAGATCCCAAGCCTTAACAAGTGCATAGACTACTAGCAGTAATCCCGCAGCCCCCAGGCTAATTGTTAGGAAGAGTTTGTCACTTGCAAACAGTAAGGTTAAAAGAACGATCGCTCCCACGGGTGCCCAGCTTTTAAGTTTGGTATATTTAGCAACTAAAACAACGCTGACTATAAAGATGATGTACTCAATATTCCTAGTGGTTATCATGGCCAAGTTAACTGGCAATAAGGCTCCAGCATATGGCTCAGCTGGGATCATTAGGAGTACAGAGGCTAGTGCCAAACAAAGAGTAGCAAAGACCCACGGCCGCTTATCAATTCTATATAAAATATAAACAAATGAGCCAACTACTAAGAAGCTCATAAGGACTGTAACTATATCTATCCAACCAGTCGTTGGTCCAACTAAACCAAGAAGTATAAAGATAGGCCACTTAATTAGGAAGGTATGCTGACCGGGCAGCGGTGAGCTTTTAAGTATATTAAGATGCTGAAACAATAAGGGGTATATAAGCTGATCAGAATTGGACTGTTGTATTCTAGCTCCCAGTATTGACCAGAGTAGGGTTGTCAGGCCAAGAACTATAAGGGCTATCCATACATAAGTCCTACCAACTAATAATTTATTGGATACATCTAATATATCCTTTGGCTTAATCGGCTTGCGTAGCCTTGGAGTTTCGGACTGTTTAGGCATTAATAACCACTGTATTGTTTATAATATGCTACCTTGTAGTTAGTAAATCATACCATCAGCACTTGAGTTTTTGAAAACCTGTTTTAGTACTTATGCTCAATACCGGCAGACTTCTCATAGTCTACGACAAATAATGGTCGGCCTTTACTCTGGTTATTTATGTTTGAAACATAAAGAGACAAGATTCCCTGTGACATTAAAACAATGCCAACTAGACATAGTATTAATATTCCAAGCATAGCGGTACCAGTAAACCTCCAATGTAATGGATCGTTTAGGATTATTTGCTCAATTAATACGGCTACGCCAAGCACTAGTGAAGCTGCTGTTATAAGAATGCCTAGGTAACCAAATATATACAGTGGTCTTGGTGTTAGTGATACGAAACTGTTAGCAGCAAGCCCAAGTAGTTTTCTGTTACTGTAGCCGACAGAGCCATACTTCCTAGGCTTAGCATCAAAGTATATATGCTCGGTACTAAAGCCCAGCCAATCAATCATGCCTCTAGTGATACGACCAGTTTCTGGCATGTCTAGAAATGCTCTTTGAACAGACTTATCTATAAGCCTGTAATCGGTTGAACTAGGCACTAGGTGCTGCGAAGTTAGTTTATTAAAGATAAAGTAAAAAGATTTAGAACCTAGATTTTTAAAAGTACTCTCATTGCCGTTATCTTTTCGAACACCGACTACAACCTTAGCTCCTTTTTGCCAGATTTTAACAAACTCCGGTATTAGCTCAACAGGATGCTGACCATCACCATCGATCATTAATAGGGCGTCGCCTTTAGCTACCGAGATACCGGAGAGTAGTGAATATTCTTTACCAAAGTTTCTGGTCAGACTAACAAGTCTTATACGTGGGTCAGATTTATGCCATTTGCTGACTATCTCAGCCGTATTATCCGAGCTACCATCATTACAGTAGATAATCTCGTAAGAGCCGCCTACCGCTTCCTTAACGTACTTTATTAACTCACCGTTAAAAGTCTCAAGGCCTTCAGCTTCGTTGTAGGCCGGTATAACTACAGATAGTAATATTTTATTCTCAGTCATTTGAGGTAAGTATAACAGATTGAAGAACTATAGAATTATAGATTAACCAGGACTTCCTTTAGGTATTTTTTGGGCAGTCTTCACAAAGACGGCCTACAAGATGGTTACTTGCACTTTGCATAATTCTGGCGACTCTCTGCTGAGAAGCATCTCTATCTCGTACATCACTGCCAATAAATACTTCACCAGATGATTCTCTGGCTATTACTAGGTCTCTCTCTAATACTGGGCACTGAACTTGATCCTCAGTGTTGGGGCACTGAGTGAGAATGTCTTCAAAAGTTCTGCCGGTTGAAATTTCCATAAATTAAGTCTGTACAATAACATAAATATATAGCTACTGCAACACATGGTCAGTTAATTATATTGAACAGAGTTTAAGTTTTGCGCATGTAAGCTCGAACAGTAAGCGGTCCAAATATGGCGACCACAACCGCTGCACCAAGCAGGCAGTACCAAAAATCGTGACCTATAACACCCTGATTAGTTAGCTCACGTACAGCGGAAACAAGATGAGATATAGGGTTTACCTTTACAAAAGCCTGTAGCCAGCCGGGAAGAGTATTGACTGGTATAAAAGCATTACTCAGGAAGGTTAGAGGGAATAAGACCAGGAAGGCTATACCCTGAACACTTGATGCCGTACGGGCAATCATGCCAATAAAGGCAAAAATCCAGCTAATACACCAGGCTACGACGACAGTTAGTAGAGCACCGATTACCATGTACTTTAATCCTCCTGAAGGACGCCAGCCCAGGATGTAGCCCATTATTAAGGTCAGTACGGTTGCTATACCATATCTAATTGTGTCGGCCAGTAGCGCACCTGCCAGTGGTGCGATGCGTGATATTGGCATACTACGGAATCTATTAAACACACCTTTATCCATATCTTCTCGTAGCTGTACTCCGGTAACCTGCGCAGTAGTTAGAACTGTCATGGCTAGGATACCTGGGATAATGATCGGTAGATAATTATGTACGTTACCAGCGATAGCGCCACCAAAAATATAGGTAAACATTAGCGTAAAGATTATCGGCTGTATGGTGACATCTGAGAATTGTTCCGGTGTACGGCGCATTTTACGTACACTGCGGTAAGCCATGGTAAATGAGTCATGAACAATCTGCCTTAAGCCTATATGGTTTTTTAGATGGCGTTCACTGGCTGGTATGATCTGTTCGGTGGTATCGCTCATGATTTGCCCTTCTTCTTTTTAGGCTTGGTGTCGTGTCCTGTGATGGTTAGGAAAACTTCGTCTAGTGTTGGTTTTTGAACACTAACCTCTGCTAGGTGTATGTCTGACTTACGTAGGTCGATAAGTAGATCTGTAATCTTTTCTGGATCAGCCATTGGGGCTGTAACAAGCAGTGGTTCAACGGCTTGTGCTTTTGTTTTAAGTATGGCCTGCACTATCTCAAGGGCCTTTGATATGTCTTTGTCATGGGTCAGTTGCAATTGTAATGTCGCTAGACCAACGGACTCCTTGAGCTCGTTAGGGGTACCTTCAGCCACGACTTTGCCTTGATCTATAACTGCAATACGATCAGCTAATTGATCAGCTTCATCTAGATACTGTGTGGTTAGGAGTACCGTGGAGCCGTTAGTTACCAAACGACGGATGGTATCCCACATTTGATTACGAGTACGTGGGTCCAGCCCGGTAGTAGGTTCGTCAAGGAAGATAAGCGGGGGTTGAGCTATAAGGCTAGCAGCAAGATCAAGTCGTCGTCGCATACCACCTGAGAATTTGGAGAGAGGGCGCTTGGCAGCCTCGCTTAAACTAAACTCTTCAAGCAGTTCACTAGCTTTCTTTTTGGATTCTTTCTTACTGAGTCCTAATAGTCTTGAGAAAATAACAAGGTTTTCTGTTGCTGATAGTGCTTCGTCAACAGAAGCCGATTGACCAGTAAGTCCTATAAGCTGGCGTACTACCTGGGGTTCTTTTTTGACATCATGGCCAAAGACCTTTGCGATGCCACCATCGGCCTTAAGTAGCGTTGCCAGTATATTAATAACTGTGGTCTTGCCAGCACCGTTAGGGCCTAGCACGCCATAAATACAGCCTTCAGGAACCTCTAGATTAACACCATCAACAGCCCGATTATCACCAAATACTTTAATAAGGTTTTTGGCTTCAACTGCTAGGTTTGTTCTATCTTCTTTTGCCAT
>JBBCHN010000006.1:0-52323 GCA_037200105.1 Candidatus Saccharimonadota bacterium | reverse complement strand
TAGTAAGGGTGCTGTTACAAATCAGCTGGGGCTTTCGGGAAGATTAATCCCTATAAAATAGGATGTTAGTTTTAAAATAATATGGCTCAGTAATAGAAGTAACGATAGCTTCAATATGATATAACGTCATTCATAATTTCCCAAACTTGTGAAGAATCTCAATACGGATTCTTTTATTAGCCCCAAGGGCTTTGAAATGCAATTAAGTATCTTAGATTTTGTAGTAACTAGCCTTGAAGCACCAAGTCCCAAAAGGGAGGTGTATGAGGAGGGAACGTCATCATCTGGCTCTAGGGGTATCTGTAATCCGGGAACACACAAGGGCAAAGCACTCTATTTAGGCTGGTTACATTAAATTAAATTAACTAACTAACTAACTAACTAACTAACTAACTAACTAACTAACTAACTAACTAACTAACTAACTAACTAACTAACTAAATCACTCCACTAAATCACTCCACTGCACCCTCCTTTAGGAAGGGGACAACAAACAAACAACAAACTAAAAATAAAATAAAATAAAATAAAATAAATTAAATAACTAAGTCTCTTTGGTGGTCTCTTTGGGACTACACCCTTTAGGCTGGTGTATGCTAAGGTTAATTATCTGAATAACTTCTTGAAACCTTTACTTAAAACATACTCAGCCGAATCCCCTTTATCCTGCTGTACATCCGTCCTCACTTCCCTCTCCCTTAGGAAGGGACTTGGTGCATGGGCCTTGGTATGCCCTTGGCCTTGTTGGGTGCAACTATTACAAGGTGTAGATTCATCTTCCCCTGTTCTATATAAATGCCCACACTCAGGTCTTAAAGAGGGGCGGTTAACTGGTCTATATAGTTAACAACTGAAGGCAAGTATCTATTACCATCTTCAAAGGTGCTTAAAAGTTTAGTTGGAGACCTTCTAATGTTAAGAGTTAAAGGATTAATACTAAGAGACAACTCAGTCATATTTCTATGAAATACATTGTGATGATGATTTAGTTTTATTTACGTCCGAGTTGTTAAGTAGGTGTGATGGTTTGGAAATACAGGTTGTTACTAAGATTGTTGTACAAACAGTTATGCTAACATGTAACCAGATTGAAAACAGTATTACAGAATTAAACAAGGATAAATTATCTTACCATATAAAAAGTTATAAAACCCTTAATTATTTATTTATAAGAGGATGAAATTAAATTGAACACATATGGGTATCGTAAAAAGATTTATGGAAATAAGTAACAAGGTTCAAGCACTCAAAGGTGAGTATCTGCAAACATCATCAGGGCTTGAGCAACATGATTACCAAACGTTTTGTAGAACTTATGATTGTAAGGATGGTTTAGAGCATAGACTTGGCGATTTTGAACATATTTTTACATTAGACTTACGTCAATGAATGTCACAATGAACAGAGCGTAGTTATAAATTTGAATCATTTCAGGCTAGAATAACGATTAACTATGTTAACAATAAAAGTCTTGAAACTGTTCAAATAACTGATTGTTATAAGTTCCATACTAATGCAAGATTGCCCTCTGCTGATAGACTAGTAAGATGACAATCTTTTTTATGTATGTCTACATTATACAATAGAAGGATCTCGTTAAATAGAATAAGATCAGTGGTTATATCATTAGAATGATTTAACTTCAATAAAAATATAGGTACAGCGTGGGAGTATATGAATCACACAAGAACCCTTGGTGACTCAGAGATCAACAAGGCGTAAACAGCATAATCTTTAAAGGTGACCCTAAAAGTAGAGATTACTAAACATGTCGCTGAGTGTATTTTATGCCCTGTGTGAATGTGACACGTAAAGCTCACACATGACTTACCTTTAAGGATGGCAACAAAAATAAAACAATAAAAAAATATGATAATAACATTGTTAATAAACAATCTAATACGAAACCTGGTTAATAAGTTAATCAATCGTATTTCAATTACCCAAGGTATCAAGATACCTGACTCCGTTCCCATAAATCAACTATATAACAAAATACATTCTTATTACACAGATATCTATAAGAAAGATGGAATCCGATCTCTTTTCAAAGTTAGAAATGCATTATCCTATGAACTAGATAGACTGGAAACCTCTAATTATACCGATTCAGAAGTAAAAAGAGTGTTAGAATCTAAAGAAAGAAGTTTGAAAAAGAATTTCAATCATCTATTTGTATTCAAGGACTTTATATTTAAATTCAAGAGCACTATAGATCAACTATTATTTATAAAACTGGTATTAAAGGTGCTAATCAATTACACATTTATACCTATAGTAATACTTTCAGTTTATTTAATGATAAGAAGACTATTTATATTACTATCTCTAATCTTTACAACAAGTTTCACTGCACAAAGATTCTTAGGACCTAACGAGGTGATGGTAAGTATTACTAACACAGTAGCAGGTCTCAGAGATATAGTTGTTCGAGTTATAACTAATCTAGTAAATCTATTATTAGGTGTAGAACTAATGTCTAAAGAAGATCATAAGGTGTTAATGGATGCAACAAGACAACAGGTAGAATTAGTATATGCTGAAAAATTAAGGGCATTAGAAACACTGATAAGATCTATACCATCAACGCCTGATGCTTCCGAATCTTTACGTAGGCAGTATGCTTTAGCTAAACTAGACCAAGTGTATCAGTCATCTTTCGGGCTTAAGTCTAATGGCTTTTTAACCAATATCTACAATAGTTTACCAACAATACATTATGAGTACACGGATCTACCATTAGTGATGGTTGGATTAACGTTACTAACAGCTTTAGGTACATTTACTTATTTCCATGGACCATCGACAGCTGTAGTAACAGCAAGTACAGCTGTAGCAACTAACGTCGTAAATAGTACAATTGCTGCAGCCAGTGCTGTTGATAAGGTAGCTAAAGCTGTTATATTAGCACCAATAGCAGCTGTAGGATGGGCCTTAAAATCGACTTGAAACCTATTTACTAGTTACCATGAACCTGAACCTACACAACATGATATAGAACTAGTAGAGGGAATTTTATTTGATAGTGATAGAGCTGAAGGTGGTGAAACACCTAGACCTGTAGGAAGAAATAGACCCCGTATTGCCCGGGCCATCCCTGAAGGAGGGGCAGCAGTAGAGGTAGCACCAGGTCCTAGTGGTAGTCAAGTCCTAACAGGTATACGAACTAGAGTTGATAATTCGGGATGACCTAATGAAGATCCTCAAGTAGTGATTGTACCAGCTCCAAGTTCACCAGTGACACCAGACAGTGCTGTTGGTAATTGAAAAAGACATACACCAACTAACTTCCCATTAGAAACAAGTGATCTGATGACTCCAGAGGGTGAGGGTGTAGTAACACCTAGAGCAGCTACAGTACCATTACCGGTTAGTCCGCAAGTCCAACAAGGCATGAGCTCATCTTCTCCTATTGGATGAGGAGAACAAATAGCCTTAGCGGATAGTAGTTCTACTAGTAGTTCAGTAACCTCCCCTAACACCAGAGGGGGATCTACAAAAGAGCCATGAGATATAAGTGAATTGAGGGTCGGAGCACCTTGGTGACTGATGATAGAGCTATAGACACTGACGCTTTGTACAAAGAATTGATTGAACATTCCAAGTGATTTGCGGAAATTACTGATAAAGCTAGAGATAAAGGGAAAGAAAATCTGACCGATGAGGAAATAGCTGAAATAAAATGAGGTTCTGATAAATTTACATTAATTGAAGAGGAATCGATTAAACATAAGATATTAAGACCTGAGTGTGGGCATTTATATAGAACAGGGGAAGATGAATCTACACCTTGTAATAGTTGCACCCAACAAGGCCAAGGGCATACCAATGCCCATGCACCAAGTCCCTTCCTAAGGGAGAGGGAAGTGAGGGCGGATGTACAGCAGGATAAAGGGGGATTCGGCTGAGTATGTTTTAAGTAAAGGTTTCAAGAAGTTATTCAGATAATTAACCTTAGCATAACATATCCCTGCCTAAAGGAGTCCCAAAGGAGTCCCAAGCACCCTTGGTGAGGACTTAGTTGTACGCCCAGCCTAAAGGGGTCGGCCTTAGTTAGTTTGTTTGTTTATTGGCCCCTTCCTGTTTTAGCTAGTAGCATAGACATAATCCCTAAAAAGGAGAACAACAACAAGAAGGTCGAGGTGTATGGAATAAGACCAATCAGTATACTAGAAAGTGATAAAAAACCATCTAGGTTTTACACTATGGATTTGGAAACTATATCATTAACAGAAGGTGGTAAACAGATACCTATAGCCATTTCAATATCCTTCAAGGTTAGAGGTGAGATTTCAACTAAAATCTTTATTGTAGAAGGTGTTAACAATCAAACAACGCAAGAAGAATTAGAAGCATTGTCAATAAGTATGTTTAAAGAGTATTTCACATTCATAGAAGAACAAGGTTCAACCTTATGTTTTGTACATAAGCACCCTTGGTGACTAGGAGGTTTTGACGGTATCTTTCTGTATAAAGCTATGTTCGAATACTTTAAAGCTGAAAACATCGATATATTAATAGATAAATCACACAAGTTTATATGTATAACTGTTAAAAAAGATAGTTGTAAACATGTGTGAAAAGATTCATTAAGAATTTTTCCTATCAGTTTAAATGAATTATGTAAGGTGTTTAGTGTGCAAGGTAAATCTCAAGTATATCAACCTGAATTCAATAAAATAGAGGTTTTATATAACCCTGATTTACTAAGTTCGTTTATAGAGTATAGTAAACAAGATTCCCTAGCTTTATATAACGCCTTATACAAAGCTCAAGCTGAATATATAGAGGAATGAAGTGTGGATATAACAACTATCTTTTCAACTGCTAGTCTTGCAATGAAGATCTACAGAATGCATTACTTAAAAAATGCATTACCAGGAGATTGTGAAGTGCTTCCTATTCTTAAATCCACACAAGACTCTTTTATTCGTAAAAGTTATTATGGTGGTGCAACTGATTACTATAAAAAATATGGAGAGAATCTCCATTATTATGATGTTAATTCGTTGTATCCCTTTGCTCAATCCGGGCCTATGCCTTTCGAATGCCTCGGTTATAGAGAGAGAATCGAGTCTTTCGATACATTCTTCGGATTTGTTGAGGCAATTGTAATAATACCTGATACAGTGATGAAGCCTATGTTACCTTACAAGGTAGGAGGGGGAAGAACTATATTCCCAACTGGTCGATGAAAAGGTGTGTATTTCTCAGAGGAATTGAAAGCTGTTAAACGGTTAGGTTATAAGATTATACCTTTAAGAGGTTATGAATTCTCTAAACAAGTCCTATTCGATAAATACATAAGAGACTTTTATTTAACTAAAAAGTTTAGTAAAGGGTCAGAAAGATTTATGGCTAAACTTATGTTAAATTCTTTGTATGGAATATTTGGAAGAAAAAGACAGATCTTAACACCTTCAGTTGTAAAGAGTGACGAGTTAAATGTACATTTAACAACTAAATCGTTGAATAGTATAGTTGAAATTAACGATAAATACACTTTACTTCTTGAGGATAGTAATATAGACCCTAAACTGATGGAGAATCTGAACATAAGACTAGATACTAACATTATAGCAAGTCACGCTGAAGTTAAAGCTAACGTAGCTATAGCTGCAGCTGTGACTGCGTATGCCAGAATACATATGATGGATCTTAAAACTAAATACAATGTTTATTATACAGATACAGACAGCATCTTTACAGATTCAAAATTACCCGATTATTTAATAGGATCAGAACTAGGTGAACTTAAAGATGAGCTAGAAGGGCAAAGTCCTGACGGATTAATTAACAAAGCTTACTTTCTTGGTATTAAAGAATACGGTTATGAATATACTGATCTATCTTCAGGCCAAGACCAGCTTGTAAAAAGTAAATCGGTTTGAGCTGGGATTGAACGTAACTCACTATCCTGAAAAGATATTGAATCATTAGCAAGTGGTAATAAAATAACTAGATACATAAAGGCTCAGTTCTATACTAGCTTCACTAGTTTATCTATAAATATAAAACCTAGAACAATTGAGATAGAGAAATCTAATTTTAAATTGTTAGCTGGTAACACTTATCTTCCACCGAAAATAGATATGTTAAGTAAACCATCTTTATTTAACCAAGTAGTTGGGTTAGCTAAGAACCTCATAATGAAAATGAGGGGAGGGTTACGAATTTTAAAAAAAAGAATTTAACCTCCCCACTGCCTCACTTCCCTCTCCCTTAGGAAGGGACTTGGTGCTTGGGCCTTATACAATAAGAAAAGTGTTTAGTTTATCCTACTAAGATCTATGATCTTTGAATAACCTTTTGAACCCTTTACCCATAATATTGGCCGTTTCTTTACTTAATTGGTCACCACTTCCACTACCTAAACCTGCACTAGGTAATGATTTAGGAGCCTGTAACGGAACAACACCTTGTGAGGGTGCTGGTGGTAGCATAGGACCGTCATAAAGATTTTTAAGTTGCACAGCCTTTGCTTGTATCAGATCCTTTTTGAAATCAAACTCAGCCATCTGTTCACTCGTAAGGTTAGGTCCAGCTGCAGCTATCTCAGCATTAAGTTTCATGGATTCTTCTTGAAGAGTCTTAGCTAAATGGTCAAGTGTAACAGGTGAAAGTGTTTTTGTTGCCAAAGGAGTAAGAGGTCTTTCTGTTCTATCACTATCACTTGAGCTACTTGAATCGCTATCAGAGTATACAAATACTTCTCTGATTACATCTTTACCTTTAGAGCCCGAGGTACTACTACTACCCTCTATAAAACCTTGTGATGTTGATACACCTTCTGATGCACCACCCATATCAGGTCCTTTAGGACTACCACCAGGTAATCACGATATACATCAATTATAAACATCTTGAATTCTAGTTCAGCTACCATTAGGAAAATTATTTATTGTAGTGGATGTGTTTGTAATACCATCTTGGATCTCTTTTCACGACGGCATATATTTATATGTTATAAACCCTGTTATAGTTACACCACATAATACAGCTATAGTTACAGCACTAGTGTAAAGTGTACTTCACTTATCAACAGGTTCATCTACTACTCTAGTAGGTTGAATATTTTTTAACTCATTAAGTTTTCTATCTAATTCGGATAAAGATTGGTTAATTTTAGAGTTAAACTCTGATATATTCTGTTTATCGGATATAGGTTCGCCGTACGACATACCGTCAAATAAAGATCCTATATAAACCCTAATGGATACTCAAATATCTATCACACCTCCAAACACTTTAAAGAATATATCTTTAAAAGGATTTAGATCTGTGTGTAAATACAAGAAACCTATACTTAAACCAGATAATCAGTTGAAAGCTCTACCTCAATTCAGTAATAAGAATGACGCTCCTAATATAAAGAATATTACTATTAATATATTGAGTGTGAAAAGGATAATGTTTTTAAATAGAGACAAACTACTAACCGATCTAGTTAACCCTGTTAGTATATTTCTAAAAGCTTTTAATCTGTCAAAATTAGTATCAAACTGATTTTCCGCTTTAGCTCTATCTCTAGTGTTACCACTTTGGATATTCTTAAGTATATCTAGATTTAAAACTGTTTAGTTCATCTTTAATTTGTTTTCGCACTCTAAAGAGGCCTCTAAGTCCACCTTGATCATACTCGGCTCTTAATGAATCTTGTACTTGGTCAAATATAGTGTCAACTCTTACATCAACATTACCTGTAGCTTGTGAATCAGTGTTTTGTGCTTTATAGATAGCTTCTCACGATGAATTATATCTTCATTCTGTGATCTTTCTACCTAGAGTTGTTAGTGAATTTGTTATTAGTCTTTTTATCATTGTTTTATTTTTTATTTTTGTTGCCACCCTTAAAGGTATGCCATATGTGAACATTAGTGTTTTACAGATCACTGTAAGCGATCTATTTACTAGTTTCTACTTTTAAGGGTTGCCTTTAAAGTTTGTCAGCAAGGGTGCTTGTTGAGCTCCTCCATCCCTCAAGGGAATAGGAAGAGTCAGTGTGGTTCATATACTCTCATGCAGTACCTATATTTTTATTGAAGTTAAATCATTCTAATGATATAACCACAGATCTTATTCTATTTAACGTGATCCTTCTATTGTATAATGTAGACATACATAAAAAAGATTGTCATCTTACTAGTCTATCAGCAGAGGGTAATCTTGCATTAGTATGGAACTTATAACAATCAGTTATTTGAACTGTTTCAAGACTATTATCTTTAACATAGTTAATTGTTATTCTAGCTTGAAACAATTCAAATTTATAACTAGGGTCTGTTCATTGCGACATTCAATTGCGTAAGTCTGATTCAAAAATCCGTCCAAAATCACCTAGTCGATGTTCTAAACCATCTTTACATTCGTAAGTTCTACAGAATGTATGATAGTCATGTTGCTCAACCATTGATGAAGTTTGTAGATACTCACCTTTGAGTGCTTGAACCCTGTCACTTATTTCAATTAATCTTTTTGTAACACCTAATAGTGATCAATTCATTTTCATCCTCTTATAAAAATTTACATAACAATCACGCATCACGTAGTTACTTTACATCCACCTTCCAACATCTCTATCCATTACACCTCTCCACACTCTGACGTAGAAGTCGATTGCCCCACTGATATGACCAAACCAATGCTACCATTAAGAATAAACAACCAAACTATATTTCCAGTGGGTAAATGAAAAGGTATTTATTTTTCTGAGGAATTGAAGGCTATGTTACCTCTAGGGTATAAGTTTAAGTTATTAAGTGGATACGAGTTCAGTAAGAAGGTTCTGTTTAAAGATTATGTAGAACACTTCTACAAGCAGAAGAAGACTGCTACAGGGACTGAAAGATACATAGCTAAACTTATGTTAAACAGCTTGTATGGTATATTCGGACGTAGACTAGATACTTTAACACCAGTAATAGTTAAAAATGAAGATATAGACACACTAGTGGTAGCAGTAAAGATTTATTTTACAATACATATAACTGATACTCATGCCTTATTATTAATTGATGCTGATAGATCCTTAGATATACGTAAGAAGATTAACTGTGTGTTAGAACAGCATATTAATACCTTTAGATTAGGAGTGAAATCAAATGTGGCTATAGCTGCTGCTATAACTGCATATGCTAGAACATATATGATGACCTTCAAGTTGGATTATGATTGCTATTACTCGGATACTGATAGTATATTCACACCAGTAGATATAAGCAAAGTTGCTCCACACCTAGTAGGTACTGAACTAGGACAGCTTAAAGATGAACTGTCTGGGGGAGTAATAGATGATGCATATTTCTTAGGGATTAAACAATATGGGTATACAGATACTAATTCAGATGAACAAGCCCCAAGCACCAAAGGTGAGGGGATTATTAATAAATCAGTGTGATCTGGAGTGGAAAGAGACTCTCTATCGTTCGAGGAGATTAGAAAGTTAGCTGAGGGTGGATTAGTTACTAAAGAGTCTAAACCTAGGTTCCATAGAAATATGAAAGAGCTATCTCTTAGTATAAATCCTTTAACTCTGAATATTAGAAGATCTTTAACTAAGACCAAAAGGGCGCAACAGGATAATAACCAATACCTGCCACCAGTGGTTAACTTAATCGACCCTTTAAACAACCCCTGCGTCAAGTCACCTCCCACAGTACCCAACTTTGGTGCTTAATTTATTTTATTTTATTTTATTTTATTTTACCCCAAAGGGGCAGTGGAGTGATTTAGTTAGTTAGTTAGTTATTTTATTATAATTTTATTTTTATTTTATTTTATTTTATTTGTACGCCCTGCCTAAAGTGGTCGGCCTTAGTTAGTTTGTTTAAAGGCCCCTTCCTAATGGAGGGGCAAGTAACAGTATCCAGTAGCCGCTCCCTAGCCTTATACTAGGAGCTAGGTGGTACCAAAGTGCCTAGTTAGTTAGTTAGTTAGTTAGTTAGTTAGTTAGTTAGTTAGTTAGTTAGTTAGTTTATTGGCCCCTTCCTAAGGGAGGGGCAAGTAACAGTAACCACATCCAGGCTATTATTGTTTATTTTAAGCTTTTGTTTAGGTGTTCCTTAATAATTGCTCCCCCAGTGGTGAGGACGTTCCTTCCTCATACTCCTCCCCCCATTAGAAAGTGATGACGTTCCCTCCTCATACTCCTCCCTTGATGATTAACATATCCAGACACCCCTCCTTTTTTTTTTTCCGGCTTTTGGTTAATTTCACATCATTAATACAACGCTCATGTGCCACCTGTGTACCCTACCTCAAAGGGGAGATTAGTAATCACCATGGCCCAAGCACTACCCCTCTTATGCGAGTGTTTGAGGGGAGGGTTACGAATTCTAAAAAAAAAAAGAATTTAATCACCGCCAAAGGTGACCCTTTGGCTATCCAAATAGTTTTTAAAAAATGGAAGGTAACACAAGGAAATGAAGTAGGGTAATACAAGGGTAATTAAGTAGGTGGTGTCTTTGAACGACTGGGGAGGGCTTGAACATTATACTTTCTATTACATATCCCTATATCCCTACTTATTTATATTTTAAGTACTAGGAGATGAATTCTCTTCTTCATCTGGGTCTATGTGTTCAGATGGCTCTGAGTTTTGAGAAGGGTGGTTTGAAGAAGATATTAAATTATTAGAGTGTTCTACTTCATCACTAGATGGCTCTGTTTCAGACTGCTCTTCTGAACTCATAGGCTCATCCAGCTCAGAAGTGTTAGGAGACCATCTACTACCTAAAGGTGGATGGGGCTGATATGCTATAGATTGTGTCGAAGTATCAGTTGTAGATTGCTGATTAGAATTACTCGATTCACTAAGCTCAGTAATACCTGTAGACCTAGTGCTATCTGATTGAGAACTGGAGTCTATTTCAATTGATTGAGTAGTAGTACTTAAAGTGTTAAGTACATTAGCATTACTTGAATGTGTTTCCTCTGCTATAGGATCGAGCAAAGACCTACTACTTAAAGAATTACTCACATCGCCTAGATAGCCGCTATCTAGGCTAGTGTTGCTATTCGATCTACTAATGCTAGCATTTTCGCTATTGCTCTCTATACTACTTTCTAATGTAGAATTATTTGAGACCATGTTTAATATTTCAGGATAAACGGATCCTAAAGAAATCAAATCTACACCGTATAAATATTGAGGTAAGTATTTGATAAATAGAGTCAGTAAATAATTACTAAATCTTCCCTCTAATCCATAAAATTTTAGGCAAATAATAGTTAAAGAGGATAAAATAAATGAGAATACTGTAATTCCTAATTTTAGATATGATTCAAAGTTTAGATTAAAAATACTTAATAGTATTGTAACTAAGCCGGGTAAAAATGCTATAGGGTAAGAATAATTTTGTGATATATAAGAGTCTTTATTACTCTTGATCAAAATTAACATGATATTAAGTAATATCAATATTAATGTTGAGATAGGTAAATATGATGTTATTAATGTGTACATGGTTTTATTTTTATTTTTGTTACTTAAAATTAATTATTTATTAGGCCTGATCTTTACTTAATTATGCCTACATTTGTCCAAACATCATGATTGTTGGGTGCCATTGGACATTATTAAGCCATTAGGCTGGTCTAATTTTATTTGTTAAGCTCTAGGCTGATCTTAGAAGGAAAAATTGACATGATCAGGCTTTATATTTTTAGTAAATTTTTTCCTTTTAGCTTAAGTTCTTACCTCCACCCTGTATAATAGATACGGTTAATGTAAAGGAAAGAGAAAGCCAGGATGTATTTGACAAATTTATGATTTTCTAGGATCTATTCTCCAATTCGGACTACAAATATATTAAGACAGTAAAAATAGGAGGCCCTTTGAAACCCATTCTCACTACTGTTAAGCCCTAAATAAACTAGACCTTATAAAGAGTGATTACCGGAGCTGAGCTTATTTAAAAGCTATTAGCATCATATAATATCTGAGTTAAATCGCTGTTATTTCTAACTACTTTTAATCAATTAAACGAGGCCCCAAAGGTTAGATAATGGGCTAAATCTATAACAATTGGGTGATCAATCTCGGCCCTCAAGCTAAATTCGTAAATATTTTTTTAATGTTTGCTTTAGCCAGTAGTTATTTAATTTAATAAACAAGAGCAAGGCGATTCGAACACCTACCTATGATTTTGAAGATCAATATACTACCATTATACTATGCTCTTATAAGTATTAATAACTAATTACTGTGTGCCTAAATTAACTACTGATAATATTCCTACAGGGCATTTTGAACACATCAGCCCTCACTTACCAATGGTCTGCCATGTAACACCAAAGGCCCTTTTGGCACTATACAGTAAGTGTTTAGGTATTAGGCGGCCCTCCTCCCGTTCCGTCCCGTCCCTAAGCATCAAGGCGCTTCCTTCAACCACACAAAGCGCCAGGATGCTAGGGACTATGGACGGGTAGAGGGTTGAAGGATGAAGGAAGGGCAGTGCTAGGCAGGCAACCCTATTAATCACCCTAGGATGAAATTAAAAAAGTTCTCTTTTGGATTTGAACCAAAATCAATGTTTTAGAAGAACATAGCTCTACCATTAAGCTAAGAGAACAAATATTAAAATGTTTTAACGTCACTGACTCTTCGTAATTGCCCTTATCTGCCTAAATATTGCCCAGCACAAAGACAGGTCTTATAAAACCCAAAGGCCATTTCAAGGTCCAAGCACTGCCTCTGCCCAAGGCCCTTCCCTGAAGGATAGGCACAAGGCCCTATCCCTGAAGGATAGGCACAAGGCGCTTCCTATTCCCCTAGCCCAAAGGGCAGGGATGGATGCGCACAGGGAGGGGCCTAGGCTGGCGCATCCTTATGCTTTGTTGCCAAAGCATAAGGAAGCGCACCATCCTTTGTTGCCAAAGCATAAGGGTGAAGGATGGTGATGTAGTGCGTGCTTGGGCAGGAAAAGGGTGCTAGGCAAGGGGCCTTAAGCATGGCAGGCTAGTGATGATTTGCGATGTTAGCAACTTATTAGAGTTAAGAAGGATTCGAACCCTACGATTAAAATATAACCATCAAATTTGCAATTTGACTACAGTACCATTCTGTAAACTTAACTCTTAGGTACAGTCTAAATTGTCTAATTTAACTATGGGCTCACCAATACATTTAAACCTTGCCTGCTGGCACAAGACCCTTTGATATTGAAAGACACACTGTAGGCCAATCATTGGCCAATGCCCCTTCCTAGGCCCAAGTCCCTTCCTAAGGGAGAGGGTAGGCAGGAGGGGCATACCAGGACGGTTAGTACTGCCTCCCAAAGATATTGGTGAATGACTGGCATGGCCAAGGTGTAAGGGCCTAGTACCAGGCCTGGACAGTGCTAAATAAATGATTGCAGGAGATTGTTTGTGCACTGTGTGTAAGGCTACTATTTATACCTAATAGGCCGAAAACAAAAATTTAAAAATAAAAAAGATATGTTATAAAAAAGTCAATAGACAAATTAGTAATATTAAGCTAAATGTTTTACAACAATTCCACTCATATCCTAACAAGAAATGTTCTATTTCTTATCTGTGAAAACTCTTTCCCTTTAAGGCTTTAAGGCCCCATAGAAAAGAGTCTCGATAGTATCCAGGGACCGGTTTCTTGCTTAATATACTTTCAGCAATTATCCGTTATGTTTGTGGCTACCCAACTATGCCAGAGTATGAAATAAGGCCTCGCTCATTGCCTTTCCTTGTCCCATCCCAAGCACCAACACCCAGTCCCTCCTCAAAGATAACATCAAAGATGACATCAAAGATGAGAGGCTAAGGATGGTGAGGGACAGGTCGGCTAGAGCAAGAACGAGTATTTGCCTCTTGATACAGCCAACAATTGGTGCACTATTGAAACACGCCCATCTGATCCTTTCGTACTGAGAGGTAATTCCCTTTTTACTATTTTTCACTTCGGAAGATAGGGACCATACTGGCTCACGCCGTATTAAACCCAACTCGCGTACCCTTTTAATCGGCGAACAGCCGAACCCTTCCAAGATTCTACGCCCGGAGGATAGGGTGAGTCGACATCGAGGTGTCAAACTGGCCGGACAATGTGTACTCTCGCGGCCAATTAACCTGTTATCCCTAGCGTAACTTTTATCTATTAATCGACGGCTATTCCATAATATACCGCCGGGTCATTATGCCCTACTTACGTATCTGTTCGACTTATGAGTCTTTCAGTCAAGCATGCTATAATCATTATATCTAATCCGATCTCACATGATCGCTCGGTCTCCATCCGATTTATGCATACCTTTATTAAAAAAGAAAATGTACTATTAGACTTGAAAATAGTGCAGCCCCATTAAACGCCAGTCCTTAACCCAAAGGGCCAGGCTTAAAGCCTTTGTAGGACAGGCGAGTGTTAGGGCACTAAAGCACTACCTTGAAACTAATAAAATACAACTTTAAAGTCTATAAGCTCAAAGTTGTTCAGGTTTCCTAAATTTATCTGTTCTTAATTAAAAACTTAAGCTACCTACAGTCCAAAGGATTTCCCCTGGCTGTAGTGTTCTTGAAGATAAATTAATTTTGGATATTTTTGATACTATATTAAAAACGTCCGCCCCCAGACAAACTGCCAACTAGTCATTTTCTTCTCCGTTCAAAAGATTAACCTCTACAGTCCTTATAAACCAAAAGATATATAAAAGCCTGTAATAAGCTGAACCTTTTGTTCAAGGCGCTTTGCGCTGTAAGAATAAATATTAACGGAATTCCAGTTAAGGTGTTTCACCTTAGTCATGTCGACTACCTTATACGCTACACCCGGATTACGAGAATATTATAACTAGCTACAGTAAAGTTGCATAGGGTCTTCCGTCTACCCGAAGTTAAACCGCATCTGCACGGCTAATTCAATTTCACTGAGATACTTGTAGAGACAGCGAGACCATCGTTACTTTATTCAGTCAGGACCACATTTAATGGACAATTAATTTTGCTACCTTAGGATCCTCATAGATAAGACCGCCATTGACCAGAACTTCAATTAATAATTACGCTAAGCGCTTATCAACCTTATATTAATGGCATTGGGCAAAATTCACTTTCTATACAAAGATATTATTCGTCGCAGAAAGCTGTGTTTTAAGTAAACAGTCGGGGCCTCCGATTCTGTGTCACCACTTAAATGTTACTTATGGTTTACGTATTTCTTTATTTAAAATAAGCACTAAGCGTCAAGTCCATGCCCCCTTTGGGGAGGGATGACGACCCTGAGCCTATGAACTTACCTAAATAGAAATAACATAAATTTTTAAAAGTTTTCCTTTCAAATTCATCTTTTCAGTCTTTAGAACCTTATTAGATGATCTTCGTGTAGGAATAACATCCAGTGGTTCTTCATATCGTCTAACTTATGAAGACAGTTTGCCGAGTTCCTTTACAAGTATTATCTCTTCGCCTTAGTATTCTCTACCTACGAACCTGTGTCGGTTTAGGGTACGGTAGTGATAATGCATTATTTTCCTGGTCCTTTTGCATTCATACAACCTAAAGCATTCCAAGCGCCAAGTCCCTGCCCCCCTTTGGGGAGGGATGGCGAGTGTTTAGTACCTAAGGTGGTTGTATGATATAATAGGACTTTCTGCATTAAACTCATCAGACCCTAAGCGTTCGCATAGGTTCCTTAGAGGCCGCTATAATTTTAGGAGGTTTAACCTTAAGCCTAAAAACCCTTTCGTATTCGGCGAGAAGTATTATAACTTCTTTTTACGTTACTCATGTCAGCATTATCTATTCAGGGACGTACAAGCAATGAAACACTGCTTTTTAACCGTTCTGAATGTTCCACTATCCGTTTTAAGTTTCTTAAAGGCATGATTTCGGTAAATTATTTAGACCCGTTAAATTTTCGGTGCTATTCCCCTTATTGTTTAAGACTTAAATGGCACAGCTATATGAGTTTCCCCTTATTACCATACCTTTAGGTCAAAACATGGACTACTGCGTTGTTACACGGTCTTTAAAAGACTAGCGACTACCAAGCTCACTTCATAGTTGCATTGAGAGAATAACTTCCTTAATTTCACTTAATAATTATTTTGGACCTTAATTCATGCTCACGGCTGTTTCCGTTTTGACTACACACCTTATCATGAGTAGTCTGTATTTCTACTATCAATTTATGTAATTCCGAGATTTTCATGCAAAGGTAGGATTTTTACGTCCCCCAAATTTTGTGCATGCTGAGTGCTGTACCTCCATAAATCTTAACCTTAAGACCTTAGCGACGGGACCTAAATCCCTTCTGCTTTACAAGGTCTAGGTATTTTGTAGAAGTCATACTAACATATGTTTCGTGGAAAACCAGCTATCACGAGGTACGATTGGCCTTTCACCCCTTTCCACAGCTCTTCGGAGAATTATGCAACATTCACCCGTTCGATCCATTATAATCTGGCCATGGAAAGATCACCTCGTTTCGGGTCTAATAAGAGTAACTTAACCCCGATACTCCTTTATCCCCAAAGGGGCTTATGTAATAATTAGAGGATTTTATAATCTTAATTGTTAATAAGCCCCTTTGGGGATTAAAGAATTACGTACAGTCGCTTTCGCTAAGGCTTTTAACCTCGCTACTCCTATTAACTTGCTGACCCATTATGCAAAAGGTACGTCGTTATTTTTAGATTTAATTAAAAATTTCGACTGCTTCTAGAGTTACTAATTCAAACTATTTCATTAGTTTACAACAAATATTTCACCATTTCCTTCACAGTACTATTCACTATCGCTAAATTTATTATACTTAGCCTTAGAGGATGGTTCCCCTTTATTCCGACAAGTTTCTCTCATCGTACTTTATAGTCACTTTTTGTTACTATCTAATAATAACCTGAAGGGTAATAAGAAGTTAATAATAGTTTAACCTTTCGACTAAACCATTAAGCACATTCATATAAAGACCTTTAGGCTTAAATTATCAAGAAAGTTAAAAAGTGGCTGACATAATTTATTATTCACCTACGGGACTGTTACCCTCTATGGTTATTTGCTAGCCCAAGCACCTTTGGTGGGAGGACTGACAACAAATATTTTTCCATTTTTCATGGGACTTCGGTTTATAATACCTTACGGTTTATTATGTCTGGCTAATCTGATTTCACTCACCATTACTTTCAGAGTCTCGGTTGATTTCCTTTCCTTTCCTTACTACAATGTTTTGCTTCAGGAAGTAATTATATAAGGTTTTCCTTAGGATACACACAGTTGAGTTTATTGAATAAACTTTAATTAGAGTATAGCTCACATTCACTAAACTTGCGCCCTGACATATAGCCCATCCTTAAAAGGTAGGATAATAGTGAAGGTCGTAAAGGGAATGTAGGTAACTAGACTTTTAACTAAACCTGTGTTTTTAGATCTATGTCTTCCTTTTTAATAAATTTGCTATGGTATTCTTAATAACCCCTTTAAATACTTTTAATAGTATTTTCATATCTTTGATACTTTTAGCTACTAGTCTACTATTCATCCTCGCCTGCCTAGCCATCTGACCCTAGAAATATTGAAATATCACTTAAGGCCCTTCCAAGGCGCAAAGCGCAGGAGTGGGCAGAAGTATAAACCAACTATTCGATAAGGGAAATGATTAAACAAGCACCTTTGGTGGTTATAATAAAATATACAACCATTATCTAGATATATATAAGACAGAAGGTATCAAAGGAATCTTAAATGTAAGAAATAGCTTATTATATGAGTTAGATAAATTAGAAACATCTAACTATACTAATAGCGAATTACAAAAAGACTCTAAAGAAAAGTCTTTCCAGAAGAAATTTCAGCATTTGATGATTTTTAAAGATTTCATCTTCATGTTTCAAAACACTCTAGAGACATTAAGATTCATAAAAAGAGTATTAAGAATCTTTATCAATTACATCTTTATACCCTTATTATGTCTCTCTATCTTTTTAAGGATAAGAAGACTATTCATAACAACATCCTTAGCTTTCACCTCAGGGTTCATCACATTAAGAATATTTGAGCAGAATGAACTTATAACTAAAATATCTAATTTCATTTCTAATATCAGAGATTCCATAGTAGGCATCAACATAAAATTTGTAAATACCTTTCTAGGATCAGATTTAATGACTAAAGAAGACCATCAGATGCTAATGGATGCAACAAGACAACAGGTTGAATTGATGTATGCTGAAAAATTAAGAGTATTAGAAACCTTAATAAGATCTCTGCCTGGCAATAAATCTATTATGCTACCTGAGTCATTACGTAGTCAATATCTGAACCCCGATAAAGTAGTATCAATTACAGGTCAAAGACCAGCTACTGGATCATTATATAACTCTTTAAGCGATATGATGGGTAGACTATTCAGTAATGTTAATTTACCACCGCTACATTTTGACTTTAATGAAGTTACAACAACGATCGGTGGGTCTACAACGTAAATCTTTCATATAACAACAATGTGGGCCTCTCCCTGCACTCTGCGCTTTGCGCCTAGGAAGGCAAGGGAAGGGCAGTGAATCAATGCCAAAGCAGGGGGCAGTGCTCTATAAGCTACAGTATAGAACAATGTATGGGGTGTTATTTTCAATCTATGTTCTATGTTCTAAGTTTAAAAACAATGTATGTTGTACAATTGAAATCTCCACTACTTTCCGCCTTTGTAAATTTGTTCAAAACAATGTATGGGGTTCAAATATCTCTATATACTACGGGCCTCCCATTCCATTTCCATTCCATTTCCATTTCCATTCCATTTCCATTTCCATTCCATTTCCATTCCATTTCCATTTCCATTCCATTTCCTTAGGAATGGACAAAGGGTACTATATCTCTATAAACAACCCATTGGGTAACTTTGGTTGCCACTCCTTTTAAGAGCTGATTATGTATTTCGCCTACATTACTGACCCAATCACTCCTCGACTAAAATTGGCCTTAACTTATAAAAGGTTAATGTAAGTTATATGGTATTATAGAGGGGAGGTTACTAAAAGCCCAAAGGCCTTATTAGTTAGCATAAGTTTGAGCAGGTAAAGTTTCATAAGCATGAAGAGGAGTAGGTACCGGAAGGCTTCATTCTAAAGAAGAACTAAATCTAGGGTAGTTTCTAAATTCCATATTACCTACTAAATATCCAGGGAATGCTCAAGATAATTCTTTATTTTCAACAGCTCCTAATTCTTCTTTAGCTAATAAATATGAAGATTCAGCAACCATTTGATTTCTATTTTTAGCTCCTGCGAAAATATCGTAGCAGATATAAACAAATAGAACAGTAGCAGCCACTGATATAATCGATCCAAAACTAGATACATAGTTTCATTGAGCATAAGCATCAGGGTAATCAGGTATTCTTCTTGGCATACCAGCTAAACCTAAAAAATGTTGAGGGAAGAATGTTAAGTTTACTCCTATGAATAAAACTCAGAAGTGAGTTTTAGCTAATAACTCATTGTAATGTAATCCTACAATTTTAGGAGTTCAGAAGTAGAATCCCGCAAATAATGCGAAAACAGCTCCCATAGATATACATAATGGAAATGAGCAACTACATAGTAAGTATCATGTAGAGCAACATCCATAGAGGCATTAGCTAACATAACTCCAGTTAATCCACCTATAGTGAATAAAGAAACAAATCCTAAAGCAAATATTAAAGGTGTTGTATATCTTAAAGATCCTCCATAACATGTAGCTAATCAAGAGAAAATTTTAATACCTGTAGGTACTGCAATTACCATTGTTGCTGCTGTGAAATAAGCTCTAGTATCTACATCTAAACCTACACTGAACATATGATGACTTCATACTATGAATCCTAATATACCTATTGAAAACATAGCATATACCATACCTAAATACCCAAATACAGGTTTACCTGAGAATGTGAAATTATATGACTAATTATTCCATAACCTGGTATGATTAAAATATATACTTCAGGATGACCAAAGAATCAGAATAAATGCTGATATAATATAGGATCACCTCCGGCACTAGGATCATAGAATGATGTATTAAATTGTCTATCTGTTAATAACATAGTAATAGCTCCTGCTAATACAGGTAATGATAATAATAATAAGATAGCCGTTACAAATATAGCTCATACAAATAAAGGTAATTTATGTAATGTCATTCCAGGTGCTCTCATATTCAATACTGTTGTTATGAAATTCATAGCTCCTAATAAACTAGATACCCCAGCCAAGTGAAGAGAGAAAATACCTAAATCTACTGAACCACCTGAGTGTGATTGAATTCCAGCTAATGGAGGATATACTGTTCATCCTGTTCCTACTCCTGATTCTACTAATGAACTTAATAATAATAATATTAATGAAGGCGGTAGTAATCAGAAGCTAATATTATTTAATCTAGGAAAGGCCATATCAGGAGCCCCTATTTGAACTGGTAATAAATAATTACCAAAACCTCCTACTAAACCAGGCATTACCATGAAGAAAATCATAATGAAAGCATGAGCTGTAATTATTACATTATATAATTGATGATCATTATTTAAATATTGAGCCCCAGGTGCTGCTAATTCTAATCTATATTAAAACAGAAAAAGCAGTTCCTATCATTCCGGCAAATAGTGAAAATACTAGATATAGTGTTCCAATATCTTTAGCATTAGTTGAATATAGTCAACGTTCCATTTTTATTTTTTATATTTTTATTTTTGTTACTTAAAATTAGTTATTTATTAGGCCTGATCTTTACTTAATTATGCATACGTTAGTCCAACAATCATGATGTTTGGGTGCCATTAGACACTATTAAGCCATTAGGCTGGTCTAACTCTATTTGTTAAGCCCTAGGCTGACCTTAGAAGGAAAAATTAACATGATCAGGCTTTATATCTTTAGTAAATTTTTTCCTTTTAGCTTAAGTTCTTACCTCCACCCTGTATGATAGATACGGTTAATGTAAAGGAAAGAGAAAGCCAGGATGTATTTGACAAATTTATGATTTTCTAGGATCTATTCTCCAATTCGACTGTAATACTAATATATTAAGACAGTAAAAATAGGAGGCCCTTTGAAACCCATTCTCACTACTGTTAAGCCTAAAATAAACTAGACCTCATAAAGAGTGATTACCGGAGCTAAGCTTATTTAAAAACTATTAGCATCATATAGTATATGAGTTAAATCGCTGTTATTTCTAACTACTTTTAATTAATTCTCCCACCTTATATGATTAACTAGTTACAATGTGTAATTTTAATACACTCCTCAAAGGGGAGTGTAACATTTAAGCAGGTTGGTGTAATTGGTAACACGCGGAGCTCATCCTTCCGAGTGCCAAAGGCAACTAAGTTCAACTCTTAGGTCTGCTTTCCTCGCCAAAGGCGCTTAAACCTTTCTTGCCCGTTAATCTTCCCCTTGTACACCCTTCCCATCTAAGGCCAAAAGGGCGTGATGAGAAGTGAAGTGGTGTTGCTCGTAAGTACGTCTTTAGCTTTGTGATGTAATGATGAGAGTCATATACTATCAAAGCTTATTGACGGCTTATGTGGTATTTAATCAAATAAAATCCTAACTTTATCTAACGGTAATCTAGGTGCAAGGGTGGACAAAACCATAATATACCCGTGACCATTAATATTGGTAGTCCTGTACGCAGGCCGGGAGAATAAAAAAAACAAAAACAAAAAATAAAATGATGCAAAAAATATTAAACATAATAATTAGAGTACTGCTATGTATAATAGCAGCTCATTTATTGATAACAACTTTCGAGTTGATAATTAATTTCCTATTTAGACCCCTCGGTCCATCAGGGCCCGGTGGGACAATACTATCATTAGTACCATTCTTCTGCTGCGCATCCTTCAGGAAGCGCCTTGCTGCTTTGGCAAGAGGGAAGAGTCCTATTAAAGAATTCATTACCTCACTAGTCGCAAAGGTGGGTAATGCGTTATCTTCTTCTTGCCAAAGCAGCAAGGGGATGAGTGAAGACTGTAAAGTCTAATTATATCACTAGCACTTCCCTTCACCAAAGCCTAGGCCCAAGCGCTGCTTTGGCTAGAGGGCAGAGGCAGTGCTTGGGATAGGGGGGTAATGGCATAAGAGCGAAGGATTAGGATAAATTTTTTGGATAGTGGACCCTAATCTGTCACTAATGTGCCTGATAACAATTTAAGAGTGTTAAATTTAAATTTAGGATTGTGATGAAAAACACACATTTAATCATGGTAGTTAGACTACTATCCTGCCTGATATTGGCACAAATTATAATTTGCCTCTTAACGCAAATTGGTCCCACAGGACCTAGTGCGCCATTAATTTTATTACACCCGTTTATATCCCCTAAAGGTGAGAATCCTATATTACGATTCTTCATCTCCCTATGAACGAAGGTGGTTAATGGTTTCTTTGTTGGAGTAAAGGTTTTAAAAACTGTTATAACTCTAGCAAAGACGGAAAGTGCTTTTAAAACAATGAAGGTAATCTACGTGGAGATATCTCCTTTCTTCACCAATGCGCAAACAGCCGTGAGAGAGACTCCAAAAGCTCTAGGTGAAACGAAAGTTCGTAGATTGAAAATATATTTAACAAATACCAAATTGTATTCAGGTGTAGATATGCTAGAAGCAATCTACAACACTTTAATGACCGAACCTCTTTTCTTAAAACTAAGTGACCATAAGATAATAATGGTATCAGCTTATACAGGTGAAAGTGGAAATGAGATGTTTGTATCGTTACATGGTAACACAGCATTAACAAACGACACTACGTTCACAGAGTATTATGACACTGTTAAGGATAGAATCGTTAATCATTACGGTGAACACTATTTTGATGATGTTATGCCTGGTATCTTAGTAACAGTATGAAACATCGATGATCTAGCAAATAAGTATGTTAAAGCGACTTTAGATGCAACCGGTGGTGTAATCTATGATATTAAACCAATAACCGATATAAAACCTAGAGGCCGTAACCGTTATAATGGATTGTTTAAGATTGGAAGAAGATCTTATTCCACATCAGCCTTTAAAGATCAAAAGGCAACCCTTCCTTCCAGCCCCGGGTTAAACCAAAGTAACAAGAAGGACGTGGTGTACGGAATAAAACCAATCAGTATACTAGAAAGTGATAAAAAACCATCTAATTTCTACACAATGGATCTAGAAACTATATCATTAACAGAAGGTGGGAAACAGATTCCTGTAGCCATTTCAATAACCTTCAAGGATAGAGGTGAGATTTCAACTAAAATCTTTACCTTAAACAAAGGGTTGAGCTTACCTGTAGATATAACACAGTCTATATTAGAGAAGCTATCAATTCAAATGTTTAAAGAATATTTTGAATTTATAGAAGAACACGGTTCATCTTTATGTTTTGTGCATAAGCACCCTTGGTGACTTGGTGGATTTGATGGAATATTCTTATACAAAGCTCTGTTCGAATACTTCGAAGCAAAAAACATCGATATATTAATAGATAAATCACACAAGTTTATATGTATAACTGTTAAAAAAAGATAGTTGTAAACATGTATGAAAAGATTCATTAAGAATCTTCCCGATTAGTTTAAATGAATTGTGTAAGGTGTTTGGTGTTGAAGGTAAATCACAAAAATACCAACCTGAATTCAATAAAGTGGATATGTTCAATGATACAGCCTTGTTAGAAGCTTTTCATGATTACAGTAAACAGGATAGTTTATCTTTATACCTCGCTTTATCTAAAGCTCAAGCTGAGTATATAAAGGAATGAAGTGTGGATATAACAACTATCTTTTCAACAGCTAGTTAGCAATGAAGATTTATAGATCTCATTACTTAAAACACGTATTACCTGAAGATTGTGAAGCACTTCCGATCTTGAAATCTACTCAGGACTCTTTTATCCGTAAAGGTTATTATGGTGGAGCTACTGATTATTATAAAAAATATGGAGAGAATCTCCATTATTATGATGTGAACAGTCTATACCCTTTTGCACAATCCGGTCCTATGCCTTTTGAATGTTTAGGTTATCGTGATTCTATTCCCTCACTTGATACATTCTTTGGCTTCGTCGAGGCAATTGTAATAGTGCCAGATACAGTGGTTAAACCAATGCTACCTTATAAAGTGGGTGGTGGACGTACTATATTCCCAACTGGTCGATGAAAAGGTGTGTATTTCTCAGAGGAATTGAAAGCTGTTAAACGGTTAGGTTATAAGATTATACCTTTAAGAGGTTATGAATTCTCTAAACAAGTCCTATTCGATAAATACATAAATGATTTTTATTTAACTAAAAAGTTTAGTAAAGGATCAGAAAGATTCATGGCTAAACTTATGTTAAATTCTTTATATGGGATCTTTGGGAGAAAAAGACAGATCTTAACACCTTCAGTTGTGGAGACTGACGAGTTATATGTACATTTAACAACTAAATCGTTGAATAGTATAGTCGAAATTAATGATAAATATACTTTACTTCTTGAAGATAGTAATATAGACCGTAAACTGATGGAGAATCTAAACCTGAGATTAGATACTAACATTACATCCAGTCACGTCGAAGTTAAAGCTAACGTAGCTTATAGCTGGAGCAGTTACGGCTTATGCCAGAATACATATGATGGAGCTTAAAACTAAGTATAATGTTTATTACACAGACACCGATAGTATTTTCGTAGATACTCAGTTACCTGAAGATTTAATAGGGCCTGAGTTAGGTCAAGCACTGCCTCACTCCCTGCTTTGGCAAGTGCCAAGGCCCAAAGGGCCTTGTGCCTTCCAAGGGAGGGGCCAGGGTGCTTGGGCCTAGGAATGGGCAGTGCTTGTTTACTCCCAAAGGGACTTATTTTATTTTATTTTTATATGACCATTTTGGTCGTGGTAAAATTTTACTCTGTTACTAACTTAAACTCAAGCACCAAAGGCGACTGTGTAGTCTTTAATAGTGTATGTTAGCTTTAAAATTTCGTTATAGTCACCAAGGGTGCTTATGTTCTAATTGAAGGGGTCAAAGCGCTGGTGCGGGAATGAGATGAGGATGTGGAGGGACTGGGTCTTGGGACATGGTGCTTGGTGGGTGCACGCAGGGGTAGGGCCATAAAAATATGCCCTTATAAGATAAATTGCATTTCTTTTAAACAAAAATATAATTTTAATTAATAACTGCCCCTGCCTTTACACGAAGGCTCCACATAAGTGATGAGAGCATAGGTCAGTCGGAATACCTCGGGTTGGTTAACTTTATCAATTTTTTTTATAATACAGCAGCACCTTCCGGTACGGCTACCCTGCTATGACTTATTAGATGTCACTTACTAATACTGGAAACAGTAGTTAGGGTTTAATCCACCCTTAGTGCTTCTAACACATAAGGATCAATAGTTGTAATTACTATGAGGTCTCATAGACCTATAAAAACAATGCTTATTACATGTACCTTTAGTGTGACCCATCGGTTTAGTGTAAGCCTATTGTAAATTACCTAAAACACAGCTTCTTCCTAAAAGGAAAGCTTCTTCCAATTGACAGACAGTTAGTTCATTCTAGATTATGATTTCACCGTTGCGCCTAGTGATCAACGATTACTCGAAATTCCTTCTTCATACTGCCGAATTGCAGGCAATAATCCGTCTATAACTTTTTTTGCTGATTAGCTCCACATTATCTCTTATTCTAATTTCCATCCAGAGGCTGCCCAAAGGGTTGAGATTACAATAAATCGAGTGTATTGCATCACATTGTAAAAGTTTTTGTGGCACGTTTGTAGCCCACTCCATAAGGGCCATAAGGGCTTGTCTTAGTCCCCTCAAGAAATCCTTTATTAGGAAATCAAATATTAAGTATAAATTAACTTTAGGGTTTTGCGTCCGTTTATGGAATTAACCTCAACTCTCACGATACGAACTGACGACAGCCATGCAACACCTGTAATTATTACTGTTAAAGACCAAAAGGTACAAATAACTGTTAAGCTTATGTCAACATAATAATTATTCAAGAAGTGGGTAAGGTTTTACGCGGGTTATCGGATTAAACAACATGCTTCACTTCGTTTGCTCTAGAACCGACTAATTTTTTTATTTTCACTCTTGCGAGTATACTTACAAGGCGGAATGGTTATCGCTCTTAGCTTCAGAACCTATATTTTTAAAGATATAAACTCTTACCATTCATCGTTTACAGTGTAGGGTAGCTGGGTATCTAATCCTATTTCCTATCTACACCTTCGTTCCTCAGCGTCAATCATTATTGGAAAGGAGCCTTCGCCACGAGTATTCCATTTAGGATCTTCATATATCATCACTGCTCTAAACATTCTCCCTTTCCTCTACTAGATTCTATCTTATTTATTAATTCCTATTAGATTATTTTATTTACTACTAACCTAAAAAGATAAGCGAAATATATGACTAAATAGTGAATATAAGCTGCCTACGAACCCTTTACGCCCATTTAAGATGACTAACGTTCGCGTCTCTGGTATTACCGAGTCTTCTGGCACCAGTGTTTAGACGACACTCATCGTAAGGTAACGTCATAATCCTCCCTTACATTATTTAATCTTACAGATTTCTCTGCAACATTAAATTCCAGTTAGCTTGTTCACTCTTTCGAGCATTGACAAATATTCTTGACTGCTGGTAGTTAAACACTACTTGGGTAGATTTCATACCCGATGTGGCCAATCCCTCTCTCAAGCTGGCTATTGATTGTAGGCTTGGTAGGCCTTTACCCTACCAACTACCTATTCAAATCCATTAAAGATAAAGATCCTATTAAAATAGCAGTATATGTAAAAGGTAAAAATTGCAATAAACCACCTAATCTTCTAATATCTTGTTGATCTGCCATAGCATGTATAACTGAACCTGCAGCTAAGAATAATAATGCTTTAAAGAAAGCATGATTCACTAAGTGGAATAAAGCTACATTATATTGACTTAAACCTAACTGCCATAAATAAATAACCCATTTGACTTATAGTACTAAATGCTATTATTCGTTTTTTAAGTCATTTTGTAATAATCCTGAAGAAGCAGCAAAAAAAGCTGTTATAGATCCTACTCACATTATTACTAATAATGCAGTTGAACCATATTCTATTAATGGTGAAGATCTCATTAATAAATAAACTCCAGCAGTTTACTAGTGTAGCTGCATGAATTAGAGCAGATACTGGTGTTGGTCCTTCCATTGAACCTGGTAATCAACCATGTAATCCTATTTGAGCACTTTTACCCATAGCAGCTAATAATAATAAGAGACCTATTATACTTATAATATTTTCATTAATATCAGATGCTAAACCTAAATACACTAGAATAATCTATATTTCCAAATACTCAGAATATTGAAAAGAATGCTATACTTAATGACATATCACCTACTCTATTCATTGTAAAGGCTAATAGCAGCTTTATTAGCTTGCACTCTAGTATATCAGAAATTGATTAATAAGTAAGATGATACTCCTATTCCTTCTCAACCTATGAACATTATTAAATAATTAGATCCTGTTACAAGTACTAACATGAAAAAGGTGAATAAAGATAAGTATGAGAAGAATCTTTGATTGTGTGGATCTTCTGACATATAGGAAATTGAATAGATATGAACTAAAGTTGATACATATAATACTGGTATTAACATAGAAACTGTTAAACTATCAAATAAAAATTCTCAAGAAATAGATAGATATTCTGAATCAATTCAACTATTTAAATGAATGGGTTACAGGTGATGAACAAATTCCTACTTCATAAAAAGCTATACTTGCTAGAATAGATGTGATGAATAATAGAAAACTTGTCATGAAATGACTACCTGTTACTCCTATTTTTCTACCTAAGAATCCTGAAATAAGAGAACCTAATAATGGTAAAACTAATATTGATAAATACATTAACTTCTTAATGATATATTTCCTCTTAATCTATAATATGCTACTACTATACTTAATCCTATTACTGATTCTGCTCCTGCTATACTTATAATATATACACTAAATGTTTGACCTATATTATCATCTAACTGATATGAAGAAATTAACATTAAAAATGTTACAGCTAATAACATAATCTCAATAGAAATTAACATGAGAATTATATTTTTTCTATTTAATATGAATCCTAGTATTCCTACTAGAAATAATAATAAAGATAAATTCATATTTTGTTTTTATTTTTATACCTTACGGACCTGTAAAATGATAAATGTAAAAAGATTTATAATTTAAACCTAATTTAGCTTAGAGATAAATAATTCTTATACACGCACAAAGTGCCTTAGACCTAATAGATCTTTAAATTTTTAATTAGGTTAAACTATCATAAGCGCCAAATCACTTAAGAATGGCGACAGAGACTAATAATATATTTAATTAGATCTTATACTTATGACTTTTCCCTCTAAGCTACGAGTAAAGAGATTTGAACTCTTACAATAAAAAAAATCATGTATTCCTAAGATACACCTGTTCTACCAATTTCAGCATACTCGCGTATTATTATTAAGGCTAAAGCACCCCGCTAACAGCCAGAGGATCCTAGACCACAGAGGATAGGAAAGGCTAGACTCGAACTAGCTATAACTTAGTCCCAAACTAAGCAACTCACCACTTTGTTTTCTTCCCTTTTAACTTCTAAGTTAAGGCCGGCAGGACCGCTCAGCCCTAGTCTTTAAAGACTAGGATTTGTGCCTTGTGCCCTGTGCTTTGTGCCTATCCTATTCCCCTAGCCCAAAGGGCAGGGATGGAAGGGCCTTGAAGGACGGCCCCCACTTCCCTCTCCCTTAGGAAGGGACTTGGTGCTTGGGCCTTAATATGGATGCCATTCAGCCTAAAGGCAAGGATAGTGGGATGTAAGATAAACTACCCTAATCACTAGATCCACTTAGCCTTTACTTGCATCAAGGCAACTTCCTCTGCCAAGGCCCTCCCTGATGCTTTGGCAACAAAGGAGGGGCAGCAAGGGAGTACTTAAGGCTACCCAAATTGCCTAGGGCTAGGCAAGTTAAGGTAAAGGTCTAAAGGGACATTTAAAATATTAACAATTCAAGATATCCAATTTTAAGATCTGAAATTTATACGAACAAAGAGACTTGAACTCTTACAGAATCACTTCCACTTCTACTTAACAAAAGCCTGGCTACCAATTTCAGCATGTTCGCTATATTGCCTATCACATCCCTAGCACCTCTCAGGGCCCAAAGTGCTCCCTAGTTAATTCTATCAGCCCAGAGTGCATCCTCTACTTTCTGACCTTAATTAAGGTAGACAGATCTAATGATAGTGATATAACTAATGGAAGACCTTATACTATTATTTTGGCTGGCTCACCGTTTAAGGTCGACAGGCGTGTTTGGATCTTATGTGGTTTACAGCTAGTATATATAAAATACTATAACCTCTTTTATTTTTTTTTTTAATTGCTCATTGTTATTATTTAAGACCGAAGGGACTCGAACCCTCATTTGACCCATTATGAGCGAGTGGCATTAACCTATTATGCTACAGTCTTATTCAATATTATGCCTATACCTGACTATCCCGTCCATAGGGATAGTCGGATGATAGGCAGGACACACAGCTACGACCTTTAGGGCCTACTATGCTAGGGTTACCTAGCACTCCTAGCCAGATGGTATAATTTAACGTAAGCGATAAACTAGTACATACAATTAAATTGATTGGGCTGAAAAGGAATCGAACCTCTCCCGATCATAAAGATCAATTTTTTTACAGAAAATCCTAATTACCATTCTAGCATCAACCCTTTATATTTTTAGCCCCTCGTCAGCTTAGCATTCGACTTCTTCCCTGCACCTTTGTCTCGCAGGCCCTAGATTTTTTCACCTCTCGACGCTTTGTTGTTTTTGGCTCCTTATGCTTCCTTCTCCGATACCTGGGCCTTGCCAAAGCAGGGTGTGTGGTAAGGGCGCGGCTGCGCTAGTCCCTCCTGAAGGATAGGCGCTTTGCTCAGATTAGGGAAGCGCCTAGCGCCAAGGGCTAACGCCGTGATGGACTTTAGCGTACGTAGGTGAAGGTAGGACACTGGGCTAGATATAGATCTTTTAAATTTGTTATATACCGGAATAGAGGGGATTCGAACACCTAAAGGGATTAACCCTGATAGTTAGCAACCATCTTATCTTACCAATGAAAAACTATTCCTTATAAATTAGCCCGCCTAACCTATACTATAAGGTCTAGACATATTTTACGGACTATTAATACAATGTATAAAGGTTGAACCTAGTCTCATCAGTCTTATGGTGAGTTGTTAGGCCTACCCTAATAATTAGTATCAGGCCCTTAAGTGAAAGTGTTAGTATACCCTAATTGCAGGTTGTTTTTAGAATAGGCAGAGAACTGAAATAATGTAGGCCTTGATGCTAACAAGATTGCTAGATAATAACTAACAGACCTATAGAATATAAAAAGCAAAATTAGGATTTGAACCTAAATCAAATGATCATGAGTCATTTATGTTACCATTACAATATCTTGCTTGATTTTAGTTTGCTTTATATTTAATTTTTAATTAAGGTCTTTCTAATAATTTTGTTTTAAGTTATTGCTACTTTAAAGCCTTTTGATAATGGACTGAAGGCCTAACCCTGCCTGCCCTTAAATGCCCCCTCCTCTAGGCGCGTCCTCACCAGCGCACAGGGCGCTAGGGACTTGGCGTTTGGGGGACGGGCCTGGGGATGACTAGTGCAGAAACTTAATGCTTGGATGCGCATCCATCCCTGCCCTTGGGGCTAGGGGAATAGGAAGCGCCAAGTCCCAAGGCCCTTCCCTGAAGGATAGGCACAAGGCCCTTGGAAGGGGCAGTGTGTGCCAAGGGCGCGGCTGCGCTAGTCCCTCCTGAAGGATAGGCGCTTTGCACGGTTGAAGAAGCGCCTAGGGCTAACGCCGTGAAGGGTTAAATGCAAAAAAAAAATGCCTGTGCTAGGGGCCTTGAAAGGGACTAGATACTAGGGCTAGAGCATAAATGCTTGTACCGGCGGCATAGGCTAAACTGCGCAAAGCGTATGGTGTGATGGCTTTTGGAAAGACATAAATAATTTTTGAACGCAAGTGGGCTCGAACCACTGACCTTCTCCCTTAAAAGGGAGACACTCAACCTACCGAGTTCTGCATCCTGGCTTTTACCATCGAATCTATACCTTAAGTTTTCAGCTTTAGGCGCAAGGTGTTTCCCTCATCCACGCAAAGCGCCTATCCTTCAGGAGGGACTTACGTATCCGCGTCCGTACCTCACTCCAAGTCTTTAAGGCCCTCGCCTAGCACTTATCAAGGTCTAAGGCCCAAACATCAAGGCGCTTTGTCGTCATTGCCATCGGTGCGCTTCCTGAAGGATGCGCACAGGGCGCTAGAGACTGGATGTTTGGGACTGGACGCTATTGCCAACGGTGCGCTTCCTATTCCCCTAGCCCAAAGGGCAGGGATGGATGCGCACAGGGGCGCTTGAGTGCATCCTGAAGGATGGTGTGGGTTTTGGCGTTTGGGGAGCCAATTTGGGTGGGTGCCGAGGACATAGACTTGGGTCTAGGATTGATGCAAAGGGATATATCAGTGTTTTGTCTATTTAACTGTTTGAGTCTTATGATTTCTTTAGTTATTACAATACTAGCATACAAAGTCTGTTTATTCTTAAGTCTTGAACTGTCCTAGGCGAATAAAAATTGAAGACTTCGCATATATTTCGCTTAATGCACATAGGCCAGCCTAATAATAATTTATATTAGGTTTTTGTCTTATAATATCTGAGTCGACCAGGGTCGAACTGGTATAACCATTACCAAAAAATGGTGTTCTTCCTAATTAAACTACGACTCATTTAAGGCCTAATACTTTTATAAACCTTAAAATATATACCTAATATATCGGAAGATGGATTCGAACCACCTACTGATTCTTACAAGGAAACTGTTTTACCAATTAAACTATTCCGACTTATTATATTAGGACTTAAGCACCTAGTCTAGCTCATCAGCACCTAGCGCCTAGCACTTATCAAGGTCTAAGTCCCAAGCATCAAGACGCTTTGTCGCCATTGCCAAGGCCCCTGGGGCGCATCCATCCCTGCCCTTTGGGCTAGGGGAATAGGAAGCGCCTTGCCAAAGCAGCCAAAGCAGCCAAAGCAGCCAAAGCAGCCAAAGCAGCCAAAGCAGCCAAAGCAGCCAAAGCAGCCAAAGCAGCCAAAGCAGGGTGGTTGGTGGGGGCAGGTGAGGGAGAGTGCATGCAGGCAGTGGGAGGGAGGGGCAGTGGGTGCCGAGGACAGTAGCTAGCGCCGACAAGGGCAGACGGTGTGTTGCCAAAGCAGGAGCTGAGAGGCCCTAGGGCAGGGGCAGAGACTAGGTAGTCTTTTTAGTTTTAGCCTAGTTTAGAGCCCTTTGGGTAGTTGAAAACGCTTGCGGTCCTTTAGACTACTTAGGCTGGAAGCGACGAGAGGACAGGATGCCGGAGCTTTAACCTAAACAAGATGGGTGGACAGGCATACACAGTAAGGGCTGAGGTTTATATTTTTATTTTGTTTACTCTGAAGGCCCTTCCTAAGGGAGGGGGCATAGAACTTTTTCACTAACTTTTTTGTTTGCTCTTGCTTTATGTGAGGCTTAATGCTTATTGTTTAAGTAGTCCTTACCAGAATCGAACTGGATACCGACAACACGAAAGTTGTCGTGCTACCCCTACACTAAAGGACCTTAAATTTTTAAACTTATGATTTAGCCTGCATTTTACCTTACTTTATGACTTAGACTAAGCAACTAAGTCCTATGTTATGGGCCTGCCTACTAGATGCCTTAAAATCCTTCAAGTCACCAAGGGTGCTTATGCACCTAAACCCTAGGTCCTTAAGCACCCTTGGTGACTTAAAGCCTGAATTAAGGATATATAAAACAAAGCTAATACAAGGTTAAAAACCTTACTTAATAGAGGTAAGCAAAAATGACAAGATGAACTAAAAAAAAAGAAAAATTTCTTGTGCTACTTTTAGAATCTTTTTTTAATATAAAGCAGACGACTCTACCGAAGCACAGCCCGACACCAGCCCCACACTAGCACCTTCAGATGTCCAAGCATCAAGGCCAAGCCCGAAGGGCTGAAGGGCTGCCCTTCAGTCTAAGGCACAAGGTATAAAGAAGGAAAGGCCGGTGAAGGATGAAGAGCCTTGAGACTAGGGCAGAGGGCTATGAAAGGGTAGGTGCTAGGCAGATTAACAATTTAGTTCTATTAAGGGATATTATATATAAATTATACATACAATAAAGTTGTTACAGATACATGCAGAGTATCTAATATAACGTTAGGGTATACACCTAAAGCCACAACTCCTATTAGTAGAGGAAATAGTAACATAAATTCTCTTCTACTGATATCTTTTGTAACTTTTAAATGTTTACTAAATTCACCATAGCTTATTCTATTATATAATCAAATACTGTAAATAGCAGATAAAACTATAGTTGAAGCCCCTAAAATACCAATTAAAGGAGATTTTTGAAAAATACCAGCTAATGATAAGAATTCACCAGCTCAGTTTAAAGATAAAGGTACAGCAGCATTAAATAATGTAAAACATAGAAAAGTATAGTGAATACAGGCATATTTAAAGCCATTCCTCTATAATAAGAAATTAATCTAGTATGATATCTACTATAAAGAATACCCCCTACACAAATAAATAAAGCAGGAGAAACTAAACCATGTGCAATACTTAATAATATAGCACCTTCAATACCTTGAATATTATTAGAGAATAAACCTAATATTACTACACTCATATGTCCTATACTTGAATATGCTACATATCCTTTAGTATCTATTTGTCTCATAGTAGCTAAAGATGAATAAACTAAAGTTATTATAGCTACAGTTTGAATTAAAGGAGAAAAATATTGAGTAGCATCAGGTAATAAGTCAATTAATACTCTTAAATAACCATATGTAGCTAATTTTAATATTACTGCAGCTAATATAATACTTCCTGCTAAAGGTGATTCAGCATGGGCTCGGAATAATCAAATATAGAAAGGAGCTAAAGGAGTTTTTACTGCAAAACTTAAGAAAAAGGCTAATCATAAATATTTTTGACTTTCAAAACTTATTTCAACTAAACTTAATAAATTTAAAGTCTGTTGATCCTATATTTCCATATATAACTAATATAGCTAATAACATAAATAACGATCCAGCTAAAGTATATAAAAATAGTAAGAAAGCAGCTCTTATTCTATTAGCACTAGCTCCTCAGATTCCTACTATTAAGAATAAAGGTATTAAAACACTTTCAAAGAATATATAGAATAAGAATAAATCTAATACTACGAATACTGCTATTTGTAAAGTTTCTAATAATAAGAATAATATTAAGAAATATTTTAATTTATTTGTTATATCTGTTCAATTACTTAAGATACAGATAGGTGTTATAAATGTTGTTAATAACACAAAGTATAATGATATACCATCTATACCTATATTAAAGTGAAACTGTGTTAAAGGTAAAGAAATACTAAATTCCTCTACAAATTGATATTCACTAGTTAATGAATCAAATTGTATTCATATTAAAATAGAAACAAATAGGTTCAATAATGAAGTTCCCAATGCTATATTTTTCATTCAAGAGTTAGCTTGCTGTCCTTCGCTTTTTATAAATATTAAAGGTAAACAACCTAAAATGGGTAAAATTAATAATAGTTTTAACATTTTATTTTTATTTAAAGAATTTCCTTTTAAGGAATAATTATGAAATTTTATCTACACTTAAATATTATGACTGACCAGTTGACCGTAGATTGTTCTTTGGACCTTGAAATTTAGTGTGCTAAGCGCTGCGCATATCGTCATGAGAGCACTAATTCCTACCTGGGCGGGTTTAATTCAGAATCTTAGTGGATAGGCATTAGCCTTATTATATAACATTGGCTCTATGTCCTTCAGGACCCGTTCTCCTGCACCTTTACAGTCGTGCCCTGACCGTGCTCCAACATCCATCCGGTCATTTGCCAGTCCAAGCCCCATGGCCCTAGGCCCTCACCATTAGCACCCTCTTCCCTCACCCAACCCCTGCGTGCACCCACCAAGGCCCTTCCTATTCCCCCTTGCCCAAAGGGCAGGGATGGATGCACTGCCTCTTGCTGCTATCCTTCAGGAGGGCAAGAGGGTTGACGACCCTTAAGGAACATGAATGAGACTAGGGACTTTTGCATCCTATTCCCCTAGCCCAAAGGGCAGGGATGGAAGGGCATCAAAGGTGGCTCCAAAAAGGCCTTGTGCACCGCTGCAAATGGACTTGATGCTTAGGTAAGGCGAGGGACCCGCAAAGCGCCATGAAAACGCCTAGGTGAATGGGTCTAGAGCTAAAGGGCACTGGGTATTGAAAATGTGATGTAGTAGGGCCGCTTATGGTCTCCCTTATGCCTTAGTCAATTATTTCTTTCAAGCTTAAAGGAATAGACAACCTATTATGTAAAGGTATTGTTATATTCTTGTTTAAATTAATAAACTACCTATTTTCTTTTGTTTTTTCTTCTTCTCTTATAGAAGACCCTTGCCAGGCCATAGCACCTAACTATCTTGCCCTTGCTCAAGCCCTTCACTTGACCCTATGCCTACTGGCAGTGTATGGGGGCCTTAGTACCTAGGCCTTAGCGTCAAGTCCCTCAAGCGCCCTGTGCGCATCCTTATGCTTTGGCAACAAAGCATAAGGGAAGCGCCTATCCTTCAGGAGGGCAAGAGGGATGGAGACCCTTTTGGATGAGACTAGGGACGGGACTAGGGCCTTCCCTGAAGGATGGGTAGGGGCAGGGCAGTGAAGGTGATGTATAGGCGCAAGTCCCTTCCTAAGGGAGAAGGATGCGCTGGCAGGGGATGGGAGTCGCCTTTGGCGTTTAAGGTCGGGCAAAGGGGGGGCTAGGCGAGTGAGGTGGAACTTGGTGAAGGTGAGGACCTGGTGATGTCGAGGGCAGCAAGAAGGGGGGGATAAGATGCTAGGCCTTAAATTTATAATAATTATATTTTTGCTCCTTGAGCTTTATTGTTAGTATAAGGAACAGCTAAATCCATTAAAGTATTTTCACATATTCCTGTTACAGGTACAATAAATAAGAAGAAAAGGAAATAAATAGCTGTAGAAATTTGACCTACAACAGTGAAAGGATATTCAGGAGCTGGCTACCTAATCACATTAAAATAAAGAAGTTAACAACAAAAACTCAGAAGAAGAATTTCATTAAAGGTCTAAATTGGTTACCTCTAATTCTAGATTGTATCAACTATAGGCATGATTAATAATATGAATAATGATGCAAACATAGCTAGAACTCCTATTAATTTGTTAGGTATAGATCTTAATATAGCATAGTAAGGTAATAAATATCATTCTGGCACTATTGAAGCAGGTGTGCTCATAGGATTAGCAGGTATATAATTATCACTATGTCCTAATAAGTTAGGATAATAGAATACCAGTATAGATAATACTAAGAAGAATAATATAATAGTTACTAAATCTTTAAATATGAAATAAGGATGCATAGGTACTCTATCTACATTTCCTGTTATTCCATTAGGATTACTTGAACCATGTGTATGTAATGTAATCATATGTAACAAAGCCAAAGCTGCTAATATGAAAGGTAATAAGTAATGTAGAGAAAAAGAATCTATTTAATGTGGCATTAGATACTGAGAAACCTCCTCATACTAATTGAACAAAATCTGGTCCTACATAAGGTATAGCACTTAAAAGATTTGTAATAACTGTCGCCTCCTCATAATGACATTTGTCCATAAGGGTAAAACATATCCTAAAAAGGCTGTTGCCATCATAACTACTAAAATTATTTACTCCTATTGATCAAGGTAATACTCTAGGTGATTTATATGATCCATAGTATAATCCTCTACCAATATGAGCATATACAAAAATAAAGAAGAATGAAGCTACATTAGCATGTGTATATCTAATAGCTCATCCTAAATTTACATCTCTCATAATATGTTCTACACTTGTAAAGGCTAACTCTACATTAGGTGTATAGTGCATAGCTAAAAATACTCCTGTTACTATTTGTATTCCTAAACATAAAGCTATAATGAACCAAAATTTCACATGTAAGAGATACTTGAGGGCTGAGGTGAATCTACTACATAAGAATTAACAAAACTTAAAATAGAATTACTTTTTAATAATCGCATATTATTATTGTTTATTTTTAGGCTCGCCTGCCAAAACCAAATCTTTGATAAGACATAGACACCGCCTACCGTTCAGCCTTTAACACTACTGCCGACACCTCCCCTATAATCACATACTGCTACCCAAATGGCTACTAAAGGGCAGTAAAGGGCATTATATATAACTGAAGATCTAAGAAGGGTGATAGGCATAGGGCTGATAATAAATTTTATTAAAATTCTTTTAAAGCTAAGTAGTCTGAACGGGGTATAGAAATAATTTAAATTATTTTATTTCGTATAAGGTGTTAATTATAGTTCCTATGTTTACTTAAACCTTACCGGTTCTAGCACACCTATAGAGACTATAATAGAATATATATTTCCTTAGGCCCTTCACCCACAGCACCTAGGCTCTTTGAAAACCCTTTGGCCGTTCAGGTCATAGGAGCTAAGGCAGGGTGAAGGGGTAGACATAAGGTTAAAATTCTGAACCTTATAAGTTGGGATTAAAAAGATACATTTGATAGAAACAAATTTTTATATAGGACCACATAAGGCTCGCAGGAGAACAAGGTTAAGGCATAAAAATTAAAGCCTTTTAACTATCGGACACAGTGAGATTCGAACTCACGACTATTCGTAATCGTTTTCAAGACGATCGTATTAAACCACTCTACCACATGTCCTAATTTATATGTGTCATATACCCTCAAGCGCCCTGTTGCATCCTTCTCCCTTAGGAAGGGACTTGCGCCTATCCTTCAGGAGGGCAATGGCGACTAACAGCACAAGGCCCGGACGTGCCCCTCACTCGCCTCGTCCTCACCATGGCCATATGAGCCTTGTGCCTTATGCCCTTCGGAGGCAGGCTTATAACTAAGGCCTAGGGATTTTAAGGTGTAGGAGATTCGAACTCCTGTCTCAATAGTGTAAATATTACGCTAAACCGCTCAGCTAACACCTTCGTTACTTTTATAATCCAATCAATGCCCTCCTGAAGGATAGGCGCTTCGCGCGGTTAAGGTTGAGGACTAGGGCTGCATGCATTGCCCTCTCCACGTCCGGGCCTTCACTTTAGTCAGATGGGCCCGAGGGAAAGGGTTTCCTCATCTCAAGGCGCTTTGCGCGTATAAGAAAGCGCCTTGGGATGATTGTTTGGGCCTAGGGTTGAGGGTAGGGACGAGCTGTAAGCCTTTGAACTGATAAGGTAGTAGAGCTGTTTGCAAAATTTATAGACAGATCAATGTAAAAACTAGCTGAAAAAAGGAATCGAACCTTCTTTTTATCATCATGAATGAAATGTTTTAACCATTTAAACTACTTCAGCTTATTTAACTATATTTGTTTTTTTATTTTTTTCGACTATTCTTGCTATTTTACGTTACCTGTCACTGCCCTGCACTTTGTGCCTTATTATAAAAACCTAAATTCTATTTACAAGACTAGCACTCTGCCTGCTCTACAGCCTGCTGCAGCCTTATGGGCCTTAGGCAGGGCCTTGAGGCTCGATAAAGGGTAAAGTTAGATTATTTACAAGACGGATTGTGTTTTCTACATGCCTATTTGTATATTAAGTTTAAGTATTTGAGTGTCCAATGTCTACCCGTCTTAAGCTCCACACGGCGCTAGCTACTGCCCTCGGCACCCTCTGCCCATTGCCAAGGCACAAGGCCCTTCCTGAAGGATGCGCACTGCCCCCTCCCTTGCCATCCTTCACCCTTATGCTTTGGCAACAAAGGATGGTGCGCATCCTTCAGGAAGGGCCTCAAAGGTGGCTCCAAAAGAGCCTTGTGCATCGCTGCAAATGGACTAGGTGCTAGATCAGAGAAGTGACTAAGGCAGACGGTGTGTTGCCAAAGCAGGAGGCTATGAGGGCAGACGAGTGTTGAGAGAACTGGGGCTGAAGGGCCACACAAATATCAGGACACTCTATTATAATAGTTTATGATAGTTTTTAACTTAAATTTTTAAGGCTTAAACTGAATTCCTTCTAAAAATTAATAGGTAAGAGATAGGAGTTTATTTTCTAATTAAAAAGACCTTCCATCCCTGTCCGCCTTAATGCTAAGCCTAAAACACCCTTCTGCTGCGCTTCCTGAAGGATGCGCACCATCCTTTGTTGCCAAAGCATAAGGGTGAAGGATGGCAAGAGGCGATGACCCAGTAAAGAAAATGTTAGGTTACCTTATCTTAAAGGTTTAAGCGTCAGGGACTAAAAATGAGGTCTTATATTTAACTCTAATTTTCTGTTTAATTACCATAATTTTTTTTTATTTTAAATTATCTCTATGCTACCCCGAACTTAATCTAAATATTTTAATAAATCAACCTTATGTACCTTTTTTATTTAAGATCTTAAGGTAAATATATATATTCCAGTTTTAAATATCTTAACTTATTACTTTTAACTTTAAGGCCCTAGCTTGGGCCTGATATTTTACAGTCAAGCCTTCCCATTCCTAAGGGAGGGGCACCAGTGGTACTTGACCTAGGGCCACTATGGCTGCTAGTGCTGGCTCTTGGTGTTAGAGTTTTTGTGAGGGCAAAGGGTGAAACCTTGGATTTGAACCTAGATCCACCGTCGCCACAAGACGTTATTTTACCTATTAAACTATTTCACCTCTTTTAACCTTAGACCTTTGCCTGTTCTACTTTCACTTGCCTCGTCTTAGGTTTTAGGGTTACCAAGATATTTCAATTGGTTAGAATAAGGGCCTCATCAGCCTGAGATGTCAGTTCGAGTCTGACTTTTGCTTGATGGAAAAAAATAATATAATAAACATTGTAGTTAGACTACTTATATGCCTGATTTTGGCTCAAAATTATAATTTACCTCATAACGCAAATTGGTCCTTCAGGACCTAGTGCGCCATTAATTTTATTACACCCGTTTATATCCCCTAAAGGTGAGAATCCTATATTACGATTCTTTATCTCACTATGAACGATGGTGGTTAATGGTTTCTTTGTTGGAGTAAAGGTTTTAAAAACTGTTATAACTCTAGCAAAGACGGAAAGTGCTTTTAAAACAATGAAAATAAATCTCATTGATCAAACTAATTTCAAGTCTCCAATGATGCTCAATTCACCATATGTGCAAAGATCAAAAATTAGACGTATAAAAATATATTTAACAAATACTAAATTATATGAAGGGGTAGATATGTTAGAAGCAATCTACAATACTTTAATGTCTGAACCCATTTTCTTATACATGAGTGAGAAAAAGATAATAATGGTAACAGCATGATCAGGGGATCATGCGAATCCATTGTTTGTTTCTCTTCATGGTAACACCTTATTAACTAATGATACTACATTCTCTGAATATTATGATGCTGTAAAGGATAGGATAATTAATCATTACGGTGAGCATTATTTTTGAAGGTATTTGACCAGCTATACAAGTAACTGTTTGAAACGTTGATGTTCTAGCTAATAAGCATGTTAAAATGACTTTAGATGCAACAGGTGAAGTAATCTACGATATAACACCTATAGCTGATATAAAACCTAGAGGTCGTGATCGTATACGAGGATTATTTGGACGAGGAAGAAGACCATATTCAACATCTGCCTTTAAAGACCAAAAGGCAGCCCCTGTTTTCGGAATAAAACCTATCAATATTAATAATAAAGATACTGTCTTATCTAATTTCTACACAATGGATCTAGAAACTATATCATTAACAGAAGGTGGGAAACAGATTCCTGTAGCCATTTCAATAACCTTCAAGGTTAGAGGTGTAGATTTCAACTAAATCTTTACCTTAAACAAAGGGTTGAGCTTACCTGAAGATGTAACACAGTGTAGTACTTTGGAAATAGAAAAACTATCCATACAAATGTTTACAGAATATTTTGAATTTATAGTTGAAAATGGATTAACCTTATGTTTTGTGCATAAGCACCCTTGGTGACTAGGTGGCTTTGATTGGAATATTCTTATATAAAGCTCTGTTCGAATACTTCGAAGCTAAAAATATCGATCTATTAATAGACCAAATCACATAAGTTTATATGTATAACTGTAAAAAAAGGTCTCGACAAATTTGTTTGAAAGGATTCATTAAGAATATTCCCTATTAGTTTAAACGAATTGTGTAAGGTGTTTGGTGTTGAAGGTAAAACTCAACTATACCAACCTGAATTCAATAAAATAGAAGTTTTCTATAACCCTAATTTACTAAGTTCATTTATCGAGTACAGTAAACAAGACTCCCTAGCTTTATACAACGCTCTCTCTAAAGCTCAATCAAAATATCTAGAAAGATGAAGTGTGGATCTAACAACTATATTCTCAACTGCAAGTTTAGCAATGAAGATTTATAGAACACACTTCTTAAAACCTGCTTTACCTGAAGGATGTAAAGCTCTCCCAATCTTAAAATCAACTCAGGACTCTTTATCCGTAAAGGTTATTATGGAGGAGCTACAGATTACTATAAAAAATATGGTGAGAATCTTCATTATTACGATGTTAATTCCTTATATCCTTTTGCACAATCTGGTCAGATCAGATGCCTTTCGAATGCCTCGGTTATAGAGAGAGAATCGAGTCTTTCGATACCTTCTTCGGATTTATCGAAGCAATTGTAATAGTGCCTGATAGTGTGGTTAAACCTATGCTGCCTTACAAGGTAGGAGGGGGTAGAACAATATTCCCAACGGGTCGATGAAAAGGTGTATACTTTTCTGAGGAATTGAAAGCGGTTAAAGCTTTAGGTTATTGATTTATTAAAATCTATATTATTACCTTCAGCATCTATTAATCAAGGAAAACTTTCCTTATAACTAGAAACATCTAACTCTATCACACTATCTTTTGTTACATTAGGTTCATATTTAATTAATTGTAATTCAGAGAAGGTTTGATTAGAATCCCGATCAAATAATTCTTTTAATTTTTCTTTTTGTTCTAAACTTAAAGAGGAACTAGAATAAAGAACAAAACTACTATGAATAAACTTCACATTCCCAACAAATAATTTTCTATTATCTTTAATAACAACATTAGTTGTATTTAATAAATTATTTTTTAACATAATATGTATTTTATATTTTTATAAAAAAAATCTTTTAACCTGGATTTTTTTTAAAACAGGAATAGCACAAAGCGCAGGGAAGAGAATAGGTAGCGCCCTCCGTCCCATGCTTGCTGCTGCGCAACCTTCAGGAAGCGTCTATCCTTCAGGAGGGCAAGGAATGGGCTCCCTCACCTTTGGTGCTTGGGAGTAGTGAGTGAGTGCGCAGTGAGTGGTAGGGCTTAGGAATGGAGACAGGGGAGTTGCCCTGAGAATGAATCGAACATTCGTAGCTATAACTTCACTATAGTGCTCTAACCAACTAAGCTATCGAGGCTATTAAATAAGGATTATTAGATAAAAAACATAATACATCAATAACATGACTTGATGATGCCTAAGACTAAAAAAAGTACTAGGTCCCTGTGGAATATCGCATTTTATATAAACAAGGCCCTCATCCTTAGCGCCTTCTGAACATAAACGCCAAAGGCGCTAGACAGTTATGAATTGAGGTGCCTAATACTGAAATTTTCATTCCTCTTTTATAGATTGAATTAAAGTATCATTTTATTCAAAAGCCTTAGATCTTCCTAAACATCCCTCACTCACCAAGGCCCCTCCCTTATGCTTTGTTGCCAAAGCATAAGGAAGGCGCTTGCCAAAGCAAGCGCACCCTTACCTTCCCTGCCCTTCCCTTGCTGCTATCCTTCAGGAGGGGCAAAGGGAAGAGGTTGAGGGCAGGCAGTACATGATGCAAAGGCCTAGGTACAGGGTGTAAGGTGTGGGCGCGGGACTAGGAACTTGATGACTAGCACACAAAGTCTTAGAACAGTATAGTAATTAAACCATGGTAAGGGGTTACCAATTTTAAAAAATATATAAAAAACCATGTTCTAATTTATTACGGACTACATTTCATCATCTTCTTGACCTCTGTTTACCAATTTAGTATCTTATAGCTATATGGGTTAAATAGCTGTTATTTATAATTACTTTTAATTAATCAAACGAGGCCCCTAAGGTCTGGTAAGGGGGGGGGGGGAGACAGATGATCCTAGTCCAAAGGGACTAGGGCTAAAGGGGTCAGGCTGAAGTGCCAGGCCCGGGAAGGACTAGGACCTGCATTCCTGTATCTTAGTCTGACAAAGGTTATAGTTATTACCTAAGTTATTTATTAGTGTAGATATACCGCATCTTTAATGTAAGAACAAGTTAAAATACAGAATACATAAGCTTGAATTAAAGATACTGCTAATTCTAAACCAATTAATCCTATGAAAATAGAGAAAGGTATTAAAGTTAAAATAGATACTAAAATACTACTTGAGAATAATTGACCTAAGAATGTAGATAATATTTTTAATAATGTATGTCCTGCTGTCATATTAGCAAATAATCGCACTCCTAATGAAACAGCTCTAGCCATATAAGATACTAATTCAATTAATACTAATAAAGGAACTAAAGCTAAAGGAGTTCCTGAGGGTACAAAAAAAGCAAAGAAATGTAATCTATGTCTATATAGAGCTAAGATTGTTACTCCCATGAAAATTGTGAAGCTTAAACCTATTGATACTATAATAGATGTAGCTATAGTATAGTTATAAGGTATATTACCTGTTAAATTACTTATTACTATAAATACAAATAATGAGTATATTAAAGGTAAATAAATTTCATTAGCTGATCCTATTTGGTCTCTAACCATTGAATTTATACTTGTAAAGAAACTTTCTAAAGCTATACTTCATTTTGAAGGTATTATTCTATTATTATTAGTTGTTACAAAGTGTAATGATAATATAATAGATAGTACTATTAATGAATATAATCCTAAATTAGTTAAACTAAGATTTAAGTATCCTAATATTGGAGCATTTAAACCGATAAGGTTAGTTACTTCAAACTGATCTAAAGGAGAAGAAATAGTATATTGATTTATAACATTAGATTCTAAAGGTAATGTGTTGAAAATCATTGTATATTGTTATTTATTCAGTTTTACAATCTAATCTATAAAATAAGGTCATTTAGTCCACAAAGGCTAGCCTTAAATGAAAATAAAAGTTTTATAGAATTAGAACAATAAAACTGCTAGGCTTTAGCCTTCTCAGAGCCCTACTCCTAAGCCTACTTAGGCTCTACGGTCTGTAGGCTTATATAAACTTAGGCCCTTCCCTGAAGGATAGGCACAAAGTAAGGAGTGAGAGAGTTTGTATTTTTTCTCTTACCACTATCTCATAACAAATTATGGTATATGGTAGAGCATAAATTACTATTTGTAATATTTAATAATAATTATTAATTTAATAAGTCCACTTTTACGGTTGAAGGCGCAAAGCGCATAATTACATCCTTGCTATGCCTAAGCTCCACTCCACACTAAGGCTCTAAGTCATCATGGCGCTTCCTATTCCTAGGACCTTCCTGAAGGATGCACTGCCCTCACTGCCTGCACTGCCCATCCTTTGTTGCCAAAGCATAAGGGTGCGCATCCATCCCTGCCCTTTGGGCTAGGGGAATAGGAAGCGCCTTCCAAGGGCCTTGTGCCTACCAAGGGAGGGGCCTTGGTGCTTGGGTGCGCATCCATCCCTGCCCTTTGGGCTAGGGGAATAGGAAGCGCCATGGTGAGGCAGGACGGAGTGCGCACCATGCCCTCATCAGCAATCGTCTGCGCATTTTCTAAGGGTGCTTAGTGCTGGGGGAGTGAAGGCCTTGACGCTTGAAGGCGCTTCCTATTCCCCTAGCCCAAAGGGCAGGGATGGATGCGCAGGAGATGGTAAACGGGAAGGTGCTGCGCTTAGCTAAAGGGACTAGGACCTGGGGAAGGGGCATTTGTGAAGGCAGCACTGCCTCCCTGCGTTATGTGTGCCCTAGAGGTAGAAGGTGTTAAGGCAGGCAGAGGTTTTTGTAAATAACGGGACTAAGATAAGGCGGATGAGGGATATTAAGTAATATTGATTATATAAAAGGCATATAATCAAATGCTATCAATAAGCTAGGAACTAAAATAGTAAAGGCAATAGCTATAGGTAACATACCTGTTCAGCAGAATAGCATTAACTGATCGTATCTTAATCTAGGTAAAGTAGCTCTAAATCAAACGAATAAGAAACAGAATAAACAAGTTTTAATACCTAATATTATACTTTGTATATTAAATATCGAATTGTTTTCAAAAATTTCTGTTAAATTATAACCACCAAAAAATAAAATAGCAGTTAAGCTTGACATTAATACAATAGAACTATATTCACTTAAGAAAAAGAATACGAATATAATAGAACTATGTTCAGTGAAGAAACCTGCAACTAATTCTGATTCTGCTTCCTGTAGATCAAATGGAGTTCTACTTGTTTCAGCTAATATAGAAATAAAGAAGAAAATAAATACAGGTAATAAAGGAACTATATATCAAATAGATTGTTGATTTTCAATAATATTTGTCATATTAAATGATCCTGTTAATAATATAACTATTATTACTGCCGTACTTAAAATTAATTCATAACTGATCATAGATGCAGTACTTCTTAATGATCCTAAAAAAGCATATTTAGAGTTAGCAGATCAACCTGCAAAATAATATACCATATACTCCTAAAGAAGATAAAGCTAAAGTATATAAAATACCTAATGAAAAATCAGATAATGCTAATCCTTGACCAAATGGTATAACTCCTCATCCTAATAAACTAAAGATTAATGTAAATACGGGGAGCTAAATAAAATAATACTTATTAGATTGAGCTGGTATTACCGTTTCTTTAAGTATTAATTTTAAAGCATCACTAAATGGTTGTAATACTCCATAGTATCCTACTGTATTAGGACCTACCCTTCTTTGCATAGCTGCCAATTGTTTTCTTTCTATTATAGTCATAAAAGCTACAGCTAATAGTACAGGCACTATTACTATTAAAACTTCTAATAAATTATAAAGAGTATTTATCATTATTTTTTTTTTTATTTATTTTTATTATTTTTCCTTGCATTACCTTTAGAGCATCTTTTCTAAAGGTCTGCCTACACTATAGCCCTGTCATTGTATTCCTATATTTAAGCCTTAGGACCAGTCTACCCCTCTTGCCAAGGCCCTCCCTTATGCTTTGGCAACAAAGGAAGGGCAGCAGCAAGGCGCTTCCTGAAGTATGCGCACAAGGCACCAGGTGCAGGTAGGTGAGGGCACTATAAGGCCTGCAAGGCAAAGGTGAAGGACTTAAGGCGAATGGGCGGAACAAACTGAAGGACCTTATGTGTATTAGTTTGCCCTAAGGACTTACTAGTGCTATTTAAGCAAGGAATAATGCCTTGCTATCATCAAGCCTAAACCCTTAAGACTCAAAAGGTATTAAGGTTATTAGGCTACAAGAAGGTCTATTATTGAAATAGTTGAAATAAGAATTATATACTATGCACCACTATATGCCTTACCTAAACATCTAGGCTCAAAGCCAAAAGGCTTTCATTGAGGGCTTATATTATAATCTTATTTTTATACAAAGATTGAATGGAACTAATAAAAAAGGATAGTCAGCAACTAGGCCTATCCTGTCGGCTATCTTAATAGTAAAAGGCCAAAGGTAGTAGGACTTTTCAATATATTGCTAAAGCAGTGTTCACAACCTTAGCATCTTTGCCTTAATCCATGGGGCCTAGTACTCACCTTATAAATACACTGTTTGCCTTGTGCATTATGCCTAAGACTCAAAGGCAGACCTTTGCAGTGTGTCCATGGGTACGACAAGGCTGGTGAAGACTTATTATCAAGGAGTTAGGCCTTTTGTATTGTGTCTTTAACAGAGTAATACAGAAGAAGGCTGGTTGGTGTTAAGTATAGGATATCCAATAAGCATACACCTATTACCTAAACGGCCTAAAAATCGACTTAAAGAACAGAACCCTTGCCTAAATCTTCTCACCATTGCCAAGGCCCTTCCCTGCTGCCCTTCCTTTGTTGCCAAAGCATAAGGGAGGGCCTTGGCAAGTGCCAAGGCGCTTCCTATTCCCCTAGCCCAAAGGGCAGGGATGGATGCGCACCCTCCCTTGTTGCCAAAGCAGGAGGCCCAAGCGCAGTGAGGGAGAGTGCACCCTGAAGGATGGTGAGGCAGGGCAGCATGTGGGAGGGAGGGGCAGGGCAGCAGGACGCTTTGGGTACCCTTTTGTTCTATGCTGCCCGGCCCTTGGTGCTGAGACTCGGGCTTAAAGATCGTCCTTCGAGAACCTAAAGGCAGACAGGATTGCCATTTAGTAGTTGAAGTATCGCTAGGTGACTTAGATTACTTGAAGAGGCAAGATTTAATTACCTTAAGACATCGATTCTAATCAGAATAAAAATTCTTCATAAGGTAAAGCTTTTAAAGCTATAGGCATAAATCCATGATATACTCCACATATTTCTGAACATTGTCCTCTGAAAACTCCTGGTCTTAAAGCTATAAATGATGTTTGATTTAATCTACCAGGTACAGCATCTATTTTAAGTCCTAAAGAAGGCACAGCAAAATCATGGATTACATCAGTTGATGTAACAACTAATCTAATATGTGCATTAGCTGGTACTACTATTTTATTATCAACTTCTAATAATCTTAACTGCCCTACTTCTAAATCACTATCTGGTACCATGTAACTGTCAAAATCTATTGTTTCGTCATTTTCATTAATGAAATCAGCATATTCATATGATCAATATCATTGATGTCCTATAACTTTAACTGTCATTATTGGTGTTACTACTTCATCTAACATATATAATAATCTGAAACTAGGGAATGCTATAGCAATTAATACTAAAGCAGGTGTAATTGTTCAAATTAATTCTATTAATGTTCCATGGTTAGAGTATTTATATACTATAGGTGAGTTTTTGTAACTGAAGTTTATAATTACACTAAATAACACTCAAAATACCGCTATTGAAATTACTATTAAATAGAAAAAGATAGAGTCATGAAGATCGTTTATACCTTCAAAACCTGGTGCTGCACTATCCTGGAATCCCATCTGTCATGGTTCAGGTGCATCATTTAAAATTGGATTAAATATTAAGTTTAAAAGTTTATTCATATTATTAATTTATTTTTATTTTTTGTTTTTTTGTTTTTATTTTTATTTATTTTATTTTTTGTTTTTGTCGCCATCCTTAAGGCCCCTCCATCCCTATTCTTATGCTTTGTTGCTAAAGCATAAGGGAAGGGGAATGGAATGGGCAGACTTTGCGCTTGTTTTTATTAACCTAGCTCCGTAATAATAGACCTATGAGTCTATAATACAATGAGCCTTAATATTTTTAAAGCTAATCTAGCCATTAGTTTAGGGATATTGAAACTCATAATTATCTATGAAAAAATTGATGTTCTTTAGAACCATTAGGCACTGAATTAGAGATCAAGGTATTAGTTCCAATACTAAACTAATTATCTTTATATCTCTCTATACTCCTTTTAAGAGCTGATTATGTATTTCGCCTTCCTCACTAACCCAATCACTCCTCGACTAGAGCCTATACGAGATTGAAAAGTAAACAGTTAGCTGAAAATATCATACCTGGGAAATTAATAGCCTTTGATATTGAAACATTAGCAGGGCCTCATGGCTACCAAATACCAATAGCTATTTCCATGTGCAATTGAGACGGATCTAAACTATTCTTAATAAATCATGCAGCCTTACTGACAGACTATTCTAACCTTGAAAGATTATCTCTAGACATGTTCAAAGAATTCTTTAATCATTTAGAATCTTTAACTACATCTGCGACTATATTTGCTCATAAGCACCCTTGGTGACTAGGTGGGTTTGATGGTTTATTCACATTCAAAGCTCTTAACTCAATTTATGATCCTGAGAATATTAGCTGTCTACTAGATAAGGATCATAAATTTATTAGTTTAAGATTAAAATTGGAATCGGGAGTATTAGAATGAAAAGACTCTTATAGATTATTTCCTATAGGTTTGCAAGATCTAGCTAATAACTTTAAATTACCCGGTAAAACTAATTCATATAACCCTGCTTATTCGGACTTAGATATGTTTAAAGGCAACCCAGATATACTGAACCAATTTAAAGATTATAGCCTAGCAGATAGTGTGGCGCTTTATAGAATTTTAACACACGCTCAGAAACTATACATTAGCAAATATACTATTGATATAGCAACATGTTATTCAACAGCTTCTCTAGCCCTTAAAATATATAGGAAAAACTTTATGCTAGTAGACAGTATACCAACATTGGGACCTAGTGTAGATGCGTTTGTGAGACACGCTTATATAGGAGGGGCTACAGATTATTATTACAAATATGGTGAGAATCTTAGATACTATGATGTGAACAGCCTATATCCACATGCACAGTGTAAAGAAATCCCATATGAAATATTAGGTTATAAAAATAAAATAGAATCTCTGGATAACTTCTTTGGATTCTGTTTTGCAGAAGTGAGTTACTACGGTGATAATCCCATGTTACCTCTTAAAGTAGATGGTAATACCATATTCCCATGCCCTATCCTTATGCTTTGGCAACAAAGCATAAGGGAGGGGTGCTTGGGCCTAGGTAATGGGGTATTAGGTTCGCCTTAGCGGGTGGGGCATCATTAGGCTTAAGGGGGAGTTTAACGGGTCGATTAAGTTAACAACAGGTGGTATATATCTATTACTATCCAGTTTTTTGGATTGAGATCTCCTAATATTCAGATTTAACGGATGTATACTCAGAGATAGTTCTGTCATGTTTCTATGGAATCTAGGTTTAGATTCTTTTGTAACTGTTTCACCTCTAACCAGTCTTGTAAGATCTTCAGATGTTAATGAGTCTCTTTCCACGCCGGCTCATACAGATTTAACTACTTTATCACCAAAGGGCGCTCCTTCGATTTTTTTATAAGTATACCCATATTGTTTAATCCCTAAGAAGAAAGCCTCATCTATTACTCCGCCAGACAGTTCATCTTTAAGCTGTCCTAATTCCGGTCCAACTAGATGGGGGGCTACTGATGTTATATCCACTGGTGTGAAGATACTATCAGTATCCGAGTAATAGCAATCATAATCCAACTTGAAGGTCATCATATGTATTCTAGCATATGCGGTTATAGCAGCAGCTATAGCCACATTAGATTTAACTCCTAATCTGAACACGTTTATTTCAGTCTCCAACACACAGTTTAACTTCTTACGGCTTTCAAACGATTTATTAAATTCAATCAGTAATAATGAGTGTGTATCCGTAACATTCATTACAGAGTATATTTTAACTGTTGTTGCTACAGCATCTATCTCACTATTCTTAACTATTACAGGTGTTAGTGTATCTAATCTTCTTCCAAATATACCATATAGGCTATTCAGCATTAGTTTAGCTATATATCTTTCCGTTCCTATTGCATGTTTTTTCAATCCATAGAAGTGTTCTACATACTTATCAAATATTACCTTTTTAGAAAACTCGTATCCGCTTAACAACTTAAACTTGTAACCTAAAGGCAACATTGCTTTCAGTTCTTCAGAGAAATAAGTACCTTTTCATTTACCTACAGGGAATGTAGTCTGATTATTTAACCTTAATGGTAGCATCGGTTTGTCCATATCCAATGGACAATCCACTTCTACTTCAACAAACCCAAAGAAATTATCTAAGGATTTAACTCTATATCTAAACCCTAGGCATTCAAAAGGCAGTTCTTTTGATTGTGCGTAAGGGTATAGGCTATTAGCATCGAAGTGTTTGATATTAACCCCATGCTCCTTATATATATCTACTGCTCCTCCTATGTACCCTTTTCTTACGAAACTATCTATGTTGGGTTTTAGTATCGGGATACCTTTAATATCTTTAGGCATGAAGTGAGCTCGGAATATTTTTAGAGCTAGATTGGGCAATGAATACAATTTAGCTATGTCTATTTTGTATTTTTCTAGGTACAACTCTTGAGCAACCGTAATAGCTTTATGTAATGCTATCGAATCTTGTAATGCATATTTAAAGAATTTGTTTAGTAGTTCAGGGTCTTTAAACATACCTAATTGATTAAAACTAGGGTCATATGCTTCTACTTTACCTTCTACCCCCATCGATCCACATAAGTCGTTTAAACTTAGGGGGAACAATCTTAAGGAATCCTTTCACTCTATAATTAATGTTTTATTAACTTTAAGCTTTATTGATATAAACTTATTATCCTTGTCCATTAGAACTGATATTTGTTCATGTCCGTATAACAGATTGAGATATTTAAATAAGAAAATACCATCGAAGCCCCCAAGGTTATGAGCGAAATGTAAAGTAAGTTTATTATCTATTACGAATTCAAAGTAGTCTTTAAACATCTTTAGAACTAATTTATTCATAGAAATTACACCTAAGTTGAGATAATTTATGTTAAATAACTTAGTCTTTAGAGGGATACCAGATTGAGCTGAAACTGTATCATGATAAGCCATAGTTATTACTACCGGAACTTGTTCGTCAGACCTTTGTGTTTTATAGGCAACTGTCTCTAAGTCAAATGTACAGAATGGTTTAGGTTTTCTATCCAGTCTTCCTTCCGATATAGGGTTTATATTATTTAAACTGTTTAGTTTCTCTTTATTATCTTTAGGAGCGGCAGTTGAAGTTGATCGAGATGAGTGGAAGGACCTTTTTTGTCCTCCACCTAGTCCTGGACCTTTAGGACTTGAAAAGGGACTCGGACTCTTTGGAGTTACAGGATTGAGATCAGTCACACTCTTAACCTTTAAACTTGTAGCATCCAGGGTAATCTTAATCTTCTTGTTCCTAAATTTGTCAACATTATAGCAAGTCACCCTGTATCTAGAAAATACACCTTCATAATAGCCATGATCGTAGAAATGATTAATATCAGATTCGATGGTAGAATAGTATTCTTCAAAACTAGTTTCAGGCCCTATCAATGTGTTGCAGTGGATTGAGTGCTCTCTATTCGGTTCTCAGATAGCCGATACCATAATAACCTTGTATTCTGCAAAGTCTTTAAAAGTACTATCAGCTTTGAGGCTGTTAAATAAAGCCTCTAAAGCCTCCTTACCTTCGTACAAGTTATTGTTTAGGAATAAAAGGTTTATTGCATTTGGTATTTTTTTATTAGTCCGTATTTCATCCAACTGCAT